>NZ_CP083663.1:905104-1206805 GCF_020097815.1 Haloprofundus salinisoli
CGTCGGAGCCGTTTCGGCCGCGGGTACGGCGGCCGCGGATTCTCGCGCGAAGCGGCGTGTTCGCCCGGAGGTGAAGCGTCGTCTGGAGAACGGCCTGGCGGAAGTTCGTGTACGTCGCCGGCAGCGAAACTGGCTCCGTGACGTACACCTGCTGGGCCATCGGCCAGTAGTTGCCGAGAAACGACCCGACGATGACCGGACCGAGACGCGGTTCGGTGAAGGCGATGGCGCGCACGCCGCTGTTCGTTCGGGTTATCATCTCCGTCGGCGCGACCAGTCCGACCCGCTGGTCGGCGGTGAGCATCGTCGGCATCGGTTCGGTCCACGCGCGCGCGACGCTCGCGACGCCCTCCAACCTCGTCTGCGGGGTGCTGTCGGTGTCGGCGACGACGAGCAACACGAGCACCCCGCGTTCGACGGCCCCCCGGAGCGAATCCGCGACCTCGTCGAGGTTCGCCGCCGGAATCGACAGCGTCACCTCCTCGTCGGCGTCGTCGATGAGCGAGCGAATCCGTTTGAGCACCGTCACGCGCGACTTGATGACCTCGAACCGCTCGGTCTGCGGGGCGGCCTGCGAGTAGCGCGCCTCCAGCGCCGGGCGCATCGTCTCGATGTTCTTCGTCAACGACTCGATGACTTCATCCGGTGGGTTCGCCCGAATCGTCGTCGGCACGACGTGGTCGTTCACCGAGACGAAACCGCGGTCTTCGAGCTTCTCGCTGATGCTGTAGACGTAGCGCTTCGAGACGCCGGCGGCGTCGGCGACGGTGCTCGCCTTCGCCTCCCCGTGTTCCAAGAGCGTGAGGTACGTGTCTATCTCCTTGTCCGAGAGACCGAACTGTTGGAGCACGTTTCCGAGTGCGGCGTCGTCCATACGTGTATGAATCCGGGTGGGGTACTTAAGACACAGTGATAGAATCACCGCGAGAGAGTATATTGCCGGGGATAGCTGCCAAAACCGGGGAGTCACGCAGGGCGAGGCGGAGTCGGGATTACACAGGGCGAGTCGGAGTTACGCCGCGCGGAGGACGACGGCGTCGACGACGTCGAGGTCGTCGCCGGCGACGACCGCTTCGCCGGTCAGGAGGTCCGTCGCCTCGACGGGGTCGTCCAACGACACCGTCGCGGGGTCGGCGTCGAAGTTGAGCACGACGACGTACCGGCCGTTCTCGTCTTCGCGCGCGTAGGCGGTCACCGCGTCGGCGTCGCCGTCGACGACGTCGTACCCGACGGCTTCGACGCTACCGTCGCGCAGCGTCGGCGTCGCCGCCCGGAGCGACGCGAGCGCGCGGTGGAACTCCGTGAGGTCGGCGTCGCCATCGTGCCAGCGCATCGGGCCGCGCTGCTCGGGGACGCCGCGCTCCTGACCGTAGTAGATCATCGGCGCGCCGGGGACGGTGAACGTCGTCGCCGCCGCCGCGCGCAGCGACGCCTCGTCGCACTCGTCGATGTAGCGGCCCTCGTCGTGGTTCTCGACGTACCGAAGGTGAACCGCCGAGTCGGGGAACCCGGCCCACGCCGCGTCGTCGAGCGCGTCGAGGACGGCGTCGGCGGGTTTCTCGCCTTCACCGACGTCGCGGAGCGTCTCGTACAGCGTCGTGTCGTAGTGCATGTGGAACTCGCCCTCGTGGTAGTCGGCGTCCCGCGGGATGGTCTCGTCCAGGAGGAGGAAGTCGTCGGGGACGCGGTCGCGGACCTCCTTCCAGAAGGCGTGCGAGACGCCCCACGCAACGTCGCAGCGGAAGCCGTCGACGACGCCGGCCCACTCGTCGACGACGTCGAGCATCCACGACCGAACGGCGAGCGAGTCGTAGTTGAGGTTCGGGATGCGCTGCCAGTTGAAGTAGTACTCCGGAACATCGTCGCCCGCCCAGTCGACGTCGACGACGTTTCGGTCGGCGTCGACGCGGCGGAAGTGGTCGGCGTACTCCTCGACGCCCGCGGCGTGCAGCTGGAACGCGGGGTGGTCCCGCGAGGCGTGGTTGACGACGAGGTCGAAGACGACCTTGATGTCGGCCTCGTGGCAGCGGTCGACGAGCGACTCGAACGCCTCGCGCGACCCGAGGTCCGAGGCGGTGTCGAAGTAGTCGGTGATGTGGTAGCCGTGTGTCGTCGGGCTGGCGAGCACCGGCGTCAGCCAGAGACAGTCGACGTCGAGCGACTGGAGGTACTCGACGCGGCGCTCTATCTCGGCGAACGTCGTCGGGAGCGTCTCGCCGGCGAACGAGCGGACGAAAATCTCGTACACGGTCGGCGACTCCGCCCACTCTGGGGGGTCGTTCGGGCGAGTAACGCCGACGGACTCCGAACCAGTTGCGTCGAGGACGACGGTGTCGCCGATGCTTCGTCGCTCGCCGACAGTGACGGCGTGGATTCGGGCGCGATGCGGTAGCGCGTCGGCGGGGACGCGCAGCTCGCGCCCGGCGATCTCCACGTCGTCCTCACCGAGGTCGTCGCGGCCGTCGAGGTAGAACTCGACGGGGAGGTCGGCGTCCGAGAACCCGCTGTCGGGGGCGCTCTTCGGCGTCGCGGTGACGACCACCTCGTCACCGTCGACGCTCGCGTCGAGTCGGACGCGCGGGCGGCCCAGGCCACCGACGTCGACGCTGGTTCGGACGCCCTCCGCGAGGTCGTCCTCGACGGAGAAGGCAGCGGTGTGTTCGCCCGGCAGCAACCGGACGTCGAGCACGTAGTCGTCGCCGACACGACGCGGGCGGTCCGTCGCCATCAGGTGGTTGTTGAACGGTCCGCTGACCGAAATCGGGGTGTCGTCCAGTTCCGACTCCGGGAGCGGGAGGTCCTCGGCGGCGACCGAGAACTGCGCGTCGCGACGCTCGTCGGGGAAGGCTCGAACCGTCAGTTCGTGAGTCCCGTCGGGCGCGTCGAGTTCGACGGCGTACGCGCCGGGAACGTCCGGGTGGAAGTGGACGACCGGGCCGCTCTCCTTGTTGTTCTCGTCGTCTTCGGGTTCCGGGTAGCCTGCGGGCGTACCGACGGACAGCTCGTCGCCCGCGTCGAAGGTACTCTCCTCGGGCGCGGCGGCGACCGACCAGCGGTACGACCCCGCCGGGTCGGGGTTCCGCGGGGCGAGTTCGACGGATTCACCGACCGAGACGAAACGAGGCGGACCGGGATGGTGCATACACGGGGAGACGAGTGAGAGAGTATCACTGTTGCGCTTTGCCCGAAAACTGTGAACAACAATTACACCAAGAGTTATTACCCCGGCGCGGCGTCACACTCTCAATGCAACTCCGCGACGCCCTCGACGACTACAAGCGACACGAGGGTCACAACACGCGATTTCCGGGCGAACGCCGGTCAACGACGGGTCTCTTCTCGGGATTCGGCGGGCGACTCGTCCACGTCGACCGCGACGGGTCGCTCCGGGACTTCGGCTACCCGCTGACCGGGCGCAACGGAATCGACCGGAGCCGCCTCGGCCTGCGCGTCGACGGCGAGGTTCAGTGGTTCGATGCCGACGAGACCGTCTCACAGGCGTACCACGAGGGGACGGCGCTCGTCGCCACCGAACGCGAGACGCCCGTCGGAGCGCTCACGCAGTACGACCTCACCGTCGACGACGCGCACGTGACGCACGTCGAACTCGACGAGGAGAGAGAAAACGCCGAACTCGTCGCCTACGCGGGTTTCGCACCGAACGCACAGGACACGCGAATCGGCCAACTCCGCCACGAGAACGCCGTCGAACTGTACCACACGACCGAACACGACTTCGTCGGCAGCGCGACCGGCTTCTCGGACCTCCACGGGCAGGTTCCGGCGCGCTTCGCCGAGGTGCTCGATGACGCGGCGGTCGAACTGCCCCGACCGGCCTCCGAGGACCGATACGAGGAGGACCGACTCAGCGGCGACCTCGTCGCGTTCCTCCCGCTCGACTCGGGTCGCGCGACGCTCGTGACGCTGCTGACCGACGAGCACGCGACGGACCGCGAGGCGGCGCTCGGGCGGGTGGACGAACTGACGTCGGCGTACGCCGACGCCGACGCGCTCCGACGAGCCGCCGACGCGGAGACGCTCTCGATCCCCGACGACGCGCCGAACCCGGAGGCGGTGACGGCGGACGTCCGCGTGCTTCGTCTGCTGTCGGCGGAGACCGGCCTGCGCATCGCCGGCCCCGACTTCGACCCGTACTACGCGCACTCCGGCGGCTACGGCTACACCTGGTTCCGCGACGACGCCGAAATTTCGCTGTTCGTCGACGAGGCGTCCGACTACGTCGGACTCGACCTCGGCTCGTGGACCGACCGCAGTGCACGCGCGTATCTGTTCACCCAGCAGCGCGACGGCACGTGGGCGCATCGCGTCTGGCCCCGCGACGGAACGCTCGCGCCCGGGTGGGCCAACGGCCGCCTCGAAGCGGGTGACGGCGTCGACTACCAGGCCGACCAGACCGGCAGCGTCGTCACGTTCCTGGCGTCGGTGGTCGACGAGGTGGACGCGGAACTCCGCGAGGACCTGGTCGCGGCGCTCGATGACGCGCTCGACGGCCTCGACGACACACTCGCGGCCGACGGTCGTCCCATCGCCTGTCAGAACGCCTGGGAGGACGCCAACGGACGGTTCAGTCACACCGCGGCGACGTTCCTCGAAGCGTACGCGGCAGTCGCGAACGCCGACCTCTCGGCGGAGACGACGGCGCACGCGAGAGAGCAGGCCGACCGCATCTACGAGGCGCTCGACGACCTCTGGGTGGCCGACCGCGGAATCTACGCGCTCCGCGAGTGTGTGGAGGCCGACGAGGACGAGGGACTCGGCGCCGGCGAGTTGGACCCCCGCTACGACTCGGCGACGTTGGCGCTGGCGGCAGCACACCGGCAGTACGTCCGCATCGGCGAGGTGGACGCGACGCGGCTCGACCGCCTCGTCGCCCACGTCGAGAACACCGTCGACGGTCTCTGGCACGACCCCGAGGAGAGCGAGGTGCGCGGGCTCGTCCGGTACGAGGGCGACGGCTGGCGGCAGCGCGGGCAGGGCAACGAGAAAATCTGGTCCGTCTCGACAGCGTGGGGCGCACACGCCGCCGCGAGCACCGCCGCACTGCTCGACGCGTGCGACGATAGCCGGGCGGTGGCGTTCGAGACGATGACCGAGGAGTTGCTGTCGCTCGTCCTGCCGGACGGTCCGCTCTGCATGGAGACGGGGTATCTGCCCGAGCAGGTGTTCGACGACGGAACGCCCGACAGCGCGACGCCGCTCGGATGGCCGCACGCACTCCGACTGGCGACGGTGGCGCTCGCGGACGAGCTCGGAATCGACGTGGGCGTCCGCGCGGCGACGCTCGCCGACTGAGCGGCGCAGCACGGGCTCCTGCGGCTACGGTTACCTACCGGACGGCGTTCCCGCGGCTACGACTGCGTGAGTTTCCGAAACGAAGAGAACTGAAACCGGACCCGACCGCCGCGGTTACGCCGACGGGGTCGTGACCGTCTCGGTCTGCCGTCGGTACGCCAACGACTCACCGCTGGTGCCGTCGAAGAGGTGGGCGTCGCTCTCGTCGAACGTGATGGCGACCGAGTCGTCGGGTTCGGGTTCGACGCTGGAGTCGACGCGGGCGATGAAGTCGGGCGCGAGGTCCAAGTAGAGGTAGTTGTCGCTCCCGATGGGTTCGATGACCTCGACGGTCGCCTCGATGCCGTCGGGGGCGTCGGTGACGAACACGTCCTCGGGACGGATACCGAACGAGAGTCGGTCACCGTCGGAGACGCTCGGGTAGTCGGCGGCGTCGAGACGGTAGTCGAACCGTCCCGAGTCGTCTTCGAGACGAACCGTGTTCCCGGAGACGCCGGCGAGTACGTCGATGAAGTTCATCGACGGCGACCCGACGAACCCGCCGACGAACTTGTTGGCGGGGGTCTGGTAGACGTCCTTCGGCGCGCCGACCTGCTGGAGCTCGCCGTCTTTGAGGATGACGATGCGGTCGCCCATCGTCATCGCCTCCTCCTGGTCGTGGGTGACGTAGATGGACGTGGTACCGAGGTCGTTCTGGAGTCGCTGGATCTCGGTTCGCATCGTCGTCCGGAGCTTCGCGTCGAGGTTCGACAGCGGTTCGTCGAAGAGGAACACGTCGGGTTCGCGGACGATAGCACGGCCGAGGGCGACGCGCTGTTTCTGCCCGCCGGAGAGCTCGTTCGGCCGGTCGTCGAGGAGCTCTTCGATGCCCATCATCTCGGCCGTCTCGCGGACGCGTTCGCGCCGTTCGTCCTTCGAGAGGTCGGTGCTCATCCGGAGGCCGAACGCCATGTTCTGTCTGACCGTCTTGTGCGGGTAGAGCGCGTAGTTCTGGAACACCATCGCCACGTCCCGCTTGCGGGCGTGGACGTTCGTCACGTCCTCGCTGTCGATGGTGATGCGCCCCGAGGTCGGTTGCTCTAACCCCGCGAGCATCCGCAGCGTCGTCGACTTCCCGCACCCCGAGGGACCGACGACGGTGATGAACTCGCCGTCGGCGACGTCGAGGGAGACGTCGTCGACGGCGACGATCTGGCCGTTGTCGAACTCCTTTCTGAGATTATCGAGCGTTACAGTTCCCATTGTCTCCACGAGTGGAGAGCCGATGGTATAGTTCTTACTCTCAAATCGGAATTTGTGACGCATAATTTCGTAGTAGATTTCGGCGAGACGGGGGACGAACCGGGATTTATTTGTCGTGAAAGTTGGCGGAGGATACGGAATTCGGGCTCTAAACGGCCCAACGGTTCCGAACTCTGATTGTGTTAACAATCATGCCATATCCGAAGTTTTAAGGTGTGAACTACTTATTCATCTCATATTCATCCATGACAATGGACCGCAGAACCGTGCTAAAGAACCTCGGCGTCGCCTCCGGTATCGGCGCGCTCGCGGGTTGTGTCGGTGTACAAGAGCAGGGCGAGACGGACTCCTCTGGCGGCGACGGCAACTCCGGCGGAGACGGGGGCGGTAACCAGAGCGGCTCCGACGGCACGGAGTCGTCCGGCCCGGCCGGGACTGCGAAGGCGTGGTACGCGCTCTCCGATACGGAGCTTCCGACCCGTGAGCAGAACATCGAGAAGTTCAACGAGCAGTCTCAGCACACCATCGAGGGTGCGGACATCTCGGACATGCGCAAGAAGACGACCAGCGCCATCCCGGCCGGTCAGGGTCCGAAGACGTTCGAGTGGGCGCACGACCTGGCGGGCGACTACCTCGACCGCGGGTTCATCGTCGACCGCAGCAACTCGCTGAACGTCAGCCTCGACGAGTTCACGGGGACGGCCGCAGAAGCGGCGCAGTTCGACGGCAACGTCGTCGGTCTCCCGCACACCGCCGAGACGGTCGCGCTCATCTACAACACCGACATCGTCGACGAAGCCCCGGAGACGGTCGCCGACATGCAGTCGGTGATGGACGAGTTCCACGACCCGGCGAACAACCAGTACGGCATGGGGATGCCCTTCGCGGACCCGTACTTCCTGAGCGCGTGGGCGCACGCCTTCGGCGGGTACTACTTCGACTTCGAGAAGGACGAGCAGCTCGGCGTCGACAAGGACGAGACCGTCCGGGGCGTCCGGTTCGCCGTCGACAACTTCGTTCCGTACATGCCGAACGACCCGGCGTACGAACCGCAGGCGTCGGCGTTCGCGGAGGGGAACGCCGCCTTCGCCATCAACGGCCCGTGGTACCTCAACACGCTCAACGAGAAGGGCATCAACTACGAAGTCGTCAAACTCCCGAAACCGGAGGGCGGAGAGCCGCGTCCGTACACCGGTATCACCCTCTGGTACTTCTCGAAGGGTATGGAGGAGGACGACGCCGGCACCGCCGCCGCCCAGGAGTTCATCGAGTGGTACGTCACCAACGAGGACATCCAGCGACAGGCCGCCGAGGAGACCGGGAGCATTCCCGTCCTGAAGAGCGTCGCCGAAAGCGGTGACCTCTCGGAGAACGTCCAAGGGTTCTCCGATTCGGTCGCCCAGGGCTACCCGATGCCGGCGCACCCGAAGATGAACCAGGTGTGGGACCCGGTGAAAGCGGCGCTCACGAAGGGTTTCAACGGCAAGGACGTCGAACAGGCGATGAACGCGGCCGCACAGGAAATCCGTAACAACTGGGAGTAATCACGACGAACAATGAGCACCGTTTCACGCGTTGCGCGGCGGGTCGAGGACGTTCCCTTCCTCGACAAGCGGGACGCGTCGCTTCTCTTCGTTCTGCCGGGACTGTTCATCTTCTCGGCGTTCATGCTGTTTCCGATACTGTACCTCATCGGCATCTCGTTCACGGACGCCGCGCCGTCGAACCTGTTCGCCGGCGAGGGTGCGCTGTCGGTTCTGACGTTCGGAGAGGCGACGTTCATCGGCATAGAGAACTACGTCGACGTACTCACGGATCCGGTCTTCTGGAACTCCTTCGGGGTGACGTGGCTGTTCGTCGCCACGAGCGTCACGCTGAAAATCGCACTGAGCCTCGGCATCGCACTCGTCGTCACCGGCGAGCGCGTCCGTGGCAAGCGCGTCATGCGCTCGCTCATCATTCTCCCGATGGGTTTGCCCGCGATTTTCACGATCACCGTCTGGCGCGGTATCTTCAGTTCCGCGCAGTTCGGGTTGGCCAACCAGATACTGCGTTCGCTCGGCTTCGACACCGTCTCGTGGTTGAGCGACCGCTGGATGGCGTTCCTGGCGTACAACGTCACGGAGGCGTGGCTGGCGTACCCGTTCATGGTCATCATCACCGTGAGCGCGCTCCAGGACGTCCCGGACGAACTGCACGAGGCGGCGATGGTCGACGGCGCGGGGTACTTCTCGCGCTTCCTACACGTCACACTCCCGTCTATCAAGAAGCCGGTGCTGTTCGCCTCCATCCTGACGGCGGCAGCGTCGTTCCAGCAGTTCCTCATCCCGTTCGTCTTCAACGAGGGCGGGCCGGCGAGAGCGAACGAACTCATCGTCGTCTACGGCTACCGCGAAGCGCTGTCGTTCGCCGAGTACGGCCGCGGGGCGGCGATTAGCATCATCGCCGTCGTCTTCATCGGCGCGTTCATGTGGCTCAACGTCAAACGCGGCCGCCTCGCCGACGGGGTGAGCGACGCGTGAGCCTCCTTGACGGCGTCGGCCGGAAACTGAAAGAGGACGCGCACAACGTCGTCACGACGCCTATCGAGGCGCTTCGTGACGCGCGCTACACCGTCGGTGCGATCCGGCGCGGCGAGGTGTCGCCGGTCAAACCGCTGAAGAGCCTCGGCGCGACCATCGGCGCGCTGCTTCTGGTGTCGGCGTTGTTGTTCCCCATCTACTGGATTCTCATCGCGGCACTGTCGGGTACCGGCGGCTCCATCTACTCGTCGAGCGGCCTGCGACTGCTGCCCGAGCAACCGTCGCTCGTGCCGTTTCTCTGGGTTATCGGCGACCTCATCGTCCCCGGATACTCCATCAGCGTCAACGTCCCACTGAGCGACCTCGCGGTCGTGTTCAACACGCCGCAACTCGTCTTCCTGGACGTGAGCGCGATCGAACCGCGGACGGTCGGTCGCGTCGTCGTCGGCGGCGTCGAGATGTTCCCCGGTTTCGAACTCGCGCCCGTCGAGAACCCCTCGACGTTCAAGCAGTTCTTCGGGAACAGCCTCTCGGTGGCGATTCCGACGGTCGTCCTGGCGATGTGTCTCATCATCCCGGCGTCGTACGCGCTGTCGCGCCGCGAGTTCATCTTCCGCCGCAAAATTCTGTTCCTCTACGTGCTGTTGACGCAGGTCGGCGGCGGCCTCGGCATCGCGCTGCTGATCGGACTGTACACGGTGTACGTCCAACTCGGCATCAACGACAGCAAACTCGCGCTCGCAGTCTACTACGCGGCGACGGCGGTGCCGTTCAACACGTGGCTGTTGAAAACGTACATGGATGGGATCCCCGTCTCCTACGAGGAGGCAGCCGTCGTCGACGGCGCGCCACCGTGGCGCGTCGTCACCGAGGTCATCCTGCCGCTGTCGGCGGCGGGGCTGGCGACGGTGTTCATCTTCACCTTCCTGACGGGGTGGACGGAGTTCGTCGTCGCACAGACGCTGCTCGGGACGGATAACTACACGTTGCCGGTGGGACTGTTCTCGCTCGTCAACGAGTACTCCATCCCGTGGGCGCGGTTTTCGGCGTTCGCGCTGACGTTCGCCGCACCCATCATGCTCGTCTACCTGTTCGCCCAGCGCTACATCGAGGGCGGCCTGTCGTTCAGCGGCATGGAAGGGTAGCGAGCGAACCGACGACCTCCGATTTTCCGGTAGGAATCGCTCGCTGACGCGGTGGACGCGCGACGGGAGAACGCGCGCGCATCGTGCAAGATGATCACACGCGAACCGCTCGGATTCGAAGTTCTTAAACGGCGATGACGGAAACTACGAACAACTCGCTGGACGACGGGCCGCCAGTGGGCACCCGACCCCGCCACGTGCGGACGGGACGAAATGTGGCCACCGAGGTCTCGTACCTCCCGGCTGAATCGCAAGCGCCCGTGGTGATACACATGGCAAAAAGCTTCTACTCCCACATCAAGGACGCGTGGAAGACCCCCGGCGACGGCAAACTCGCCGAACTCCAGTGGCAGCGAAAACAGGAATGGCGCCGACAGGGCGCAATCGAACGCATCGAGCGCCCGACGCGCCTCGACAAGGCCCGAGAACTCGGCTACAAGGCCAAGCAGGGTATCGTCGTCGTGCGCGTCTCGGTGCGCAAAGGTAACGCCCGCAAGCGCCGCCACAAGGCGGGTCGCCGCTCGAAGCGTCAGGGTGTCAACCGCATCGGTCGCCGCAAGAGCATCCAGCGCATTGCCGAGGAGCGCGCCTCCCGGAAGTACGTCAACCTCCGCCTGCTCAACTCCTACTGGGTCGGCGAGGACGGTTCGCAGAAGTGGTTCGAGATGATCCTCGTGGACCCGAACCACCCCGCGATTCAGAACGACGACGACCTCAACTGGATCTGCTCGGACAAGCACAAGGGTCGCGCCTTCCGCGGCCTCACCAACGAGGGCAAGAAGAACCGCGGCCTCAACAACCGCGGCAAAGGCACCGAGCACAACCGCCCGAGCGTCACCAGCGGCAAGAGTCGCGGCAAGTAACCCTCGCCCGCCTCCGGTCCGCGGTGCACCGATTCTCCCCGTTATCGTCGCTCGTAGCGACCGCTCTCGCTCCGTCGACGCACGAAGCGCCGAGCCTCAGCCGAGAACACCCTCTTCGACCAGTTGTAGGCCTCTGCGACGCGCTCGGCCAGTTCCTCTTTCGAATGAAACACCGAGAGGTGGTGAGCGAGGTCGGTTACGTCCTTACGACAGGTCGGACACCGGCTAGGAAAGCTCTCTCCCGCCAGGATTCGAAGCTCGACGGAAAAGAAAGACCGCTTATTCGATCGTGTCGACCGTCTCGGCGGGTTCGGCCACGTCGTCGGTCGATTCGGTCGCGGGCGAGGCCGCAGGGTTCGCCCGTTTGCCGCTTCCGAGAAGCGACAGCGCCGCGCCGAACAGCGCGGCGTTTTTGATGAACGCGTTTCGCTCGTTCATGCGATCCTCGTCCTCCATGTTCCAGAAGTCGTGTATCGTCGGCGTGACGCCCGCGAGAAACGCCGCGACGCCCGCCGCGGCGAGACGCGGGAACTTCCAGAGTGCGATGCCGACGCCGCCGGCAAGGAGTGCGCCGCTCGACGCGGGAACCAGAATCTTCGCGTTCGGCACCTCTTTCGCCTCGGCGTACGCGATGCGCCCGCTCATCTCCTGGAAGTTTTTCACGCCCATGTACGCCAGCAGCCCGCCGAACAGCGTACGGCCGAGGACGAACACCAGTCGCCCAACTGCGCTGCCGACGCTCATTCGTCGCCGCTCCTGTCGAGACGAACAGTTCGCTTCGTGAGAATGTACATTTCGTCCGTATATAAGGGCCGAAAACGGATAATCGTTGCTTCAGCGGAAGAGAAGTCGGGTACCGAACGCCCGCACTCAGAGCAGAATCGCTAACACCGACGACCCGACGAGAACGGCGTGTGACGCGGCGTGGCCGACCATCGCGGCTTCGAGACTCCGTCGCCAGAACAGCCAGCCGAACGCGACACCGCCGACGGCGTTCAGCAGTACCGTCCGCGCGACGAGTCCGGGACTCACCGGGATGCCGAGCGAATCGGCGGTCCCGAGGAGCGCCGGCAGGTGTCCGACGCCGAAGGCGACGGCGGCGATGAGAATACCCGCCCAGACCACTCCCTCGGATGGGCCGACACCCGTCCCGAGCAGTCGCCACCCGAGATAGACGAGGAGCGAGACCAGCCCCCACCGCAACAGCAGTTCCTCGACGATGCCGCCGTAGAGAAACCGAAGCGGCACCGTCGCCAGTAGCTCGGCGACGGACGGCGTCGCGCCGCCTCCATGGAGTTGCGCGACTTCGGGGACGACGAGCGCCGCGGCGGCGTCGAACCCGACGATGGCGACGCCGGCGGCGAGGCCGACGCCGACGGCGGTCGAGAGTTCGGAGCGGAGATTCGAGAGCAGCGGCGTCCCGCGGGCGACGCGTTCGTCGACGTGCGAGCGAAATCCGGCGCGAGGCGCACAGTAGGCCCCGACGACGACGGCCACGAGCAACAGCAGCGTGTTCGGAATCAGCGAAGCGGCGACCAGAAGCGAGAGCGGCAGGTCGACACCGGGCGGCAGCGGTGTCGTACCCAACTGGGTCGCGAGGGTCATCCCGAGCGCTGCGATACCGAGGAGACCGAGCGCGAACAGTGCGAGAACGCGGCGGAGAAACGAACCGCGGTCGGAGTCGACGGACGGCGTTTCGTCCGCCGTAGCGGAGTCGGACGGCGAGGACATGGTCGACAGTGGTTCACGGTCGGTGATAAATTGAGAGGAGCGAAGCGCTCTCCGAAGCGACGACGCGACCCGAGAGTCGCAGTTCTACGCTCGGTACCGACCCGGCGAGAACCCGTCTCAGCTCCGGAGGGCGCGGACGAGGTAGCCGATAGCCGCGCCGAACAGCGCGAGGTTCTTCATGAAATGAATCTGCTGGTCCTGTCGCCCCTCGTCCTCGTCGAGGTTCCAGAAATCGTGTATCGCCGGCGTGACGCCCGCGAGAAACGCCGCCGCCGCGCCCGCGGCGAGCACCGGTAGTCGCCAGAGGGCGATGCCCGCCCCGCCGAAGACGGCCATCCCGCTGGCGAACGGCACCAGTTTTTCGGCGTTCGGCACGCCCTTCGACTCGGCGTACCCCACCATCTCCTCGAGGTTCTGGAAGTTCGTCGCGGCCATGAAGCCGAGCGTGGCTCCGAACAGCAGGCGGCCGAGCAGAAACGGCTTGTCGGACGCTGTCGCCGACGACGCCGTCTCCGGTCGTTCGCCCGTCGATTCCGTCGTCTCGTCGTGTGAGTACAGTTCGAGCAGGCTCATACGAGCGATACAGCGCGCACAGTGTTACCTACTGTCTGGTTGTGCGCGGCCCGCGTCAACCCGTCGGCGTCGAACGCGCGAGAAGAGCGGTGTCGTCGCCGTCAGGCGTCGTCCCACGCCTCGTAGCCGCCGGTCATGCTGGCCACCTCGGCGTCGTCGGCGTAGTGGTCGATGAGTCGCGCCGCCTGCACGGACGTCTCGCCGATGTAGCAGGAGACGATCACCTCGTCGGCCCACTCGCGCTCTTCGACGACGGCCTCCAGTTCGTCGACCGGGACGTTCTCCGCGCCGTCGATGGGCGCGTCCTCGAAGTCCTCCCGGTCGCGGATGTCGACGAGGTCGATCTCCGCGTCGGCGGCGAGTCGGGCGCGCACTTCCTCGGGCGTGCGTTCGTCGACCCCGCTCATCGTTTTCTGAGGAAGATGCGGTACAGTCCGCCGCCGCTGCGCCAGACGCGCGCGTCGGCGTCGTCGCCGACGGCGCGGGGGACGTTCTCCGTCGAGGGAACGTGGTCGGTCTCCTGGACGAGGAGTTCGCCCGAGTCGAGCGACTGGATGGATTTCTTCGCTTCGACCTGCGGGTACGGACAGACCTCGCCGGTCATGTCCTGGGTTTCGCTGGCTTGGTCTGCGAGCTGTTCTGCCGTCTCGTCGTCGACCTCGTCGGGCATCTCGACGAAGTCGTCCAGTGATGGTCCGCTCATGGTTTGTGTGAGTATTATCGGTGAGTTCGGTGGATTCGGTGTGGTCGGTGATTCAGTGCGTTCGCGTCGAGTGTGAGGGTGGCGGGTTGAGTGTCTTTGGAACTCAGATGGCGCAGCCGACGTCGCGGTAGATCCAGTGGGTCATCACGTAGACGCCGGCGATGATGCCGGCGGTGGCGATGAACGAGTGGACCGACAGCTCCGCGAGGCCGGAGTAGATGTTCCCGATGTTGCATCCGGGGGCGAGACGCGAGCCAGCGCCCATCATGAAGCCGCCGACGACCGCGTTCGGGACGCGGCGGCGCTTCGGGATGCGAACAGAGAAGTCGCCGCTCCAGATGGCGGCGAGGAACGCCCCGAGGATGACCGCCGCGATCATGATCATGTCGACGGTGAGGCCGACGCCCTGGCCCTGAAAGAGCACCGAGCCCCAGTACTCGAAGCTTCCGACGTCGACGCCGACCTGCTGGAGCAGGTAGCCGGTCCACCGCGCCTCCGGGCCGGTGACGCCGACGATGGACACCTGCGTGAACCAAAGCACCGCCAGCGCCGTGATACCGAGCGCGGCGGTCCGGGGGTCCCACGGCCGCTTCGAGGCGGCCTTCCAGTCGTCTATCTCGGCGAAGCCGCGGAAGTACGCGCGCGTCCCGGCGACGAACTGTCGGAGGCCGACGACAGGGGCCGACGCGCCCAGCCCGCGGCTGGTCGGCGTGCCGCCATCGGCGCGGACCGCCGCCCCGTCGTCGGTTCCACCTGCACCGCCCGCGGCGGAGCGGCCGACGATCGTCGCGTACGCCAGGAGGACGACGCCGGCGACGCCGAGCGCCAACACGGGCGCGGGAACCGGCGACACCGCAAAGAGGGTGACGCCCCCGCCGACGGTCAGCGGCTCGAAGTAGGCGGACTCGAGCGTCGGGAAGGCGGCGGTGAACGCCGCGTAGCCGACGCCCATGAACGTGAGCGTGAGCCAGAAATGCAGGTAGCCCTGTCCGGCGCGGTAGAGCGTCCCCGAGGCGCAACCCCCGGCGTAGGTCATCCCGACGCCGAAGACGAACCCGCCGACGAGGCCGGTGAGCCCCCATCCGGGCGTCCAGAAGCCCTGGTAGTAGCCCAGGGCGTAGGCGATGCTCCAGAACACCATCGTGAGCGTCGTCGCGACCAGGACGGCCTTCGTCACCCGCGAGTCCTTGAACGCGAAGAAGTCGCGGAAGGCGTGTACGAAGCAGAAGCGGCCCTTCTGCAGGAACACGCCGAGGCCGACGCCCACGACGAGTGCGGTCAGTACGTTCGACACCATTCAGGCCGTGGTAGTCGCCTCCGACGCATAAGCCGCCCCGTCTGACGAACGCCTGCCGTGGCCCATCACGTCCGTTCACATTCGTTTCGTCCATATTCTGTCGAAAAGAGGCGTTTCAGGACCTGAAGGCGAAGAATGTGGGCGAGAAGTCGGTAACGGTGACGACACAGGAACCAGACACACTTGCCGGGTCGCGTGCGACAGGCTCCCGCACCCTTATGTCTGTCAACCGCAAACGCCCAGCAATGAGCGACCTCTCTCTGGACGCGACGCAGTTGGACCGCTACTCGCGGCACATCATCATGGACGAGGTGGGCCCCGAGGGACAGAAGAAACTGCTCGACGGGCGCGCGCTCGTCGTCGGCGCGGGCGGCCTCGGCGCGCCGGTCGTACAGTATCTCGCGGCGGCGGGCGTCGGCACCATCGGCGTCGCCGACGACGACGTAGTCGAACGCTCGAACCTCCAGCGACAGGTCATCCACGCCGACGCCGACGTCGGCGTTCCGAAGGTCGAGAGCGCCGCGAACTTCGTCGAACGGCTGAACCCCGACGTGACCGTCGAGCAACACCACCTGCGCGTCGGCCCCGACAACGTCGAGGAACTCGTCGCCGACTACGACGTAGTGGTCGACGCCTCCGACAACTTCCGGACGCGCTACCTCGTCAACGACGCCTGTCGCCTCGCGGGGATTCCGGTCGCTCACGGCGCGATTTACAAGTTCGAGGGACAGGCGACGACGCTCGTCCCCGACGGCCCCTGCTATCGGTGTCTGTTCCCCGAAGCGCCCGAACCCGGCACCGTCCCCGACTGCGCGACGACGGGCGTCCTCGGCGTTCTCCCCGGCACGCTCGGCTGCATCCAGGCGACCGAGGCGGTGAAACTCCTCATCGACGCGGGCGAACCGCTCGCCGGGAAACTGCTGTTCTACGACGCGATGGAGATGAGCTTCGAGACGGTTCCGTACCGGCAGAACTCCGACTGCCCGGTCTGCGGCGACGACCCCATCGCCTCCGTCGACGAGGTGGAGTACACCGGCGGCTGCGCGGTACAGGCGGACTGAGTTCTTCCACCTTCACTGTCACCCGAACCCGAGCAGCCAGCGGACCGCCTCCGACCCGACGAGCAACCCACCTTCGGGACGAATGAGCCGTCGTCCCGACCACAGCGCGACTGCCAGCAGCGCCGTCAGCCCCGCGAGCCACAGCGCCCCGTCGAACGCGGCGGCACTGGCGGCGAGCGGTCGAATCGTCGCCGCGAGACCGAGCACGACGAGCACGTTCAGGGGGTTGCTCCCGAGCACGTTACCGACGGAGACGCCGCTTCGCCCGCGGGTGAGCGCGACGACCGAGACGGCGAGTTCCGGCGTCGAGGTGCCGACGGCGACCACCGTCGCGCCGATGACGTAGTCGGAGACGCCCGCGAACTCCGCGAGCGTCACCGCGGAGTCGACGAGAAGCTGGCCGGCACCGACGACGAGCACGAGGCCTCCGACGAGACGGAGCGCGTCGAACCGTTTCGGCGGGTCAACGTCCGTGGGCGCGTACGTCGGAGCGTCGGCGAAGCGCAGCAGAACGACAACGTACGCCGCGTACACCGTGAGTAAACCCAACCCTTCGATGCGAGACACCTCGCCGTCGAAGAGGACGGCCAACAGGAGACCGGTCGCTCCCAGAACGGCGAGCACGTCTCGGTGGAGCACTCGCTGGGAGACGCGAATCAGTCGGACCAGCGCGACCAATCCGAGCACGACGGCGATGTTGTAGATGTTGCTGGCGACGACGGTCGCCGAGACGCCGAACCGGTGGGCGAGGCGAACCGCCGCCTCGACGAACTGCTCGGCTCCGACCCAGAGGACGGCGACGGCGACGACGAGCAGCGCGAGCGAAACGAGAATCGCGACGTTCACGTCGAAACGATGCGCCGACGGCGGCATAAATCTGTTACAGCAACGAACTCAGCCACCGAACGGCCTCGGACCCGACGAGGAGCCCTCCCTCCGGACGCGAGAGGCGGCGGCCGGACCACAGCGCCGCGACGAGCAGCGCCGTCAACCCGAAAAGCCACAGCGCGCCGTCGAAGGCGGCCGCTGCGACCGACAGCGGCGTGATGGTCGCCGCCAGCCCGAGGATGAACAGGAAGTTGAAGATGTTGCTCCCGAGTACGTTGCCGACGGAGACGCCCGCCTGCCCGCGTTTCAGCGAGACGATTGAGACCGCGAACTCCGGCGAGGAGGTGCCCGCCGCGACGATGGTCGCGCCGATGACCCACTCGGAGATGCCGGCCGCCCGCGCGAGCGACGTCGCCGAGTCGATGAGCAGTTGTCCGCCGCCGACGACCAGCGCGAGACCGACGACGAGCAGTACCGCCTCCCGGAGGCCGAACTCGGTGGGTCTCCCTCCGTCGCTGTCGGCCTCTTCTCCGCCCCCGTCTGTCGCACCGACAATCGGGGGCGGAAGGTCGACCGGGTCGGGGTGGTCGGGGAGGTCCGGCGAGAAACGAAATAGCACGTAGAGGTACGCGCCGAAGAGCGCGACGAGCGCGAGTCCCTCGATTCGGGAGACGACGCCGTCGAACAGCACCACGACGCCGAGGATACCCGTCGCCAGCACCGCCGCGCCGTCGCGTTTGACCAGTTCCCGAGAGATAGGAAGCCACTGGACGAGGGTGACGACGCCGAGGATGACGGCGATGTTGAAGATGTTGCTGCCGACGACGTTGCCGACGGCGATGTCCGGGCGCGCTTCCAGCGCCGCCTCCAGCGAGACGGCGATTTCGGGCGAGGAGGTGCCGACGGCGACGACCGTGAGACCGATGGTGAGCTCTGACAACCCGAGACGGCGGGCTGCGTTCACCGCCGAATCGACGAACAGGCGCGCGCCGGCCCAGAGGGCGAAGATGCTAACGACGATAACTATGACGTCGACGACTTGACTCGGCACGGACCCGATTACGATAGCCACTGAAATAAATCTCGGTTCGAATACCGTCGACGTTCCGCCGAGCCGTCGCGCGACGGCTCCCCGAGCGCCACGCTGACCCGAGTGCCATGCTGACCCGAGTGCCGCGCGAGAGCCGACCGTCACGTGAATTATCACTCTTGCCGCCGACTGTCGAGTATGCCGACCGAACTGCTCTCTGGCGTGTACGACGTCACCGTGATGGAGGGAACCGACCGCCGACTGCGCGCGTATCTCTTCGACGACCCGACGCCGACGCTCGTCGACACCGGTCTGGGGGCGACGACGGACAGCCTGTTCTCGGGTCTCGACGAACTCGGCGTCGAGCCCGAGCGCGTCGTCATTACGCACGGCGACGGCGACCACGTCGGCGGCCTCCCGGCCGTCGTCGACCGGTTCGACCCCGAGGTGTTCGTCCCCGAGCAGACCGACCTCTCGGAACTCGACGGCGTCGAGGACGGCGACGTGGCCCGCTACGGCGACGGGGACGAAATCGGTTCGTTCGAGGCGGTCCACGTGCCGGGTCACGAACCGGATAATCACGCGCTCGTCGACGCCGACCGCGGCGCCGTCGTCGCCGGCGACGCCGTCTCGGGGTCGGACCAGCGCGGTCTCTCCGAGGGCTACCTGATTCTGCCGCCCGCGGTGTTCTCCGACGATCTCAACGAGGCCGAGGAGAATCTCGAACGCCTGCTGGCGTTCGAGTTCGACGCCGTGCTCGTCTTCCACGGCTCGTCGGTGCTGGAGAACGCGCGGGAGAAACTGGACCGGTTCGTCAACTTCCCCGGCAAGCCGTCGTAGAGCGGCCGCGAGCGGAGCGCACGCACGGCAAACCCCGAGGCGGTTGTCTCGGGGTCCGACACGCGTTTACCGCACCGCCGAGACGCCCGTCCGATGGGTCTGGAGTCTCTGTTGAACGATCTGCCGTTCGTCGAGCACCTCGGCATCGAGATCGAGGCAGCCGAGGAGGGCTACGCCAAGGGTCACGTCGAACTGACGGGCGAATTCGACGAAAGCGGCGGACTCGACGGGTGAGCGCTCAGACGCCTTCGACGAGTCGTTTCAGTTGTTCCGGCGGGACCGCGCCGCGGGCACCGTAGCCGTCGTAGGCGAACGTCGGCACGCCCGTGACGCCCTGTTGCTGGGCCTCGGTGAACTTCCCGCGGAGTTCCTCGCGGAGCGCGTCGTCGTCGAGCGCCGACCGGATCTCCTCTGAGTCGATGCCGGCGTCTTCGGCCAGGTCCACGAGTACCTCTTCGTCGCCGATGTCGCGCGTGTCGTGCCACAGCGCCGCGAAGATAGCCTCGTCGAATTCGAGCCACGTCTCGTGGTCGTAGTGCTGTTTGACGTAGTAGGAGGCGACCTGCGCCGGCAGCGAGTCCACCTCGCGGGCGATATCGAGCGACATCTCGTCGGCGTCGTAGCGCTCCTTGAGGCGCTGAACGTTCTGTTTCGCCTGCTCGAAGTACTCGTCGTCCTTACCGTCGTCGGCGCTCTGATCGATTTCCCCGTCGAGACCGCGTTTCTGACTACGGAGGTCGAACGGGTGCCAGTCAATCTCCAGTTCCTCCTCTCTGGTCTCCTGGTACCGGTCGAACGAACGTCGGCCCAGGTAGCAGAACGGGCAGACGTAATCGGAGAAGATGGTCACCGTCTCGGCGTCGGCACTGTCGCTCATGGTATCCCGTCTTCGGGCGGGGGACAGAAGAAGTCGACTCGGGTGTGAGCGGCCGACGCACCAGCGTCGAAGCCGCCGGTATCCTCAGCGGCGGAACTTGGTCCGCTCTTCGAGTTGCGTCTCGAACCACTGCCACTCGCGGGAGAACTGCCCGCTCTCGCGGAGGTTCCACACGTCGGCGTCGGTGACGATGGGCCCGAGGCGGTACGACTGCACTAGGTTGGTGAGCCAGATGACGACGCCGACGCCGATGATGACCGCGCCGAACGACGATATCTGCTGCAGCGGTTCGAACGCTGCGGGATACGACGCGAATCGTCGCGGGAGGCCGCCGTAGCCGATGAGAATCAACGGCATGAACGTGACGAACACGCCGACGATGCTGAGGTAGCCGTGGATGCGGCCGAGCCGTCGGTTGAACATCCGGCCGGTGAGAAGCGGGAACCAGTAGTAACTGGCGGCGAAGGCGGCGAAGGTGATGACGCCCATCACGATGAAGTGGAAGTGACCGACGACGTAGTAGGTATCGTGCAGCACGAGGTCGACGGGGATGGAGGCGAGGAAGACGCCCGTCACGCCGCCGACGATGAACGTCATGATGCCGCCGACGCAGAAAATCTGCGGCGCGGCCCAGCGGACGTTGCCGCCCCAGAGCGTCGCCATCCAGTTGAACGTCTTGACGGCGCTGGGGATGGCGATAGCCAGCGAGACGGCCATGAAACTCGCTCGGAGACGCGGGTCCATGCCCGTCGCGAACATGTGGTGCGCCCAGACGCCGAACGAGAGCACGCCGATCGCCAGCGTCGAGTAGACGATGAACTTGAAGCCGAACAGTTTCCGTCCCGCGAACTTCGGGAGGATGAGGCTCACGAGACCGAACGCCGGCAAGACGAGGATGTACACTTCGGGGTGACCGAAGAACCAAAAGAGGTGCTGCCAGAGGATGGGACCGCCACCCTCGACGGCGAAGAACGTCGTGCCGAAGTTCCGGTCGGCGACGAGCATCAAAAGCGAACTCCCGAGCACGGGGAACGCAAAGAGGATGATGCCGCTCGTCGTGAGCAGCGTCCACGAGAAGATATCGAGGTTCGCCCACGTGATCTGCTCGCCGCGTTCGGTGAAGATGGTGACGATGATGTTGATGGCGGCCATGACCGTCGCCAGCCCGCTCAGATGTAGGCCGAGGAGCACGAGATCCACCTGCGGATTAGCGAGCAGCGCCGAGTGCGGCGTGTACAGCGTCCACCCCGTCGTCGGCGGCTTCAACGAGAACAGTAGTTCCCAGCGCACGCCGACGGTGGCGAGCATCTTGCCGAGCACCTCCGTGACGAGTCCACCGCGCACGAGCAGAAGCGAGGGCGGGAGCAACCAGAAGGCGATGGCGTTGATGCGCGGGAACGCCATGTCGTCCGCGCCGACGAGAATCGGGATGAAGTAGTTCGCGAGGCCGGTGAACGCGGGCGTCGCGAAGAAAAACAGCATCGTGAACCCGTGGGCCGTAAAGAGCGCGTTGTACGTATCCGGACTCCACACGTCGGTTCCGGCGGTGAACAGTTCGGTGCGTATCATCATCGCGTCCGTCCCGCCCCACAGCGCGGCACCGGTGGCGAAGACGATGTAGAGGACGCCGATATCCTTGTGGTCGACCGTCGTCAACCATCGGAAGAGACCGGTCGGTTTCTCGGACTCGAACCCCAGCCCCGAGAGGTAGCCACCGTCGGCCGCGACGCTTCGCAACTGCCAGTTCTGTCTGTAGCCTGCGTATATCGCCAACCCGAGCAACGCCCAGGTGACGACGAGTAGGCCGGGAATCTCTGTGAACACGCTAATCACACCTATCTACCGCGTTGGGGACCACACCCTCATCTTAGAATTGTACCGTGATATAGGTGGGGTCGCGCTCGCAGTACCCGCGCGGACTCGGTCCCGTCCGCGAGGTCGGATCGCGCTCACTGCGAGACGTCGCTCGGGTCGTAGCGCTCCGGCTCCAGCGGCCCCTCGCTGGTGAGACGTCCGTACACCGCCCCGAGGAGGAAGCCGTAACAGAGGTGCGCCAGTAGCGTGAAGATGACGTAGATGGCGAGCAGGCCGCCCGAGAGGCCGCCGCGTCCGGTGAGGACGAACACGACCCAGAGCGCGACGGCGAGCACCATCCCGCGCGTCGCCGGGTCGGGGCCACCGGGGATGTACCGCTCCAGCGCCATGAACGCGAGCGGCCACGCGAAGACCCCCGCGAGGACGAACAGGATGAAGCCGAACGTGACGTTGCCGGGCATTCCGGCGAAGCGGGCGACGGATTCGAAGATGGCGAGATTCGAGCGTGTCTCTACCTCCAGAAACAGCAACAACAGAGACATCACGGCGATACCCGTGACACCCCCGGCGATCGCGCTGAGTGGGCGGTTCATGGTGAGCGGTAGTTCGTGACACTCGGTTAAAAGCCTCGCCCGTCGCGGCGTTGCGTCGTCGGGTTCTGGCATTGCGTCGCCGGGTCGCGGCGTCGCGCCGAGCGACGCCCGGCGGCAAGGCAAAAAGGAGAAACGGCTCCCGCCCGCAGTTTCGGTGTCGCGGTGCCGGACCGAGGGTAGGGGCTTTCGGTCGGCAAACCGCGACCTCATCCGCGGTCGGCGTCGAACGAACCCGCATCGTTTTACCCGCGCAATTCCCGAGAAAACGTATGACCGCACAGGGAATCGTCGGGGAGTTCCTCTCTCTCAAAGAACAGACGGACGCCGACCTGTTGGCGATGCAGTGCGGCGATTTCTACGAGTTCTTCGCCGACGACGCGGAGTTCGTCGGCGAGGAGCTGGACCTGAAGGTATCACAGAAGTCCTCGCACGGGTCGTCGTACCCGATGGCGGGCGTGCCGCTGAACGACCTCACGCCATACCTGAAGGTGCTCGTCGAACGCGGCTACCGGGTCGCCGTCGCCGACCAGTACGAGACCGAAGACGGCCACGCGCGCTCCATCACGCGCGTCGTCACGCCGGGAACGCTGTTGGAGACGACCGAAGCCGACGCGAAGTACATCGCCGCCGTCGTCCGCGGCGACGGCGACGACGGGTTCGGGCTAGCCTTCGCCGACGCCACCACCGGGCGCTTTCTCGTCACCGACACCGAGGCCGAAGCCGACGCCCACGCCGAGCTCTACCGCTTCGCGCCGGTCGAGATCCTCCCCGGCCCCGAGATTCGCACCGACGACGAGTTCCTGAACCGACTCCGCGAGGCGAGCGACGCCTCGCTCTCGCTGCACGACACGGAGAGTTTCGCGCCCGGCCGGGCCAGACACGCCCTCCGCGAGCAGTTCGGCCGCGAGGCGCTCGACAGCGTCGGTCTCGACGGTGACCGCGCGATTCGCGCCGCGGGCGCGGTGCTGTCGTACGTCGAGGAGACGGGCGTCGGCGTCGCCCAGTCGATGACGCGCCTGCAGGCGTACCGCGTCGCAGACCACCTCGAACTCGACGCCACCACACAGCGAAATCTGGAGCTCACCGAGACGATGCACGGCGACCGCTCGGGGTCGCTTCTCGACACCATCGACCAGACGGTGACGAGTCCGGGCGGCCGTCTGCTCAAAGAGTGGCTCACCCGCCCCCGACGCTCGCGGGTCGACATCGAACGACGCCTCGACAGCGTCGAAGCGCTCGCGGCGGCGGCGCTGGACCGAGAGCGCGTCCGCGACACCCTCGACGGCGCGTACGACCTCGAACGGTTGACGAGTCGTACCGCCTCGGGAAGCGCTGGCGCGCACGACCTGCTGTCGGTGCGGGACACGCTCGCGGTACTGCCGGCACTTCGGAAAGCCGTCGAGGGCCGACTCGCCGACTCCCCGCTCTCGGACGTCGTCGCCCGGCCGGACCACGAGGCCGCCGCGGCGCTCCGCGAGGAACTGGCGGCTGCGCTCGCCGAAGAACCGCCGAAGACGCTGACGCAGGGTGGACTCATCTGCCGCGGCTACGACGACGAACTCGACGAACTCATCGACCGCCACGAGGAGGCCAAGCGCTGGATAGACGGCCTCGCCGAGCGCGAGAAGTCGCGGCACGGCCTCCACCACCTCTCGGTCTCGCGCAACAAAACTGACGGCTACTACATCCAGGTGGGGAAATCGCAGACCGACGGCGTTCCCGACGAGTACCGCGAGATAAAGACGCTGAAGAACTCGAAGCGCTACGTCACCGACGAACTGGAGGAGAGAGAACGCGACATTCTCCGCCTCGAAGAGGTCCGCGGCGAGTTGGAGTACGAGCTGTTCAAAGAGCTTCGCCGACGCGTCGCCGACCACGCGGCGCTGTTGCAGGACGTAGGTCGGACCATCGCCGAAGTCGACGCCCTCGCCTCGCTCGCGACCCACGCCGCCGGCAACGACTGGGTCCGACCGGAACTGACGGAGGCGGGTCCGCTCCGAATCGAGGCGGGGCGACACCCCGTGGTCGAGACGGCGACCGATTTCGTGCCGAACGACCTCTATCTCGACCGCGAACGCGCGTTCCTCATCGTCACCGGGCCGAACATGAGCGGGAAATCCACGTACATGCGACAGTCGGCGCTCATCACCCTGCTCGCGCAGGTGGGGAGTTTCGTCCCCGCGCGGTCGGCGACGGTCGGTCTCGTCGACGGCATCTACACCCGCGTCGGCGCGCTCGACGAACTCGCGCAGGGTCGCTCGACGTTCATGGTCGAGATGCAGGAGTTGAGCAACATCCTCCACTCGGCGACGGAGGACTCGCTGGTCATCCTCGACGAGGTGGGGAGAGGGACGGCGACGTACGACGGCATCTCAATCGCGTGGGCGGCGACGGAGTATCTACACAACGAAGTTCGGGCCAAGACGCTGTTTGCGACGCACTACCACGAACTGACGGGGCTGGCCGACCACCTCGATAGAGTCGAGAACGTCCACGTCGCCGTCGACGGCGAGCCACGCTCGCCGTCTGCAAACGGGACGAAGTCCCGCCCTGCCGACGAGAAGGACGGCGACGTGACCTTCCTGCGCACCGTCCGCGAGGGCCCGACCAATCGGTCGTACGGAATTCACGTCGCGGAACTGGCGGGCGTGCCCGACCCGGTCGTGACGCGCGCGACGGACGTGCTCGGCAAACTCCGCACCGAGAAAGCTATCGAGGCGAAAGGCGGCGGAGGCGGCGAACCCGTGCAGGCGGTGTTCGACCTGTCGAGCGGGCAGTTCGCCGCCGGCGACGGCGGGGACGCCAACGCCACGACGAGGCAGGTGAGCGACGCCAGCGCCGACGGCGAGGCCGCGAACGGCGCAGCGAACCCGCTCGCCGAGTACGACGACCCCGAACCGGTGCTCGAAGCGCTCTCGGAGACGAACCTCGAAGAACTCTCGCCGATTGAACTTATGGCGAAGGTACAAGAGTGGCAGGCGCACTTACACAGGGAGAGATGACCGAAGAACCACTCCGGGCGACAGTGAGCCTGCGCGGCGTGCTGTTCGGCCCCGAGGGCGAGGTACTGGTGGTTCGCCGCGCGAGCGACGGCGGGTGGGAACTCCCCGGCGGTCGCCTCGGAGCGGGCGAGCCCGTCGTCGAGGGGCTGCACCGCGAAATCGAGGAGGAGACGAGCATCGAGCCGGACGTCGAGGAACCCGTCCACACGCATGCGTGGCTCAACGACGCGGGTCTCGGCCGCTTCGCCGTCTACTACTACTGCACCGTCGAGGGGAAGTCGGTGTCGCTGAGCCCCGAACACACCGACTACGACTGGATCGTCGTCGAGACGGCCACGGAACGACTGAGCGAGACGCAGAGCGAAGCGGTCGCCTGCGCGTGGGAGGTCCACGACGATGGGTGAGACGGGCGACTCGCCCGACGACGACCCGCACATCCGCGCGCTCGACGACGCGACGGTTCGCCAAATCGCGGCGGGGGAGGTCGTCGAGCGACCCGCCTCGGTCGTCAAGGAACTCGTCGAGAACAGCCTCGACGCCGATGCCTCGCGCGTCTCGGTCGCCGTCGAGAACGGCGGGAAAGGCGGTATCCGCGTCCGCGACGACGGCGTCGGGATGAGCGAGTCGAACCTCCAACGCGCCGTCGAGAAACACACGACGAGCAAGATACGGGACATCTCGGACCTCGACGCCGGCGTCGGCACGCTGGGCTTCCGCGGCGAGGCGCTGCACACGGTCGGTGCGGTGTCGCGGCTCACGGTTCGCTCGAAACCGCGCACCGACGGTGCCGGCGGCGCAGGGGCCGAACTCACCGTCGAGGGCGGGGACGTCGGCGAGACGCGACCCGCCGGCTGTCCGGCGGGGACGACCATCGAAGTGGACGACCTCTTCTTCAACACGCCCGCCCGCAAGAAGTTCCTCAAGACCGACCCCACGGAGTTCGACCACGTCAACACCGTCGTCACGCAGTACGCGCTGGCGAACCCCGGCGTGGCGGTGTCGCTCGAACACAACGGCAGAGAGGTGTTCGCCACCGAGGGCAACGGCGACCTGCCATCGGCGGTTCTTTCGGTCTACGGCCGCGAGGTGGCCGAGGCGATGGTCCGCGTCGACTACGACGCCGACGGCCCCGGACCCGTCGAGTCGGTGTCGGGCGTCGTCAGCCACCCCGAGACGACCCGCGCCGGACGCGAGTACCTCTCGACGTTCGTCAACGACCGCTACGTCACCGCCGCGACGCTCCGCGAGGCAGTGTTGGACGCCTACGGCGGGCAGCTCGCGCCCGACCGCTACCCGTTCGCCGTCCTGTTCGTCGACGTCGAACCCGACGCCGTCGACGTGAACGTCCATCCCCGCAAGATGGAGGTGCGGTTCGACGACGAGTCGAGCGCCAAGCGCGCCGTCGCCGACGCCGTCGAGGAGGCGCTTCTGGACCACGGGCTCGTCCGGTCGTCGGCCCCGCGCGGCCTCTCCGCGCCCGACGAGGCGGAAGTTCGACCCGGTCGGGACGAGACGGAAGTCGTCGGCGGCGCGGGCACCGCCCACGAAGCCGCGAGCGACGTCGCCGGGCGGACGAGTCGTACCGACCGGAGAGCGACGCGGGTCGGCGGCGAGGCGGAGCGACGCGGCGAGACCGCCCCTCAGAGCGGAACCGCGAGCGAGAGCGCGAGTTCGCCCGGCGATTCGCCCGCTTCGTCCCGCCGGAGCGAACCGTCGGGTCGAGCCGAGGAGTCGGACGCCCGACCGGCGAGGTCGACGCGGAACGGAGGCGGACCGCGTGCGTCGGAGGCGAGCGCGGGGGCGACGGAGACACCGTCCGACGCAGCGCGACTCCCCGAATCCGACACCAGGGGGCGCCCCACACAGAGCGCCGAGAGCGAACAGTCGTGGCTCTCTGCGACCAGTCCGGACGCGAGCGCCGCGCCCGACGCCCGAGGCTCGGGCGTCGCCGCGCCGACGACGCAGCGAACGCTCTCGGGCGACGATGCGACGTCGGAGACGGCGTTCGACAGCTTGCCGCGGATGCGCGTCCTCGGCCAACTACACGACACGTACGTCGTCGCCGAGACGCCTAGTGGGCTCGTACTCGTCGACCAGCACGCCGCCGACGAGCGCGTCAACTACGAGCGCCTGCAGAACGAACTCGCGGGCGACACGCCGACGCAGGCGCTGGCAGACCCCGTCGAGTTGGAGTTGACGGCGCGGGAGGCGGCGCTGTTCGAGGAGTACGCCGACGCGCTGGCGCAGGTCGGCTTCCACGCCGGGCGAAGCGACGAGCGGACCGTCGAAGTCCGCACGGTGCCGGCCGTCTTCGGTGCGACGCTGGACCCCGAGTTGCTGCGCGACGTGGTGAGCGCGTTCGTCGCCGAGGAGGACGACGGCGGCGAGCGAACCGTCGACGCCGTGGCGGACTCCCTGCTCGCCGACTTGGCGTGCTACCCGTCCATCACGGGCAACACGTCGCTGACGGAGGGGTCGGTCGTCGAGCTGCTGGAGGCGCTCGACGCCTGCGAGAACCCGTACGCCTGCCCGCACGGCCGACCCGTCATCATCGAGTTCGGACGCGACGACATCGAAGCCAGATTCGAGCGCGACTACCCGGGCCACGCAGGGCGGCGCGCCGAGGAGTAGTCGACAGTCCGAGACGCGTCGCGTAGCGGTCCAAGATACGTCGTGTAGCGGTCCAAGACGCGTCGTCCAGTCGGGGTCGGCGGGCATATCCGCCGGAACTCCCCGCACTTATGTGACCCTCGCAAGAACGGACGAGCATGACGGACCTCGTTACGTTCGGCGAGACGATGCTTCGCCTCTCGCCACCGCAGGGGGAGCGACTGGAGACGACTGACGAGCTCGACCTCCGAATCGGCGGCGCAGAGAGCAACGTCGCCGCGGCCGTCTCCCGCCTCGGCTTCGAGTCGGCGTGGTTCTCGAAACTCCCCGACTCGCCGCTGGGTCGGCGCGTCACCGTCGAACTGCAGAGTCACGGCGTCGAGACGCCCGTCGCGTGGACCGACGACGCCCGGATGGGTACCTACTACATCGAACACGGCGGCGCGCCGCGGGCGACGAATGTCATCTACGACCGCGCCGATGCCGCCATCACCACCGTCTCGGCCGACGAACTCCCGCTCGACCGCGTCCGCGACGCCGAGATGTTCTACACCAGCGGCATCACCCCGGCGCTGTCGGAGGCGGCGGCGGAAGCGACGTCGACGCTGTTGGAGGCGGCCAACGACGCCGGCGCGACGACGGTGTTCGACCTGAACTACCGCTCGAAGCTCTGGAACCACGAAGAAGCGGCCGCAGGGTATCGCGCGCTGTTCGACGCCGTCGACGTACTCGTCGCCGCCGAGCGCGACACCCGCGAGGTGCTCGGCCGCGAGGGCAGCCCCGAAGATCTCGTTCGCGGACTCGTCGACGAGTACGATTTCGAGACGGTCATCCTCACCCGCGGCGAGGAGGGCGCGCTCGCGCTGCGCGACGGCGAGACGTACGAACAACCCGTCTACGAGGCGGAGACCGTCGACGCCGTCGGCACGGGCGACGCCTTCGTCGGGGGCTTCCTCGCGGCGCGACTCGACGGTGAGGGCGTGGCGACCGGACTGGAGTACGCCGCCGCGACGGCGGCGCTGAAGCGGACCATCGACGGCGACATCGCGGTGGTCACCCGCGAGGAGGTCGAGGCCGTCGTCGGCGAGGACGACGCGGGCATCTCGCGGTAGGTCGGACCGGCGCGTCGACGGCGACTTCCGGGCGCAACGACTAATTTTCGCGCATCCGTCTATCCGGTATGCACGTCGTCATTCTCGGTGCCTACGGGAGCGCTGGCGTCGCGGCCGCCGAACGCCTCGCCGACGCGGACGAAGTCGACCGACTGACGCTCGTCGACGGCGGCGACCCCGGCGGCGGCCTGTGCATTCTGCGGGGGTGTATGCCCTCGAAGGAGATACTGTCGGCGGCGGCACATCGCTACCACGCCCGCCACGACGAACGCCTCGTCGGCGACCTGCCGGAGATGGATCTCGAACGCGTCGTCTCGACGAAGGACGCACACATCCGCAACTTCGCCGAACACCGACGGAGTGCGGTACATCTGTTGGCCGAGCGCGACGACGTCGAGTTTCTCGACGAGAACGCCCGCTTCACCGGCGCGCGCACGCTCGCCGTCGGCGACCGTGAACTGACGCCCGACTACGTCGTCGTCGCCACCGGGTCGACGGTGAACGTCCCCGACACGCCGGGGTTGGACGAGGTGCCGTACTCCACGAGCGCGGACGTGCTCGACGCTACCGAGTTCGGCGACTCGGCTCTCGTGATGGGCTTCGGCTACATCGGCGTGGAGCTCGCCGCGTACCTCGCGGAGGCGGGCGTCGACCTCACCGTCGTCGAGCACGACGACCGACCGCTGGACGAGGCCGACGACGAGTTCGGCGACGACCTGCTCGCGCTCTACCGCGAGGAGTTCGACATCGACGTGCGGACGAACGTGAACGAACGGCGCGTCGAGCGGACCGACGACGGCGGCGTCAGAATGTACCTCACCGGCGGCAGCGACGAGGGGCTCGTCGAGGCCGACCAGTTGTTCCTCTTCACCGGGCGGCGGCCGAACGTCGGCGGACTGAACCTCGAAGCGGCGGGGCTGAAGGCAGAGCAAGGGTGGGTCGACGCGACGATGCAGAGCCGCGACGACGAGCGGGTGTTCGTCGTCGGCGACGCGAACGGCCGCGAACCCATCCTCCACGTCGCCAAGGAACAGGGCCACCTCGCCGCCGACAACGTGCTGGCGCACGCGGCGGGCGAGGAACTCGAACCGTACGAGAACGTCCACCACCACGTCATCTTCTCGGGGGCGTCGGTGTACCCGTACGTCCGCGTCGGCCACTCCGAGCAGTCGGCCGAGGACGCCGGTCTGAACTACGTCAGCGTCTCGCGGGAGGCCAGCGACGACGGCGTGTTCAAGACGAAGTACGCGACGCGGGGCCGGGGGAAACTCCTTGTCGACGCCGACGACGGTACCGTCCTCGGGTATCAGGGACTGCACTACCACGCCGACGTGATGGCGAAGACGATGCAGGTCGTCGTCGAGCGGGAGATGCGCGTCGACGAGATTCCGGACCGCGCGTACCACCCGACGACGCCCGAAATCATCGACGGCTTGCTCCGCGCGGCAAAGTCGAAACTCCGCTGAACGTCCAGTTGTCGACTGCTCCTATACAGACCTCTGGGAGTCGATGTCACGTGTTTTCGAGATGACAATACATAGCGCGCATGAATGGCCAACTACAAATGCGCCAGCCGCATATGTAGCGAGTATATGGCATCACTGTCGTTCGAACCGCTGGCGTACGACGACATTCCCGAGGACGAGCGCCCCTCGCTGGGGCAGGCGCTCGTCCCGGTCGTCGGCATGCTGTTGTTCCTGAGCGTGGGTGCAATCTGGCTCGAACTCGACGCGCACATCCCCCTGCTGTGGGGAATCGTCCTCACCGGTCTCGTGGGCCGGTTCTGGTACGGCATCTCCTGGCAGCGGATGTACGAGGGCGTCGTCGACGGCCTTCGGATGGGAATGCAGGCGATTCTCATCCTGTTCGTCATCTACATGCTCATCGCCACTTGGACCGACGCCGGGACCATCCCGGGACTCATCTACTACGGGTTGGAACTGCTCTCACCGGATATCTTCCTCCCCGTGACTGCGCTTCTGGCGACGGGCGTCGCCTTCGCCGTCGGGTCGTCGTGGACGACCGCCGGGACGCTCGGCGTGGCGTTCATCGGCATCGGCTCCGGTCTCGGCGTTCCCGCGCCGATGACCGCCGGAGCGGTGCTGACCGGCGCGTACACCGGCGACAAGATCTCGCCGCTCTCGGACACGACGAACCTCGCGTCGGCGGTGACGAACACCGAACTCTACACGCACATCCGGACGATGCGCGTCGGGACGGGCATCGCGCTTCTCATCTCGCTCCTCCTCTACGGCTATCTCGGCCTCTCGGCGACGGGGTCGATTCCCGCCGGGCGGGTCGGCGAGATCCAGAGCGCCATCGTCGGCGCGTACTCGGTGACCCCCGTCGTGTTCCTGCCGCTCGTGGTGACGTTCGGGCTCGCGCTGTACGGCTATCCGGCGCTCCCGTCGCTGACGGCGGGCGTCTTCGCCGGCGCGTTCACCAGCATGGTCGCACAGGGGCGACTGAGCGTCGAGGGCTTCATCCACGTCTGGGACGTCGCCCAGAACGGAACGGCACCCGAAACGAACGTCGACCTGGTCAACAGTCTGCTCGAAACCGGCGGCCTCATCGGGTCGTCGTGGACCATCACCATCGTCGTCGCGGCGCTGGCGCTCGGCGGCCTGCTGGAGCGTACGGGCGTACTGGCCGTCTTGGCGTACCACCTGAGTAGAAGTCTGCACAGCGTCGCAGGCATCACGACCGGGACGGCCGTCTCGGCGTTCGGGATGAACGTCCTCGCCGCCGAACAGTACATGTCCATCGTCGTCCCCGGCATGAGCCTCCGCGGCATCTACGACGAGAAGAACCTCGACAGCCGCAACCTCTCTCGCGCCATCGAGGCCGCCGGAACGACGACGAGCGCGCTCATCCCGTGGAACGCGGGCGGCGTCTACATGGCGGGCGTCCTCGGCGTCCCGACGCTCGAATACGCGCCGTACTACTTCCTCGGCCTCATCTCACCGTTGATTCTCCTGTTCATGGGTATCACCGGCTGGCGTATCACCTACCAGAACGAGGAGACGACCGCCGGCATCCGCGGGGCGGTCGACTCCATCGGCGACGACTGACCGGCGACAAACCCCGACTTCGCGGTCACCGCCGAACGAGTTTCGGTGCGTCGGCATCGGGTTCGTCGACGACCGGCAGCGAGACGCGAACGGCCGTTCCGTGCGGCCGCTGTTCCTCGAAATCGATGGTGCCGTCGGAGTCATCGATGATCCAGTTGACGAGCCAGAGGCCGATACCGCTGGCGTGAACGAGTTGCGTCTCCTGTCCCGACCGAAACACCGACTGCTCGTCGTGCGGAATCCCGGGCCCGTCGTCGACGACGCGGAACTCGACGCGGTCGTCTTCGTGCAGGCCGAGCGAGACGTGAACGAGCGGTTCTTCGGCGGGGTTGTGGACGATAGCGTTCTCCAGCAGGTTGTTCACCGCGACGCCGAGCAGTTGGTTCGCCCGGACGGAGCCCCGCTCGCCGTAGTCGGCGTAGTCGGTTTCGACGCGCGCGTCCGGATACTCGCCGCGAATCGTCTCGACCTCCCGGTCGACGAGCGCTTCGAGGTCGACGACCGTCTGCTCGGCGTCCGAGAGCAGCTGCTCGATTCGCCGGGCGTTGTCGCCGAGGGAGACGAGGTCGAGCGCCGTCCGCTCGATGATCTCGGCGTGCGCTTCGAGGTCACCGTCGTCTTCGGTCAGGAGGTTAGCGTAGCCGAGGATGACGTTCGAGCGGTTTCGAACGTCGTGGCGGAGCACCCGATTGAGCACGCGCAGTCGCTGGTTGAGTCTGACCGTGCGCTCCTGCTCCGTCGCTAAGCGGTGTTCGGTCGCTCGTCGCCGAACGTCGTAGACGCCGACCAGAAAGCCGACGAGCGCCCCGCTCGTCATCCCGCCGACGAACACGACCACCCAGTTGCTCAGGACGACCCCTTCGGAGAGCTGATACAGCATCATCAGCGCGACGATGCCGCAGGTGACGACGACGCCGGTGACGCACCAGAACCCGATTTTGGCGACGTTCGCGTCGTCGAGTTCCTGACGGGTGAGCCAGATCCCACAGAGAAACAAGATGAGTGCGACGCAGAAGGGGATGAACGCGCCGAAGATGAACGCCGCCACCGAGTTGGTTGCTCGAAGACCGTGGAGCACGTACGCCGTCGCTGTGGCGACCGCAAGCCCGAAAATCGTGAGATAACCCAGAGTGCGTTCGATAGATTTCATAGGGAGTGAGAGATGATACATGAGTGAGTTAGTCAAACAGCAATAAACGTTATTATCGTAGCGTCACGTCACTATGTGGCGCGACACCCTCACGGAGGCGTCGACTCCGAACATCGTCCACCTTATGCCACCGAGAGCAGAATCGATGGGTATGGAGTTGACGACGCGCGGCCGATACCGGGTGTTCGGACGCCCGCGCGACCCCGACGAACTGCTCTTAGTCGAACTGGACGACGACTCGTTCGACCCGACGTACGTCCGAGTCGACGGCTACGAGGGTGACCTCGCCGCCGATGTCTCGGCGCTTCGACCGGGATACGTCGTGGAGGCGACGCTGGCGTGGGACGACGACGGGACGCCCGCGTTCGAGGCGGTCACCGTCGAACGCCGGAGCCGTCTCGAGTTCGTCGACGGCGTGACCGGACTGTTCGAGGCGGCCCGCGAGACCTGGAACGAAGCCGTCGCCGCCGGCGAAGGGATGAACTCTCGCGTGACGCGCGACACCGACGGTCGGCCCAACGGCGCGCTCTACGTGTTCGCCGAACAACCGGGGGCGCGGGATCTGTTCGACGAGTTCAACAGCGGTGTCCTCCCGCTGGAGCCGCTCCTCGAACGCGTGAACGACGAACGAGGCGATGGTCCGCGCGAGGTGTTCGTGATGCGCCCCGCCGACGGACAGTTCGTCGTCGTCTACATCGTCTTCGAGAAGGAGGGGATGCTGGCGAACACGGTTCGAGACACGTACGACTGTTCGCGCCAGTAGCAGTGGTGAGCGGTCCGCGCCAGTAGCGGCTTCGAGAACGGGGAGCCGGGAACGGAGCGTCGTTACGTCTCTGCTGTCTCGAGTCTCGGGAAGTGGTCGATCGTCTCCGCGCGGAACCCCTCCTCGTCGAACTCGTAGTCGTCGCCGAGGAACTCCACGACGCGCTTGGTGTCGTCCATCGCGTTCATCAGACAGGTCGACGCGCCGGGCGACGGCGTGATGTTGAAGATGATGTTGTCGCCGCTTATCGTGGCCTCGCCCATGTCGAGCGCCTTCGCGTCGGTGTCGACGATCTGGGGGCGGACGCCGCCGTAGCCCTTCGCGCGTTCGATGTCGTCGAGTTCGGCCGTCGGGACGACTTTCTGCACGTTCGGCAAAAACGCCCGTTTACCGGCTTCCGGGAGGTCGTACACCAGGTTCCGGAGCACGTACGGGAGGAGGATGCGGTCCGAGAGGATGTTGGCGTAACTCAGGAAGGAGTCGACGTTCAGTCCGAAGACGTCGAAGAAGTCACCGACCGTCGAGATGCGGCCTCGCTCAAGCGTCGGGACGAGCTTCGCCGTCGGGCCGAACCGCGTGATGGAGTCGTCGTGGACGTCGGCGTCGCCGTGGACCGCCGCGAACGGGAGCTTCTTCATCTGCAGCGTGTACACCTTCCCGTTCAGCATGTCGTTGGCGAGGAAGAAACTGCCCGCGACGGGCAAAAGCGACATGTTCTCGCCGTAGCCCATCTCCTTGGCGATCTGGAGGCTGTGAGAGCCTGCGGCGACGACGACGGCGTCCGAACGGAACCGGCCGGCGTCGGTCTCGACGCTGAAATCGGTGCCGCGGTCGACGAGACTCGTCACCTTCGTTTCGGTGTAGACGTCGACGCCGTCGCGGTCGGCCCGCCGGACGAACGACTCCGAGGTCTCGCCGTAGTCGACGACGTAGCCGTCGGGCGTCTGCAGCGCCAACAGTCGCTCGTCGGGGTCTCTGCCCTCGACGACTTTCGGTTCGAGGTTCTCGATCTCGTCGCGCTCGATGGCGCGGAGTTTCGGAAACAGCTCGCCGAACCCCTCGTCCTCGTATCGGGTCTCCAGCTTCCGAGTCTCCTCGTCGCCGACTGCCAGCACCATCTTGCTCCGCTTGCTGTGCATCTCCCGGTCGGGGTCGACGTTTTCGAGATACCCCGCCAGCAACTCCGCGCCCTCTTTGACCTCCTCGGCCTTTTCGAGGGTGTAGTTCGTCTCTATATCTCCGAAGTGAAGCGTCTGGGAGTTGTTCGTGTGGTGGGAGTTGACCGCCGCGATCTCGTCTTCTTTCTCGAACAACGCGACGCTCTCGATGTCGGTGAAGTTCGACACCGCATAGAGCAACGACGCCCCGCTGATTCCGCCGCCGACGATGATCAGATCGTAGTTCTCAGGCATAGTTAGCTGTGGTACTCGGTCTCGTATCGGTACGTCGTCTCCGGGTGGTTAACTCACTTTTCATCCGTGAATTTCTCGCCGTCGGGGCGATGGTTCGGAGCGCCGCTCGGCGGATGAGAACGGGGTATGGGCCCTGCCGGATTTGAACCAACGACCACTCGGTTATGAGCCGAGCGCTCTAACCAGACTGAGCTAAGGGCCCTCGTTCGTCGTACTATTGGGCTTCCCTTTAGCGTTATCTATCGACGCTGTGGTTCCGGGGCCGGACGAGTAGTGGGGTCGGAAGAAGCGTCGCTCGTCGAAGCGACGTTCGAGAGAAAGCGACGCCGTCGCCAGGACTCGAACCTGGGACCACCTCGTTAACAGCGAGGTGCTCTACCAACTGAGCTACGACGGCTTGCTGCACCTCTTCGTATTCGGGTTGATTTGATAGGGCTTTCGTTTTCCCCCGACTGCGTCTGTCGGTCGCACACGCGTCGGCGGCCCTACGCGGCGCCCGCGCACCGACACGCTTTCGCCGGAACCGTCCGAACGCCGAGCCATGACCGACCTCGACAGCGTCGTCGCGGCCGTCCGCGAGCGCATCGACCCCGACGCCGACGAACGCGCCGCCCTCGCGGCGGCCGTCGCCGCCCTCCGCGACCGCGTCGAGGCCACCGTCGCCGACCTGCCCGTCGACGCCGACGCCGTCCAGGTCGGCAGCACCGCCCGCGGGACGTGGCTCTCGGGCGACCGCGACATCGACCTGTTCGTCCGCTTCCCGCCGGACCTCCCGCGCGAGGACCTCGAACGTTACGGGTTGGAAGTCGGTCGCGCCGTCCTCCCCGGCGGTCACGAGGAGTACGCCGAACATCCGTACGTCAAAGGCGATTTCGAGGGGTTCGACGTGGACCTCGTCCCCTGTTACGACGTGCCCGAGGCGACCGATATCCAGTCGGCGGTCGACCGGACTCCCTTCCACAACGCCTACCTCGACGCCCGATTGGACGACGACGCCCGCGCCGACGTCCGCGTGTTCAAACGCTTCCTCAAAGGAATCGGCGCGTACGGCAGCGACCTCCGAACGAAAGGGTTCTCGGGCTACCTCTCGGAACTCCTCGTGCTGGAACACGGCGGCTTCGAACCGCTCCTCCGCGCCGCCGCCGACTGGCACCCACCCGTCGAGTTCGACCCGGAGGACCACGGCCGGGCGACGTTCGACGACACGCTCGTCGTCATCGACCCGACGGACCCCGAGCGGAACGTCGCCGCCGTCCTCTCTGCGTCGAACGTCGCCCGACTCCAGCACTACGCCCGTGACCTGCTCTCCGAGCCGCGCGAGGACCTGTTCTTCCCGCCGGACGAGGAACCGTTCTCGGCGGCCGACGTCCGCGAACACCTCGAACGACGCGGAGCCCACCCCGTCGCCGTCGTCTTCCAAGCCCCGGGGCTCGTCGAGGACCAACTCTACCCGCAGTTAGAGAAGTCGCTGTCGGGCGTCGTCTCCGAACTCGACCGCCGCGGCTTCGAACCGCTGCGGGCGGCGGCGATGGCGGACGACCGGGCGGTGCTGTTCGTCGAGTGCTCGGTCGCCGAGCGGTCGACGATTTCGCGCCACGACGGCCCGCCGGTCGCGGTGCGACAGCACGCGGCGGGGTTCTTCGAGAAGTACGAGAGTGCGGACGACGTGTACGGTCCTTTTATCGACGGCGACCGCTACGCCGTCGAGCGCGACCGCGAGTTCACGACGCCCGAGGCGCTGCTGACGAGCGACGCGCTGTTCGACGTAGCGTTGGGCGCGCAGGTCGAGTCAGCACTGGAAGAGCGGTACGAGGTACTCGTCGGCGGCGAGGTGGCGACGCTGGCCGAGGCGTTCGGCGACGAGCTTCGCAACTACTTCGAGCCGAAGCCGTAGGGACGTCGAATCGAGGCCTCGAAACCGAGTTACGCCGAATCGAGACCGTAGCTGTCGAGCAGGTCGTCGACGAGTTCTATCGTCTCCTCGTCGGGCTCTTCCTCGGGGTCAATCGGTCGGCGGCCGTCGAACGTCTCGTGGACGGTGGCGACGCCCTCCGAGAGCGTGTCGAGTCCGTAGCCGCCCTCGAGGACGAACGCGAGCGCGGCGTCGTTGTCGTCGGCGAGCGTCCGGACGGCGTCGGTGAGGAGCGCGTACCCCTCGGTGGAGACGCGCATCCGCGAGATGGGGTCGTAGCGGTGGGCGTCGAAGCCGGCGCTGACGACGAGCAGGTCGGGGTCGAACGAATCGAAGACGGGACCGAGCCCCGACTCGACGACGTACAGGTAGTCGGCGTCGCCGCCGCCGGCGGAGAGCGGCACGTTGAACGTCGTCAGTTCGCCGTCGCCCTCGCCGGTCTCGTCGAGTTCGCCCGTCCCGGGGTAGAGGCCGTTCTCGTGAATCGAAGCGTAGAGCACGTCGCCGCGCTCGTAGAAGATGTCCTGCGTGCCGTTACCGTGGTGAACGTCCCAGTCGAAGATGGCGACGCGTTCGGCGGTGCCCTCGTCGAGGGCCGTCTGGGCGGCGACGGCGGCGTTGTTGAAGAAACAGAACCCCATCGCGTCGTCGACGACGGCGTGGTGGCCGGGCGGACGGCCGAGCGAGAACGGGGTGTCGCGCCCGCCGTTGCCGTCGAGCGCCGCGCTCGCGGCCCACTGCGCGAGGCCGGCGCTGGCGAGCGCGGCGTCCCACGTTCCTTCGCAGGCGACGGTGTCGGGGTCCCAGTTGCCGCCGCCGCTGGCGCAGAACTCCTTGACCTCCTCGACGTACGCCGGGTCGTGGACGGCGGCGACCATCTCCTCGGTGGCGGGGTCGGCGTCGACGTACTCGACGCTGTGGCGTTTCTTCAGTCCTTCGCGGATTGCTCTGAGACGGTCGGCCGCCTCGGGGTGGCGCGGGCCGGTATCGTGGTCGAGACACGTCTCGTTGTAGCCGAACTTCATCGCTACTCGAAGAGGGAGAAGTACGTCTCGATGTCTTCGGCCTGGACGGTGCGCCGGTCGGCGTGGTGGGCGAGTTTGGTGGCCGCGCTTGCGACGTTGTTCGCGTAATCTTCGAGGATGTCGCCGAGCGCGATGCGCGCCTCCATCGAGACGCGGTACTGGTCGTCGATGTTGAGCCGCGCGATGCGGTCGACGGGGGCGATGGGGAGTTCGAGCGCGTCCCGACTGACGACCTGTTCGACGCCGAAATCATCGGCCATCAGTGTCTTTCGACCGTCCGCCGTCGCGCGCTCGGCGGCGTCCTCGGCGAGTCGCGCGCCGTGGATCTGGATGCGACGTGCGAGTTCTTCGGCCGCGTCGGCGCTGACTCGGAGTTCGCCCGCGTTCCGTCGGATGAGCGTATCGACGGGGGCGAACGGTAACTCGACACTCATACCCTGATACCAGTCGCTGTGGTGTATAATGCTTTGCGTTGGCGACGGCGTCTGCGACCCGTGTACCGGGCCGAGATAGCGTGCGCTCTCGGACGCTACGTTCGTAGACGACCGACGGCAGTTCGTACGAAGCGAGTCGACGGCGCTCAGAGCACTTCGTCGGCGTCGATGCGGTCGCCAGAGAGCGTCCCGCGGACGGTGACCGTCTCGCCGAGGCGGAGCTTCGCGCCGGTGTCGACGCTGCGCGTCTCGGTGCCGTTGTCGAGGATGACCGGGTCGCCCGCCTGCACGACGGTGCCGGTGAACTCGACTGTCTCGCCGTCGGCGCCCGCGCTGTCGGCCTCCACTGCAGTCGCTGCGGCGGTGCCGTTGGAGGTAGAACCGGTAGACCCGCCCGCATCGTCGGTGGAGTCGCCGCCCGAGTCGTCGCCGAACGCGGCGAGACCGCCCGCGTTCGCGCTCGAATCCGAGCCGTCACCCGCAGCGTTCCCGGCGGCGGGCGCGTCCTTCTGAACGGTCACCGTCGAGCGCCAACCCGCAGACGCTTCGATATCCTCCTGCCAGCCGTCTTTTATCTCTACGTCCGCGAGGACGACGTGGTCGGCGAGTTCGACGTCGGCGTCGGCTTTCTCGCCCCAGAGCGCGACGCGCACGTCGCCGGTGTCGTCCTTCACGCGGATGTTTCTGACCTGTCCCTCGGAGCCGTCCTTGCGCTCGAACGTCCGCTTGGGGTCGGCCTCGATGACGCCGCCTGCGATATCGACCGTCTGGCCGATTTCGAGCGAGCCGATGTCGGTCGTCTCGGGGACGTACTGGACGGTCTCGTCGAGGCGCTCGACCGCACCCCGAGAGCCGACGTGGAGTTCGAGGTTGCCGTCGCGCTCGCGGACGTACCCGTCGACGACTTCGACGCTCTCGCCGGCGTCGAACTCCTCGGCGAGGTCGGCCTTATCGTCCCAGAGCGTGACGCGGATGCGCCCGGTCGGGTCGCCGAGCGCGAGGTTCGAGACGCGGCCCTCCGACCCGTCGTCGCGCGAGAACGTGCGGACCGTGCCGCCGTCGAGCACTTGGCCCTTGAGATTCACGTCCGAGAGGCCGAGCGAGATGTCCTCGACGCGGTAGCTGTCGAGAATCTGGACGTCGACTTCGGCGTCTGGGTCCGGTTCCGCCTGGTCGACGTTCACCTCGACGCCGTTGTAGCCGTCTTTCGGACGACCCTTGATGCGGAGCACCTGGCCGACTTCGAGTTCGCCGCCGGCGATGGACTCGGCTATCTCGTCCCAGAAGGAGACGCGGATTCGGCCCGTCTCGTCGGCGACTTCGACGTTGACGACGCGCCCGTCTTCGTCCTCGCCGTCGCGCTCGAACGTCCGGAGGTCGCCGACGCTGACGACTTTGGCGATGAACTTCACCTCGTCCATCCCGGGTGCGACGTCCGCGATGCCGTTTACCTCCTCGTCGCGGAGTTCGTGGGCGATGAGCATCGCCGCCGTCTCTTCGTCGGCGAGGCCGCCCATCTGCTCGACCTTCTCGTTGACGGCGGCTTCGAACTCCTCGAACTCGACGTCGGTTTCGAGGCCTTCGTACACCTCTTCTATCGCGCCCATCTCACGACCACCCCTGCGGTCGGTGTTCCCAATCCGTAGAATCTGCGACACCCATAATCGTGTAGCGAAGCAGGGAAGGCCCGCGCTTAAGCGTTGTCCTTGCTGTGGTAGGGCGTCGCAGTCTGTCGGTTTTCGGGGCGACACGGGGAAATCTCATAGCCGAGAGTGGTGCCGTCATCGGAGAAAAACGCTCGGAACAGACGGTCGTCGGAACGCTCGCTCAAAATGGAACGGATTTTCGAGACTACTGAGTCGTGTTCGAGGTGGTCACGGTGGTCCGACCGTCGACCCCGTCGTGGACGACGTCGACGGTACCGGGCGTGCCGCCGTCGAACTCAGCGCGGACTCTGTAGCCGCGACTGACGAGCGCCTGCGAACAGACTTCGTCGTCGTCCTGGTCGATCTCGGTCGCCACGACGACGGCGAGACGGTCTTCGGCAGCGTCGTACTGCACGTCGTCGAGCACGGCGACCGCGCAGCCGTTTCTCCCTCGGATGCAGCCTTCGACGACGGCGGTCTGACCGTCGCGTGTGACCGTCGCCGACCCCGCGTGTTCGCAGTCGCCCGTGCGTTCGAACGTCTGGTCGACGAGTTCCGTCGTCTCTCCGTCCGACCCGTCATCAGTCGACCCGTCGTCGGTGGTCTCGTCGTCAGTATCGTCGGTACCACCGTTCCCCGTACTGTTGTCACCGCCGTTGCCGGTATCGTCGGTCGTTCCGTCAGTGGTACACCCGGCGACGCCGACTGCGGCGAGTGCGGCCGTTCGTGCGAGCAGCGTTCGTCGATTCATAGCGTTGCCAACGGGACCTCTTTTCATATTCCTTTGCAACGGTCAAAATTCTCTTTGTGTGATGTAGTGACCGAGGGTGGTCGTAGCTGATATCCTCGCCGTTTTCTGCCGGAGTGACCGTCGAACGCGGCGTTGCTACGGACACACACCGTTTTCTACGTATTTCTTCGGTCGAAAGCGACTAGATTTCTCGTCGTTCGATTACCTCCAGCAGTCGGTACTGGGCTGGAGTCCGTGCGGGGTCGTTCATCGAGCCGTGCGCCCAAAGGGGTGAACGTCGACGTATCGGTCTGTGTCTCCTTTCGATGTGTTGGAATCTGTGTCCTAGAACAGTACGGAGTGTCACTGACCAACCTCGGGAGCAAGAGAAAACGAAGAGTGAACGGTAAACGGCGGGGTCGATAGATCCTCAGAGCCGGACTAACGCGAAGTTCGAGATTCCGAGGCGGTACCGTGAACGGGGGAGAGCAGATAGAACCAGAACACTTCGATTTCGATGTGTGAGTGTCGGAGTCGTGAACAAGGACTCGTCGAGACTACTATACGCCGTCTGCCGAATGTGCCGCGATACCGTACCGTTCGGCGTCCTTGAATCGGAAGCGACTTATGTGGGTCGGGAGTATCCGTAATTGAGTCCTGATAGGGTAGTGGACTATCCTCTTGGCTTGCGGAGCCAGGGACCGGAGTTCAAATCTCCGTCAGGACGTTCACTTCGTTCACAACCTGACGAGTTCCACGTTCGCATCCGCTCGCGCGGAACTCCGTCAGGACGCTACATTTTCCGCGAACTAACGAACGAGCGACGCTCGTGTCGCTCGTTCGAGTGAGCGGTTATGCGACTTCACGGAGATTCGAGCAGGCGAGACGCAGTGCGACCGCAGGGAGTGACCGTCTCGGTGAGTTCAAATCTCCGTCAGGACGTTCACTTCGTTCGCGACCTGACGAGTTCCACGTTCGCATCCGCTCGCGTGGAACTCCGTCAGGATGCAGCGTTCTCACGAAGCAAATCACGGAGAGTCATCTATCTATCCGGTCAGTGCGGAACCAATCTCACGTCTCGGAGACGCCACGAACACAGCGAGAACTCTGTTGAATCTCGGGGACAACTCACATACTGTTTCGTACGAGACAGTACGGCCAAACTGCGGCTTCACCCCCGACACAATCGAGTTCACGACGCTACGGTGGCGTAGAGAGTCATCCGTAGGTCGAAAAAGAATTAATCAATCGACGAGCCATCAGACGGTGGGAGGCGTCGACCATTAACTTACTCAGCAAACTCAAAACCACGTTCGAACGGGAACCGACGATGCCGCGTTTTCGGTACCGATGCGACGTCTGTTACGTCGATTTCGTCCGGAGGGAGTCGGACATACGTCGAATCGAGTGCGAGCGATGTGGTTCGACCGAGCTCAGCAGCGTGGCTCTGGCTTGAGTCGAGTGAACGGTAACGTGTCGGCCACCGTGCACACTTTTTGACGTCCCGCGGTCGCCAGTCGTCTTGCTGCGTACTCCTCTTGCTGTGTGCTCTCTTGCCGCGTAGTCCGCTCGCCGTCTCTCAACACGGATTCTGTGGACGAGGGGATCTGGGCAGGCGTCGCTACCGGATCCGACTGAGCAAAAAATGCGGTCAAGTTCGCTGTGAGACCAGTGACCGACTGGTCGAACGCAGACGAGTCGGAGCTTACCGGCTCGCGGCTTCCTCGGCGCTCTGCGGGACGCCGTCGGGGACGTCCACGTCCGCGTCGTCGTCGACGTCGTTCGTCTCGACGGTGCCGTCGATGTCGCCGCGGCCGGCGCGCGACTCGACCGATGAATCGGCGAGTCGGATGACGCCGCCGGTCTCGATGCTGTCGTTCTCGGCGACGCCCCAGGCGGCGTTCTCGTAGTCGATGAGGATGTTCATCCCGGAGGCCTCGACGTCGCCGCCGTTGCGAACCCAGACGCCGCGCGAGTAGCCGGAGTAGGACGTCCGCTCGTCGACGTGGGCGACGGAGTCTCGGACGGACGAACCGTCGCTGCCGAGACGGTAGTTCGCGACGCCGTTGTTCTTCGCGTAACAGTTCTCGATGTGGACGGGACCGTCGCCGCCGCCGTCGTCGATGCCGGGGGCGCTGCCGTAGATGCCTTCCTGCCACCCTTCGAGGTAGACGTTCCGGATGGTCAGTTCGCCCTCGTGGGCTTTGCGTACGAAGGCGAAGTCGGTCTCGTAGCTGCCCTCCGCCGCGTAGACGTTCTCGACCAGACCGGTGCCGTCGTCGTCGGTCACCTCGAACATGAAGAGGTTCCCTTTGGAGGAGTCCTCGTGTTCGCCCTCGATGCCGACGTTCCGAATCGTCCAATCAGCACCGCTGGCGCTGATGTCGAGCGCGGCACCGTCCGCAGAGATGTCGTAGAGAACGTTTTCGAGTGTCTCACCGCTCCCGACGTTCACGTCGTACGTGTCGCCGGCGTCGACGTGGACGGTCTCGTAGTCGCCGGAGTCGGCGTCGCTTTCTTCCTCGGCTTCGGTATCGTCGTCCGCAGCCGCGACCCCGGTGGTTCCGAGACCGGTCGCCGCCGCGAGCGTCGCGCCGACGCCGCGGAGAACCGGTCGTCGACCGGTCGAGCGGGAGTGGTCGCCGTTCGACTGCAGTGAAATAGCCCTTTTCTCAGATGTAGTGGAGTTATCAGTATCTTGCACGAAACGCGCTCCGTCAAACGCTACCGAAATCGGCTATATAGTGTTCCGCTTCTGTTCGCGGAGCAAAAAGTGTCGCTACAAAAATAGTGGTTGAAAAATGGAAGTGTCCGCTTCCGAATAGTAGTCGATACCTGGGTATCTCGTCGAAATATAAACGACACCGGCTACCGAAACTCTCCGGCTAAACACTGTACGTCTCAATCACTTGATTTTCTGTGTGGGAGTCATAGAACGGATACTGTACGCCGTCTCAATAGGTCGTGACGGGTCCGCCAGCGCCGACTCCTCTACGCCATCGTTTTACCCGGAGCGACCGACTCGTCCGGTATGGAGGACGCGCTCCGGGCGGGAGTAGCCATCTACAACACGGGCGAGTACCACGACGCCCACGACGCGTGGGAGAAGCGGTGGCTCGACGCCGACGACGGGGAGGATGACGAACGGCTACTCCACGGACTCATCCAGTACACCGCCGTCGTCTACCACACCCGACGTCGCAACTGGAGCGGCGCGAGACGACTCGCCGAGAGCGCCGGTGAGTATCTCGCAGGACTCCCCGCCGACTATCGAGGCGTGAACCTCGACGCCGTTCGGACGGAACTCGCGCGGCTCGCGGCCGACCCCGAGCGAATCGAACGACGGCGGCCCGTGCGGCTCACCTACGACGGCGACGCGCTCTCGCTCGACGACCTGGATTTCGAGCCGGCAACCGTCGTCGCTCGCGTCCGCGCCGAACACGACGACGGGTTCGACGAGGGTCGCGTCGATGCGGGTATCGACGCGGCCCGCGAGGAACGCGACGAGGGATATCAGACGCGCTACATCGCGCTCGTGATGGACTTCGCACTCGGGAGCGACGCCCAGCGACCGGTCGTCTACCGACGGCTCTGCGACCACCTCGAACGCCGCGAGCAGAAGCGGCGCGACGTCGAAGGACTGTTCGAGTAGCCACGGGCGTCGAACTACTGAGCATCCAGGCCGTCCGACGGTAGTCGCCACCGGTCGTCGTCGAGGCGGTCGACCAGGGGAACATCGGCGAGTAGCTCCGGGAGCTCGTCTCGGAACCACCGGTCGTCGGGTCGGGCGTCGGTATCCGAGTCGTCAGCATCCGGGTCGTCTGTACCCGTCTCGTCGGAAATCTCCGCAACCGCCTCCGTCGCAACGGCGACGAGTTCCTCGGTCGTCGCCTCACCCCGCTTACGGAGCACGTCGAACGCTGCCGCCGCGGCGAGCCGTTGTCCGCTCGTCACGCCCCGATTCACCAGCACGTGCGTGAGGTTCGCGTACCGCGGACCGTCGTCTCGGTCTCTGAGCACCGCACGTCCGTCTCTGTCGGTGTCGTCGGCGACCGTACCGTCGGCGGTGGAATCGCCGACGTACCGCCAGAACGGCTCCGTCTCGTCGCCGGGTTCGATGCGGGGCAGCTCCGCGAGCACCTCGCGCGCGCAGTCGTCCCACCACTCGTCGGCGTCGCGGTAACCGGTCGACGTCTCCGGGTACACGCCCGCCTTCAGTTCCGGCACCGTCGCCGCCCCCCACTCTCGGAGAAACGTGAACGCGTGTTTGACCGTCTCGGCGCAGTCGACGCCGACCGACGAGTTCGCAAGCGACTCCCGGACGTTCGGCGGGAGGTCGATCGCCTCGTCGGCGGCCGCCGTGTTGGGCGATTGCAGCGCTCGACGGCCGCTCTCGGTGAGCGCGTATCGGCCGCCGCTACGGCCGCCCTCGCCGTTGTGGTCGTCCTCGCGCCTATTCTCGCCGTCGTCATCGCGTCTCTCCTCGTCGCCGCGGAGTGTCCGCACGAGGTCGTTGTCCGCCATGCGAACCAGTCGTTCGGAGACGGTGTCGGCGTCGACGTCGGCGGTTAATCGCTCGGCCAACTCCGCGGCCGTGAGCTGTTTGCCGCGCAATCGCGCCAGAACGGACCGGTCGAGGTCGGTGAGTTTTGTGGTGACCATATCGAGAGATACCACGGCTTGCCTATTGAGGCTCCACACCTTTCGGTGTGTAGACTGGACAGTCGGTATGGAACACTCAGACGAACCGATCGAGGACGCGCGAGCGGAGATTCGCCGGGCGAGCGACCGCGCCGACGGAGAGACGCGCGAACAGCTGCTCTCGCTCGACGAGGGGTTGATGGAGCTCGGCGGCGGCGATAAAGTCGAGGCTGACGGCCCGCCGAAGGAGGACCGCGTCGAGCAGGTCGAGGAGAAGATCGTTGGATTGGCGAACGAGTTCGACGACGACCACTGGATACAGGAGCGACTGGAGACCGCTCGTGACTACCTCGACCAGTACCGTCAGGAGCAGGGAGTTCCGACCGACGGAGAGCAGTGAGGGCGGAGAGCGAACCGCCGGAAGCTCGACGGGGTCGAAACCGGCTTAGTCGAAGTCGAACGACGGCCACACCTCGTTCTCGTAGAACTCGAAGAACGACTCCTGGTCGTCGCCGACCTGGTGGACGTAGACGTGGTCGTAGCCCGCGTCGATGAACTGCTCGATACTCTCGATGTGCGTCTCCGGATCCGGGTCCGTGATGAGGCTCTCGGCCTCGCGCACGTCCTCTTTCGAGACGGCCTGCGACGCCTGCTCGAAGTGCGTCGGCGTCGGGAGTATCGCGGCGAGTTCGCCCGGCACGAGCGAGTTCGGCCACTGTTCGTAAGCCGTCTCGACCGCCTCGTCCTCGTCCTCGGCGTAGCAGACGGTCATCTGCGCGAACTTCGGCCCCTCGCCGCCGTTTGCTTCGAATATCTCCAGCGGTTCCTCCTGCGGGCCGACGCACCAGAAGCCGTCGCCGAAGTCGGCGGCGGCCGTCGCCGCGCGTTCGCCGTAGGCGGAGACGGCGATAGGCGGCGTCTCCTCGGGGAGCGTGAACAGTCGCGCGTTCTCGACGGTGTAGTGCTCGCCGTAGTGGCTCGTCTGCCCGCCGTCCCAGAGCTTTCGGACGACTTCGACGGCCTCTTCGAGCATCTCCAACCTCACTTGGTGCGGCGGCCAGTGGTCGCCCAGGATGTGTTCGTTGAGGTTCTCGCCGGTACCGACGCCCCAGACGAACCGGTCGCCGAGCATCTGCGCCGTCGTCGCCGTCGCCTGCGCGAGCACCGCCGGATGTATCCGCATGATGGGACACGAGACGCCGACGACGACGTCTATCTCCTCGGTGGCGGTAGCGACGCCGCCGAGTGTCGACCAGACGAACGGGGCGTGTCCCTGCTCGCTCACCCACGGGTGGTAGTGGTCCGAGATAGAGACGAAGTCGTAGCCCCGTTCTTCGGCCTCCCGCGCGTACTCGACGAGGTCGTTCGGCGTGTGCTCTTCGCTCGACAACGTGTAGCCGAACTCCGTCATCGCACCCTCCGTCGGTCTCGCCGGTGTCGCGTACGCTTCGATGTCATACAGCGGGGAGGCCAACGAGCGGACGCTTAAGCGTAGTTCGTCGTGATGAGTGTTGGGGTCGCTCGAAGAACGAAGCGGGCGACCCGACGACGGGCGAGGCGCGTCACTCGAACTCGGCGGAGTTGTCCTGGGGGTCGTAGCCGAGCACTTCTCGGGTGCGCTCGATGGAGTAGTACTTGCGGTCGTTGTCGCTGATACCGTAGACGATCTCGTAGCCGTAGTCGGCGCGGATACAGCAGTCGAACAGGTGCGCGCAGTCGCGGTACGAGAGCCACATCGCCTGTCCGCGCTCGTAATCTATCGGCGGGTGATCGCGGGTCAGGTTGCCGATACGGACGCAGACGACCGAGAGGTCGGTCTGGTCGTAGTAGTAGCGACCGAGCGTCTCGCCGGCGGCTTTGCTCACGCCGTAGAGATTTCCGGGTCGGGGGAGTTCGGACCCGTCGAGGAGGAACTCGCTCTCGGGGCGGTAGATGTCCGGCGTCCGGCGCTCGGTCTCGAAGGCGCTCACCGCGTGGTTCGAGGAGGCGAACGCGACCTTGTCGACGTCGGCTTCGACCGCGACCTCGAACAGCGACTGCGTCCCGTCGATGTTGTTTCGGAGCACGCTGTCCCACGGTGCCTCCGGACGCGGGTCGCCCGCGAGATGGATGATGGCGCCGACACCGTCGACGGCCGCGGCGAGCGCTTCGCGGTCCGTGATATCGGCGACGTACACGTCGTCTTGGGTCGTTCCTGGGGGGAGTTTCTCGTCTGCCAGCGGTTCGCGGTCGAGCAGTCGCCAGTCGTGGTCTTCGCCGATGCCACCGAGAATGGCTTGCCCGACGCGCCCGCCCGCGCCCGTCAGTAAAACCGGGTCGTCCATTCGGTAGTAGATGGAAATACGGAGGGTAAGTAACGCACGGTTCGACCCCGTGGGGGTGGTCGGCCCGCGGAGACACGGCGGCGCACGGTTGCCCGATAGAGATTAACCGAGCGACCGAGTCGACTCCGCATGGTCACCGACGCACAGCAGGCGTGCTTCGAGGCGGGTATCAAGTTCGGGTCGCTCTACCACCAGTTCGCCGGAACGCCCGTCAGCGTCGACAGCGCGCGGAGTCTCGAAGTTGCGATGGCGGAGGCCATCGAGAACCAACCGCACTGCGAGACGGTTGCGGTGGAGATCCTCGACGACCGCGTCGACGCCGCAATCGACCACGAGAACGGGTACACCGAACTGACGGGGTCGCTCATGGAAGTCGAGATGGAGATTCGGTGCGAGGCGGTCAGCGTCCGCACGCGCATGGAGATGGAGGACGGCTATCCCCTGATGAAACTGGTCAGCGTCGAAGAGTGATCGGCCGCCGGTGACGCGGCTCCCGGCCGCTCCGTGTGGTCTCCAGACCGACACAGAATTTGGCCCCGAGACCCCGACAGTCGCCCGATTTCACTTTCACTTTCGGGCGTGTGTTTAAAACGGGTCGGGGCGAAAAGCCGGTATGAGCCAATCGCAACTGGGCGACGACGAGCTGTTCGGCGAAGCGGCCGCGGAGATGCGCGAAGACGTCGAAGCACACCTCTCGGCGGCGCGCGAGACGCTCCCCGAGGGCGACGACATCTGGGAGACGGAGGCCGACAACGTTCTCGGTGTGCTCAACGGTCTGCGCTCGGCGCTCGACACCGGCGACGCCGAGGACCACCTCCGACAGGCCAAGAAGTGGTACACCATCGGCGAACGCGCCGACGCCTTCGAGGACGCCGAGGACCTCGCGGACGCCATCGAGGAGGTCGAAGAACTGCTCGAGCAGATAACCGAGGCCCACGCGAACGTCGGCGAACTCGCCAGCACGATTCCGCAGCTTCGCGGCGCGTTGGACGAAGCCCACGAAGAAACAGAAGCGACGGACGACGAGGACGAAGACGAGGAGTCCGAGGCCGAAGCGGAGGAAGACGAAGACGACGAAGAGTAGCTACGACCGCCGGTCCGGCCGCGCCACGTCGCGCTCGGCGACCGCATCGAGCACTCGCGCCAGCGCTGCTGCCGCCGCGTCGAGCAGTTCCTCACCCAGTGCCGCGTCACCGTCGCTCGGGTCACCGACGACGCCGTTCTCCGTAAACTCCGCCGAGTCGTGCGCGAGGTTGACGCTCGCGATCCACTCGCCCCATCGGTCCGCCGCACCTGCTTTCGCCTCCTCCATCCGGTCTTCGCGTACCGTCTCCGGTGCGACGTGTCTGAGCAGCCCCGTCTCCAGCGGGCCGCCGTGGCCCATCCGCGTCGCGTGCTCGCCGACGGCCTCGAACCAGGTGAACGGGACGGCGTAGGCGTCGTCGCGGCGACTGATTCTCGCGGTTACCTCCCGGAGTGCGCCGACGTTGCCGCCGTGTCCGTTGACGACGACGACGCGGTCGAAACCGTGGTGCGCGAGGCTCTGGACCGTCTCGCGGACGTACGAGCGGAACGTCTCCCCGGAGACCCAGAGCGTCCCCGGGAACTGCCGGTGTTCTTCGGCGACGCCGACGGGGATCGCGGGCGCGACGACGACGTCTCGGTCGGCGGCGTCGGCACCCGCCGCGGCGACCGCTTCGGCCGTGAGAAAATCGGTTCCGAGCGGCGCGTGCGGACCGTGTTGTTCGGTGCTGCCGACCGGTAAGAGCGCGAGGTCGGTGTCGAAGTCGCGGACGTCGGTCCAGGTGGCGTCGGTGAGATGCATACCGACCGCACTCGCTCCGAGGGCTTGTATCTCGGGGTCGAGAGACCGAACGGCTCAGTCTCCGCGTCGGGGCTCGGAGGACGAGTCGGCGTCGTCGAACCGCCGAGTCGCTACGCGCGAACCTCGGTGGCCGAGGTCGCCGCGGGTCGCCACGACGAGGAGGAGTGCGACTCCCCACGTAGCGGCAGCGACGACGACGAGCACGTCGGCGGCGAGGTCGGTTCCGACCAGTTCGGCGAGCGGAACGGGATACAGCGTCGTCGCCGCGTTGTAGCTCCCGTGGAGCGCCACCACGACGGCGACGCTCGCGGTGCGATTATACAGCCACGTGAAGACCACGGAGAGGCCGACGACGCCGACGCCGTACGTCAGAAACGAAGCTCCGTACTGGGAGGATCCCGGGAGGTGAAACAGCGGAAGGTGCCACACCGCCCAGACGACGCCGAGCGCGAGCGCCGCCGGAAGCGGCGCGAGTCGCCGCTGCAATCGCGGAAGCGCGAACCCGCGCCACCCCGGTTCCTTCTGTCCGCCGCCGAGCAGCGCCATAAACAGCACCGTCGGGAGGAACGCGGCGACTCGGGCGGGGAGCACCTCGAAGCGGAGTTCGACGCCCGACGCGGAGAGGGCGACGGTCTCGACTGCAACCATCGCAACGGGTAGCAAAAGCGCGACGGCGTACCATCGGAGCGAGACGCGAAGCGGCGACACCGCGCGCGCCCAGCGACGGACCGACCCGCCGCCGAGGCGAACGACGGCGGCCGCCGCCAGCGGCGGGCCGAACGCCCCCGGCACGACCGCGGCCAGCCCGAGTGAGTCGCCCGCGTCGCTGAGAGCCGCGCCGAACCAGAACGTCCACGAGAAGGCGAACGCGAGGGCGAAGAACGACCCGAGTCGGTGTCGGTCAACTACTCGACCGAGGCGACTCTGAGGCGTTAGGGCGGCGGTGTGCGAATCCACGAAGTCGTATCGTCCCGATAGAACATCAAGCTGCGCGACGATTCGGCGACGAGCTCGTCGATTAGTTCACGAAATCCGACGCATGCGAACCGGTTTTTCCCCGGCCGTTGACCACATATCCGCATGAGTAACGACGAAGCCGACGACAGCCGCGAGTTGGGCGTCGAGTTCGGCGAGTTGGATGACGAACTCAAATCGCACGACTATCCGACGACGACCGACGAGCTCGTCGACGAGTACGGCGACTACGAAATCGAGATGTCAAACGAGACTCGAACGTTCGGCGACATTATGGAGCCGTACCAAGAGGAGACGGGACAGGACTTCAGCGACGCCGGTGAGGTCAAACAGGCCGTGCTCAACATGGTCGGGTCGGAGGCCGTCGGCCGCCAGCGGTACAGCGGTCGCGGGTTAGATCAGGATCCAGACGAGCAAGACTCCGTCTGAACGCGAGCCGTCGCGGCGACGAATCGCCTCGAAACGACCGCACCCCTCAGTCATCCCGCGCTTCGGTCCGCGCCTGCCGTCGCGTGGCACGCTCGATGAACTCCTCGGGGAGCTCGTCTATCTCGCCGGCCTGGACGCCCCAGAGGTGCGCGTAGAGATCGTCGTTGCCGAGAAGTTCCTCGTGCGTCCCGCGCTCCTTGACTCGCCCGCCTTCGAGGACGAGAATCTGGTCGGCGTCCTTGATGGTCGAGAGGCGGTGGGCGATGGCGAACGTCGTCCGGTCCTCCGTGAGTCTGTCGAGACTCCGTTGGATGAGCATCTCCGTCTCGGTGTCGACATCGGAGGTCGCCTCGTCGAGGACGAGAATCTCGGGGTCCTTCAGAATGGCGCGGGCGATGGAGAGGCGCTGGCGCTGCCCGCCAGAGAGTTTCACGCCGCGCTCGCCGATTTCCGTGTCGTAGCCCTCCTTGAGGTTCTCGATGAACTCGTGCGCCTCGGCGGCTTTCGCGGCCTCGATTATCTCCTCGTCCGTCGCGTCGAACGTCCCGTAGGCGATGTTGTCGCGGACGGTGCCGTAAAACATGAACGTCTCCTGGCTGACGTACCCGATGGCCTGCCGGAGACTCGGGATGGTCACGTCGCGAAGGTCCTGGCCGTCGATCTCTATCTTCCCTTCGCCGACGTCGTACATCCGAAGCAGGAGTTTCAGGATGGTCGATTTACCTGCCCCCGTCGGACCGACGAGCGCGAGCGTCTCGCCGCCCTCGACGACGAAGTCGACGTCTTCGACGATGGTCTCGTCCTCCTCGTAGCCGAAGGTGACGTCGTCGTACTCGACGCGACCCTCGCGGACGACGAGTTCGTCGGCGTCGGGGTCCTCGGCGATGCGCGAGGGTTCGTCCATCAGGCCGAAGATGCGCGCCGAGGAGGCGCGGGCGCGCTGGTACATGTTGATGATCTGTCCGAACTGCGCCATCGGCCAGATGAACCGCTGGGTGAGGACGATGAACGTGACGAACTGGCCGACGGTGAGTGTCCCGGTCAGCGGACCGGGCGGCCCGCTGACCACCCAGAGTCCGCCGATCATGAACGTGACGACGAAGCCGATACCGGCGAGGACGCGCAGACCGGGAAAGAACTTGATGCGAGTACGAATCGCGTCCCAGTTGGCGTCGAAGTAGTCCATCGAGACGCCGTCGACGCGGTCGGACTCGTAGCGCTCGGTGTTGGAGGTCTTGATGACCTGAATCCCCCCCAGATTGTTCTCCAGTCGGGAGTTGAGCGTCCCCACCGAGGAGCGGACGTCGGCGTACTTCGGCTGGATGATGTCGACGAACTTCCACGTGAACAGCGCGATGAGCGGCACGGGCAGTAGGGCGACGAGCGCCAGTTGCGCGTTCATCGAAAAGAGGATGGCCGCGATCGCGACGACCATCACCGACAGGCGGAAAAAGGAGTTCATCCCGTCGTTGAGGAACCGTTCGAGGCGGTTGACGTCGTTCGAGAGGATGGACATCATCTCGCCGGTCTGCTTGTCGGCGAAGAAGTCCATGTTCAACCGCTGCATCTTGTCGTACGTGTCGGTCCGGATGGCGTGCTGGATGTTCTGTGCGAAAGAGTTCCACCCCCAGTTACGCGTCCAGTGAAACACCGCGCCGCCGAAGAACCCGAAGGCGATGAGGCCGACCGAGAAGTAGAACTGTTCGGTCTGTGTCGCCGGAATCACCCCCGAGACGGCGGCCGCGGAGACAGGAACCGTGTCGGCGACCGCCTGTGCGTACTCCTTGTCCCCGAACACCGCGTCGATCGCGATACCGAGGACCACGGGGGGGAGCAGATCAAGCAGGCGCGCGACGACGCTGGCGAGCAACCCGACGACGAACTGCGTGGTGTTCTGCCGACCGTACTCGGTGAACAGTCGGCGCATCGGGTTGTCTGTACTCTGCCGCTGCGCTTCGAAGGGGTCGTCCTCATCCGCGGCCGTTCCCATTATCTCCGTAACAAGAGTTGGCCGTTAAAAAGCATTACCTACGAACCGAAATACTCCGGTTCGTCGCCGTCTCGCAGGAAGCCGTCTCGTTCGGAATCAGAAGTCTGTCGCCCTCGGAGACGCCGGTTCGGTTCGTGTAGCCCATCGGCACTTCGAGGACGTACTGTCCGTACCCGGTGTACCGCGTCAGTTGCCCCTCGGACGCTCCGGACGGGTCCAGAGTGGCGTGGTGAATCTGCGTGATGGTCCCGTTGGCGTCGACGAAGACGATGTCGAGCGGGAAGTCCATGTTCCGCATGACGTACGAGTACTCGTCCTCGCTGTCGTGGATGAACAGCATCCCCTCGCCGTCGTCAAGCGACGTGGTGTTGCTCAGACCGGTGTAGCGTTTGTTGTACGTGTCGGCGATTCGGACGTCGACGGCGGCAAGTTCGGTGCCGTTGACCCCGTCGACGACGGTCACCGTCGTCGTCTCGTACTCGTTCGAGTCGGGCGGGCTGTGGACGTGGTCGAAGGCGACGACACCCCCTGCGGCCAAAAGAGAGACGACGAGGACTCCGACGAGGATACGCGTTCGCACGGCCGTGAGAACGGACCCCACCCGAGTAAGCGTTCCGGGGCCCGTCGCAGAGAGAAACAGTTATTCGAGCGGAGGCATTCGTGCCGATACGCGGGCTCGTGGTCTAGTTGGTTATGACGCGGCCCTTACAAGGCCGAGGTCGGTGGTTCGAATCCGCCCGAGCCCATCATTCTGTGGCGAACGAAGTGAGTCCAGAAACATCTGTGAGGACGATTCGAATCAGGGAGTGAAGCGAACGAAGTGAGCGGAACGACCGTGGTTCGAATCCGCCCGAGTTTCCGTCGCTGTACTCCGCTCGACCGAACGCTCGTCCCCACCCGTCGAATTCGCCAAAACCAAATAATATCATATTTTCAAACAATGTGGCGAAGAACACCATTCAACCCCCTAATTTTCGTCGAATAGCTGCAATCAGTTCGTGCCGGATTTCATGTAGTTTCTCTCGTAGACAGTAACAAATATATACAAGTAGAGTTTGCAGATTATCCTATAATGGTGAATATATAATGTTCCGAACTACGTTCGCAGTTATCGGCGTTCTCTCGCTCGTCGTCGTCGCCGGCGTCGGCGGTGCGTTGGCACTCGGGTTCACGCCCGCAGACCTGGTCGGTGACACAACCGATAAGGTCGGCGGAGACACATCGTCGAACGTGCAAACCGACGGAGGAAGCGACGATACGAGCGAAGCGTCGGGTGGCAGTGACAAAGCGGTACAGGACGCGTACGACCAACCGCTCCGGTTTTCGGTCGGTGAGATCGAAGAGTGCGGGACGACCTGCCGAGACGTGACGGCGCAGGTGAAAAACACCGGCAACGAGTCCGTCGACGACATCGACGTGGCCGTCCGCATCTCCGCCGACGACGACGAGGTGTGGGACGGCAGCGTCGAAGTCGGCTCCGTCGGCGCGGCGGAGACCCAGCAGCAGACGATTCGCGTCGAACTCGGCTACATGGACGCGTACAAAATCAAGCAGAACGACGGCCACATCACCGTGAAGGCGACTGTGACCACTGCCGAGGGTACCTTCGAGTTCACCGAACGTCGCAAAGTCGCGTGAGAACCGTCGGCACGCCGTCGGCGTGTTCCGAAATCCTTTTTGCTCCCATCCCCATCCATCAGAGTGCGCCGCCTTAGCTCAGACTGGGAGAGCACTCGACTGAAGATCGAGCTGTCCCCGGTTCAAATCCGGGAGGCGGCACTTCTGTGATTGCAAGCCGACGAGCAGAGCGAGTCGCGCCGAAATCCAGAATGATATCTGACTGGGTTTGAATTAGAGAACGCTGAGCGACAGCGAAGCGTTCGCGTGGTTCAAATCCGGGAGGCGGCACTTTTCCCGCGAACCAACGAGAGAGCGCAGCGACCGCGCCGACTGCGCGTCGACAGCAACGCTTTGCCCGTCGCCGTCCTACTCCGGTAGGGTCATTGACCCACTACGACCATGAGCTTCTCATCCACTTCTTCGAGGTCGGACCGTCTATCAGAGCACGTCGAATCGGGACTCGAGCGCGCGAAATCGGCTGCGAGCGACACCGAGACCCCACTGACGGGGACGGTCGACGAACTGTTCGACGTGCTCGTTGCGACGGAGATGCTCCTCGAGAGCGTCGATCTGGCGCGGGTGCCCGACGTGGTCGACATCGAACAACTCCCCGGCCTCGTCGATTTCGACCGCCTCGCGGACGCCATCAGAGAACGCGACCCCGACCTGGCCGTCGACCTGAGCAACTTGACGCACGTCGTCGACAGGCGGGAACTGTGGGCGTCGGTCGACCTTTTCGGGTTCGCGAAAGCGAAGCGACGGCTGGACCGAGAACTCGAGGACCTCCCGGGCGGTGACGCAGCGTTCGCGGTCGAGAGTGACTCGAAAGCGGCCGCAGACGCCGAAGCGTTCGTCTCCTCGCTTCGCTCGGAAGCCAGGGAGGTGACCATCCAACAGGAGGTCAGAAAGAAGATAACGCTCGCTCGGAGCGCGCTCGGAGAGCAACACGCCACCCTCGAACGGCTCTACGCGTCGGAACGGACGCGTTCGAACGATCCGAGCGAGCGGCGGCGGGGGCGAAATCCGACGGCCGTCTCGCTGCGTCCGCCGGGGCCGCTTCCCGACGGCGTCTCGACGGTCCCTTCGAGCGCGTGGCACTCGAACGTCGAGCAACTCCCTCGACTCTACGGTCGCCGGTGGCGGTACATCGACGCCGAGAGCGGGGAATAGCGTCGGCCGCCTTCGAGAACGGCGAGAGTTCGGAGGCAACTAGTTATATCTGCTTCGAGAGGACGTTCTTTCGACATGAACGCGGACGCCACCGTCGTCCGAACGGACGTCGCGGGACACGAACCGGAACTGCGCGAGCTCCTCCACGAGTACTTTCTCGAAGCGAACGAACAGGGCCGACAGTGGTTCGACGACGAGGAGTTCGGCGCGGACCCCGAGGAGATAGTGGCCGCGGACCTCGACAGACTCGCGTCGGCGACAATCGCGGAGCCGCTGTTTCTGGCGCGCCGTGGCGGCGAACTGGTCGGGTCGATTCAGCTGAAACAGTTGGACGAGACGACCGCTGAGGTGAAACGACTCTACGTGCGGCCTTCACATCGGGAGACGGGTGTCGGGCAAGCGCTCGTCGAGACGTTGATCTCGGAGGCCAGAGCCGACGGGTTCGAGACGCTCCGGTTGGGCGTCGCTCCCTACCACGAGGGGGCGCGGTCGCTGTACCGGAATCTCGACTTCGAGTTCACGGCGGCGTACGAGGAGACGCAGGCCCCGGCCGCGATTCGCGACGACTGGGGCTTCATGAAGCGGTCGCTCGCGGAGTGACCGGACCACCTTACCGAAACGCTTCGGGCTTACAACAGCGAGCGAAGCAGCCGAAGCGGGAAGGTGATGACGGCGATGACGAAGTTGATTATCGTACGGAACAGCGAGCGGATAGCTCTGAACATCACGAGAGTGTGCGACGCCGAACAGTATCGTGGTTCGGGTTGCACCTGCTGGGTTGGTAAATGCCCGGAGGAACGTCATCGTCTCGCCGAAGGGTCGTGTCTGCGCCAACCGAGACATCTATTCTCACGGTGTTCCGAGAAAGAAAGACCTATAGTTTCGGTTCGAAATAGCAGTAACAACTAGTGACCCGTTTTCCAAATCCGATTCGAGGAGTGATATTGCTCATCGGCCTCATGCTCGCGCGACTCGGTCTCGTCGCGCCCGAGCGCGTCCGCCGAACTACCGACCTCTCGTGGCCGCGCATCGTCACCGGCGTCGCGCGTATGTCGAAGAACGCCGTCGACGTGGCGATGGTCGGTATCGCCATCGGCCCGGCCGCGATCGCCGGCGTCGGTCTCGCGAGCGCCTACTGGGGTATCGCGTTCGCGCTCGGCGGCGGATTCGCCGCCGGGACCATCGCGCTGGTCTCGCAGCGCTACGGTGCCGACGCGTTCGACGAACTCGGCCAGGCGGTTCGGTCGAGTCTCCTCCTCGTCGTCGTCGCGACCGTCCCGGTGATGGTCGCGTTCGTCTTCTTCCCGTTTCACCTCATCGACCTCATCAACGACGAGACCAGCGCCATCGGCTTCGGCGCGGTGTACCTCCAGATCGTCGGGTTCGCGGTTCCGTTCGCAGGCGTCAACCTCATCGGCAGTCGCATCTACATCGGTCTCGACGACGCGTGGACGCCGATGCTCGTCCGCGCCGGCGGCGCGATATCGAACATCGTCTTCAGCGCGGTGTTCATCTTCGGGTTCGACATGGGTGTCGCGGGCGCGGCGTTCGGCACGCTCTTGGCGAACGTGCTCGTCACCGTCGCGTTCACCGCCGGCCTCGTCGCCGGTCGGCTACCGGGTGCGGGCGAACTCCCCGTCGCCGTCGACCTGACCGGGTCGTACATCGACTGGCCGACGATGCGGCAGATAATCGAAATCGGCCTCCCGGTCGTCGGTCGGAGCATGGTGTGGACCGTCGCCAACTTCCCGATGCTCGCCATCGTCGGCATGTTCGGCGCGCCGGTGCTCGCCGCCTACGTCATCAGCCGCCGCATCTGGGGTATCATGAACACGCCCGGGTGGGGCTTCGGCCTCGCGTCGAGCAGTCTCGTCGGTCAGGAGCTGGGGGCGGGCGACGAACGGACCGCGGAGGCGTACGGCCGCGAGATCGTCCGCTTCTCGGTCACCACCTACATCGTCGCCGCGGCGCTCGTCGCGGTGTTTGCTGAACCCATCGTCCTCGCGTTCGTCGGCTCTCGCGCGGACCCGTCGTTCTCGACGGCCGTGACGCTCGTCTACGTCTCCTGCTTCGCGGTCATCGCGCAGGGCGTCAGCGGGGCGTCCGCGGGGCCGCTCGACGCCAGCGGCGACACCACCTGGCCCTTCCTGAGTCAGGCGCTCGGGATGTTCGCGTTCTCGATTCCGGTCGCGTACCTCGGCGCGACCACCTCGCTCGCCTACTGGGGACTGTATCTCTCGTTCGTCGCGGAGACGACGGTGCCGGCCGCGCTCAACTACTATCGCTTCTCAACCGGCAAGTGGAAGCTCGTCAGCCGCAAGTTCCGTCCCGGATCGACGGTCGCGGACGACTGACGACCGAGGGCTATGACCGGCCGATTCGCTCCCGACATCCCCCGCGAGCGCCAGACGAGACGACTCTCCGCGGAGCGGCTGGCGTCGTTCCGCGAGGGGCGGAGAACGGAACCGCGCTCGCGGCGGCGGCGCGGGCGCGGGACTCCGAGGACCGCGTCGCACTGGTGAAGAACCGCTGGTCTCGCGAATGGACTCTCCCCGGTGGTGGTGTCGAAGCAGGCGAGCAGCCGGTGGAAGCCGCGCGCCGCGAAGTGCGCGAGGAGACTGGGTTGGACGCGACCGTCGGGGACGCCCGCGTCGTCGTCGACCAGCGATACGCCGCCGAGTCCGGAGACGCGAGATCCGACGGAATCGCGTTCACCGCACAGTACGTCGTCTACGCGGCCCGTGCCGACGGCGAGATTCCGCGTTCGGAGCAGTTGGGCGCGGGTACAGACGAGATCACGGCGGCACGGTGGTTCGAGACGTTCCCGGAGCGACTCCACGACGGTGACTCGCTCGAACCGTACCTGTAGCGACTCGGGAGGCGCTGTGAGGTGGATCGACCGACCCGCTACGCGAGTTCGTCGCAGAGAGCGCGTCTCGAACGAGTTGTTGAATTCGACTAACAGTGAGGACTCGGAAGGGTTATGTGTGCTGCCGAACTTTCTTCAAAGGTAATGGCGAAAGGTACGGTTGACTTTTTCAACGACACAGGCGGCTACGGTTTCATCGAGACAGAAGATGCGGACGACGACGTGTTCTTCCACATGGAAGACGTCGGCGGCCCGGACCTCGAAGAGGGACAGGAAGTGGAGTTCGACATCGAGCAGGCCCCGAAGGGCCCGCGCGCGACGAACGTCACCCGACTGTAAAACGTCGTTCTTTTCAGAACGCGATCACTCACGAACACATTTCTATTTGAGCTACTCTCGGCGAGCGACGGCGTCGCCGCGCGGGGGTCGCTCCGGTCTCAGTTGGAGCCGTGCTCACTCCGGGCCGCGTTCGCCGACGGCGTCGCCGACGACGCGCCACTCGCCGTCCGACGCGTCGGGGTCGTCCGGCGCTTCGACGTCCGGAACTCCCGAGAGCCCTGGTCGGACCACCGACTCCCACCAACCCTCCTCGGGCGAGCCGTAGCCGGCGGTGTGCTCGGGAAACACGTCGCGCTCGAACGCCTCCCGCGAGACGCGGCCGCGGCGACGGAGGTAGCCGTACGCCGCTCTGAGCGCCTCGCGGCGACGACGCTTCTGTTCCTGGCTACCCGGCGGTTCGAAGGCGTCGATGGCGTCGGCGACGTCGCCGGCGAGGTCGTACGCGTCGCCGAGCGGTTCCTGCGACGGTGCTTGCGGAGTTTCGCTCGGGTCGTTCTGCATCGCCGGCGGGACGGCGTCGCTGCTCGTCGTCGACGCCTGCGCCTCGACGTCCGTTTCGACCGACGACTCCGCGTCCGCCGCCTGTGATGCGCCCGCCTCGGTGAGCGTGTACGCCTCTCCGCGCGGGTCGTCGCCGGTGTCGAGCAGACCCCGTTCGTAGAGGTCGTCCACCTGATCGCCGATTCGGTCGGCGGTAATCGGGAGTTCGTCGGCGACTTCCTCCGGGAGCAGCGCCGAGTCGTCGGTGCGGGCGAAGACAGCCAGAATCTCCTCGTCGCTCACGTTGGGTTCGCGGTCAGCGTCTGCCATACGACAGGTAGACCGCGGAGTCAGTTGAAGCCTCGGCATAAGGGGTTCCCCCACCACGAGGCGGTCGATATGTCTCCGGGATTTTTTGGAGTGCCGGACGTTCGTGCGGTATGAACGACGGTGGGGACGACGGGCTGGCGCAGAGCGGGCTCGTCTACGAACCGTATCAGGCTTCGCCGCTGAAGCGATGGGTGCTCTTGGACGGTAACCGCATAGTGCTGACGGCGCTGCTGTCGGTCGCCGTCTGTGCGTCAGTGGCGGCGCTCTGCTGGGTCGGCGTCGTTCCCGTCGACGACGCGGACGCAGTGCTCTCGTTGGTCGGCGCACTGGTCGGCGGGACGCTTCCCTTCATCACTATCGTGCTCGCCATCAACCAGCTCGTGCTCTCGCAGGAGCTGGGGTCGACCGACGAGCTGCGAACTCGGTTGGCGGCGATGCAGGAGTTTCGCCGGGAGGTCGAGACGCTCACCGGCCGGAGCGTCAGTCCCGCCGCACCGGCGGACTTTCTTCGCGGGCTAGTCGAACAGAACCGCTCGCGCGCGGAGACGCTCGAATCGGCCGTCGACGACACCGACGACGGGCTCCGCGAGAGCGTCCACCGGTACGTCGAGACGATTCGCCACGAGAGCGAGACGGTTTCAAAGGCACTGGAGGACGCCGATTTCGGCACGTTCGACGCACTTTCGGCCGTTCTCGGCCACTTCGACGGTCGACATCTGCACACGGCGCAGGTGCTTCGAGCGGACCACCGAGAGGCGTTCGACGACGAGGCCGAGACGCTCGACGAACTCATCGAACTGCTCGAACAGCTCGCCGTCGCCCGACAGACGTTCAAAACTATCTACGTACAACACGAACTCGCTGCGCTCTCGCGGTTACTTCTCTACGTCGGCTTCCCGACCCTGTTCGGCGGTGGACTGCTGATGCTCTCCTACGAGTCGCTGCTCTCGTCGACCGCCGGCACCGGCCTGCCGTTCTGGCTCGTCGCCGGCGGCGTCACGCTCGTCTTCCTCCCGTTCGTCGTCCTCCTGACCTACACGCTCCGCATCGCGACGGTCGCGAGCCGAACCGCCGACTTCGGCCCGTTCGTACCGCGCGCGACGGTGAAAGACGACCTCTGAGAACGGACGGCTGCGCGGTGGGATGCGGCGTCTCCCGTTCCCGAGACCCGACGCGTCGGCCCGGACGCGGTTGGCTTTTGTCGTCGCCGCCCGAACAGTCGTCGACGAAGAATGACCGACGACGAGCGGGTCGACGGGACCGAATCCGGTGTCGCCGAGACGGACCGAAGAGCGCACGCGGTGACGCTGCACCGGCCGACGCACCGCGAGGTGCTCTGGCAGGTCGAGGAGGCGTTCGAGCGCGGCGACATGGTGACGCTGTTCGGCCGCTGTACGGTCGAGTACGACGGCCGCGCCGCCAGCACGCTCGGCCTCGGCAACCGACTCGTGATTCTCAAGCCCGACGGCGCGGCGCTCGTCCACACCGACGAGAAACGGACGCCGGTGAACTGGCAGCCGCCGGGCTGTGAACACCACGCGGCGGTTCGAGACGGACAGTTCCGGATTCGCAGCGAGCGCACGACGCCCGCCGAGACGCTCGACGTGCGGTTCGAGCAGGTCCACCAGTTCTCGGCGCTGTCGGTCACCGGCGGCCGGGATCTCGACTTACAGGGGAGCGAGGAGGATCTCCGCCAGCATATCCTCGACGACCCCGATCTCGTCGAATCCGGCTTTCTCCCGCTGGCGACCGAGCGCGAGACGAGCGCCGGGCCCGTCGACATCTACGGCGAGGACGACGACGGCGCGGCCGTCGCCGTGGAGTTGAAGCGGCGGCGGGTCGGCCCCTCGGCGGCGAGCCAACTCCAGCGGTACGTCGCCGCGCTGCGCGCGGAGTTCGGTGACGGCGCGGCGGTTCGGGGGATTCTCGTCGCGCCGTCGGTCACCGACCGGGCGGCCGCGCTCTTGGAGCAACACGACCTCGGATTCGTCGCGCTGGATCCGACGACGGGGCGTCCGCCGGAAGGAGACGAGGAGTAGCGACGGAAATGACACGGAGGCGAGAAATCACGCCGAGTCGTCCGCGAGCTTTCGGAAGTTCTCGAAGACGCGCGTCGCGGTCACCTCGTCGAAGCTGCGGTCGGTGTCGGACCAGCCGAAGTCGCATCGGACTCGGTCGTGGAGCGCCTCGGTGAACTCCGGATGGAACTGCGTCGTCCACAGCGGCGCGTTTTCGTGACGCGTCGCGACGAGCGGATAGTAGTCGGCGCTGGCTATCGGCTCCATCCTCGTTCCGGCGTCGACGACCACGTCGCCGTGAACCATCGGTACCGTCTCCGCGACGCCCGAGAAGAGCGGGTCGTCCACGAGGTCCAGTGAGACGAGTTCAGTTTTCAGCCCGCGGTGTTCGACGGTCCCGCCGAGCGCGTCGTTGACGAGTTGGTGACCGAAACAGACGCCGAGCGTCGGAACTTCCTCGTCGACTAACTCGCGGACCAGCGCGCGCTGGTCGTCCATCCACGGATAGTCCTCCGACTCGTAGACGCCGGCGGTGCTGCCCGACAGGACGACGCCGTCGACGTCCCCTGCGTCGCCGACGCTCTCGATATCCTCGAACGCCGCGACGGTTCGCGGCCCGCCGTCGCGGGCGTAGTCGTGGACGGCGGCGTCGGGCAGGTAGCTGGCGAGTTCGCGTACGAAGTAGTTTGCTTCGGGATTTACTTCGTTCGCCAGAACGAGAATCATCGGTCGTAATCGTGTGCGCGGGGAGATAACGGTACTGCCGACGGGGTCGGGAGGCGAGAGCGTGCCGAGGGGGTAAACCCGTGCCAACGAGTCGCAGAACGCGCAGAAGACGCATCGAAGGCTTTATTCACCGCGTTGGCCTTGTTCAGCGCAAGTAACTATGGCAGACAAACCGGCCTCAATGTACCGGGAGATCTCCAAAAAGCCGTACACGCGGCGTGAGTACATCACGGGGATTCCTGGCTCGAAGATCGCACAGCACAACATGGGCAACCTGCAGACGGGTCCGGAGGACTACCCGGTTCAGATCAGCCTCCGCGTCGAAGAGGAGTGCCAGATTCGTCACGGCTCGCTCGAATCGGCCCGCCTGTCGGCGAACCGCCTGCTCCTGAAGCACGTCGGCCAGCCGAACTACAAGATGGTGCTCCGCAAGTTCCCCCACCACGTCCTGCGCGAGAACAAGCAGGCGACCGGTGCGGGTGCGGACCGTGTCTCCGACGGGATGCGTCAGGCGTTCGGGAAGCCGGTCGGCACGGCCGCGCGCGTCCAGCGCAACGACGCCGTGTTCACCGCCTACTGCACCCCGGAGGACGCCGAGACGGTGAAAGACGCCTTCCGCCGCGCGTACAACAAGATGTCGCCGCCGTGCCGCATCGTCGTCGAGAAAGGCGAAGAACTGCTCGTCGCGTAAGCGGAAACGCCGCCCGCGACGGCGGACACACACGTTTTTCCCTCTTCCACCGAACCTAGCGTATGCTCCGACTCGCGGTGACGACCGACGCCGAGACGTTCGAGCGGATGCGCGACCCGCTGGCCTCGCGCGGCGTCGACGTTCGCCACCTCCGCGCGAAGGGACGGACGATTCGGCTCACCTCGTCGCCGACGGAGACGTTCGACGTGGGGTTCGTCTACCCGACCCGACCGATGGAGGGCGGGGCGCTCGACGCCCTCCACGAGCTTCCGTGGGTGAACGACCGCGAGGCCGTGCTCACCTCGCGGAACAAGGCGGGCGTCGTCGCCGCGCTCTCTCGGGCGGGCCTCCCGGTGCCGGAGACGACGATGGTCTCGAACCCCGTCGACGACGACGCGCTTCTCGCCGCCGCCGCCGAGTTCGACGGACCGCTCGTCGTCAAACCGAACTCGACGACCCGCGGCACAGGAATCGTCCGCGTCGACGACCCGGACTCGCTCTCGGGAGTGGTCGACTATCTCCGACTCGTTCACGACTACAACGCGACCGGCGACAAGTCGTATCTGCTGCAGGAGTTTCTGCCCGCCGCGCGCGACTACCGGGCGATGGTCGTCGACGGCGAGTGCGTCGGGGGTGTCGAACGCCGGTTGCCGACCGAAGCACGGGAGGCGGGTCGGTGGAAACACAACGTCCACCGCGGCGCGGAGGCGACGGGCGTCGAACTCCCCGACCGACACCGGCGGCTCGCCGAAGAAGTCGCCGCCGTGCTGGACGTTCCGTATCTCGGGGTCGACCTCCTCGAAACCGAAAATCGACTCGTCGTCGGCGAGACGAACGCGCGGCCGACCATCGACGACGCGAAGTACGACGCGGGCTTTTACGACCGATTGGCGGCGCTGGTGAAGCGACAGGTCGAGTGATGACAGCACGGAGTCGTAACGGAGTCGCAACGAAGTCGGAACGGAGTCGGAGCGCCGTCGCTGTTCGGTGTGCGGGAGGAAACGGTGGAGGGAGCGACGACGGTGTCGGCGGACGGCGCTACTCGACGTCGATTTCGGCGGAGTCCTCGACGCGGTCGAGCGTCACCTGGAGGACGCCGTTTTTGAACGTGGCGCTCGCGGAGTGTTCGTCGACGCGCGCGGGCAGTTGGATGCGCTCGTCGTACTCGCGGCGGTCGCTCGCGGCGCTGATGGTGAGGCGCTCGCCGTCGCACTTCAGGTCGATGTCGTCCTTGTCGACGCCGGGGAGGTCGGCGACGACGCGGATCTGGTCACTCTCGTCGAGGACGTCGACGTGAGTCTCGCTCGCAAAGCCCGTGCGGTCGTCGAATCCGCCGGTCATCTCGTTCATCATGCGTTCGATCTCGCCGAAAATGTCGCCGAAGGGGTCGTCACGGTCGTCTCGCTTCATGCGGCACGCTATGTCGTATGCGCTCAAAAGCCTTCTGTCGGTGTCCCCATCGCGGAATCTATCTCGGTTGATACGGCGAAAAGAGACGTTCCAAAACCACTATACGAGGCGGGGTTTAAGTACTCTCCAGGCACTAACTCAGCTATGAGTGAAAAATCGCACTTAGCCGCTGGCGAAGAAGTCGACGAGTCGGAAGTTGTGCGCATCGCACTTAACGGCTTCGGGCGCATCGGACGGAACGTCTTCCGCGCGGTCATGGACGACCCCCGTATCGAACTAGTGGCCATCAACGACGTGATGGACGGCGAGGACATGCGGTATCTCAGCAAGTACGACACCGTCATGGGCCGCCTCGACGGCGTGACGCTGGAGGACGACCGACTCTCCATCGGCGACACGTCGGCAGAGGTGCTCAACGTCCAGAGTCCCGCCGAACTGCCGTGGGACGACCTCGACGTCGACGTGGCGCTGGAGTGCACGGGTATCTTCCGCACGTACGACGACGCCCACGACCACGTCGAGGCGGGCGCGGACAAAGTCGTCATCTCCGCGCCGCCGAAAGGTGACAAGCCGGTCAAGCAGCTCGTCTACGGCGTCAACCACGACGAGTACGACGGCGAGGACGTCGTCTCGAACGCCTCCTGTACGACCAACAGCATCACGCCGGTGGCGAAGGTGCTCAACGACGAGTTCGGTATCAACTCGGGCCTGATGACGACGGTCCACGCCTACACCGGATCGCAGAGTCTCATCGACGCGCCGAAGGGCAAGACCCGCCGCGGGCGCGCCGCCGCCGAGAACATCATTCCGACGACGACGGGTGCCGCGAAGGCGACGACCGAGATTCTGCCCGAACTCGACGGGAAGCTCGACGGTATGGCCATCCGCGTGCCGGTGCCGAACGGCTCCATCACGGAGCTCGTCGTCGACCTGCAGGGCGACCCCAACGCCGACGAAATCAACGAAGCGTTCCGGAACGCCGCCGACAACGAACTGGCGGGCGTGCTCGGTTACACCGACGACGAGGTCGTCTCCTCGGACATCCTCCAGCTACCGTTCTCCTCGACGGTCGACCTCAACTCGACGAACGTGCTCGAAAACGGCGGCCTCGCCAAGATTCTGACGTGGTACGACAACGAGTACGGCTTCTCGAACCGGATGCTCGACGTCGCGCGCCACATCACCGAAGAGTAACGCCGCACTCCCGGCTGAGTTCGGTTTTTCGTCCAAGAAGCAATCCGTGAGCGGTAGTGCAGCCGTAGTTCGGCCGCTTCCGCCCACGACTAAGTAGCAGTCGCACGACTTTCGAGGTGAGATGGCTTCGTTCAACACGCTCGACGAGCTCGACGCCGAACAGCGAGTGCTCGTTCGCCTCGACCTGAACTCTCCCGTCGAGGACGGTCGGGTACGGGACAACCGCCGCTTCGAGCGGCACGCCGAGACGGTGTCGGAACTCGCCGGCGAGAACCACCGCGTCGTCCTGATGGCACACCAGGGTCGCCCCGGCGACGACGACTTCGTCTCGCTGGAGCAGCACGCCGACATCCTCGCCGACCACATCGACAGGGACGTGAAATTCGTCGCCGACACGTACGGCGAGGAGGCGCTGGACGCGATCGACGCGCTCGAATCCGGCGAGGTGCTGCTGCTCGAAAACGTCCGAATGGTCGACGACGAGTTGCCCGAAGAAGAGCCCGAGACGAAGGCCGAAACCGAGTTCGTCCAGACGCTCGCGCCGACGTTCGACGCCTACGTCAACGACGCGTACTCGGCGGCCCATCGAAAACACGCCTCGCTCGTCGGCTTCCCGCTCGTCCTGCCCGCCTACGCCGGGCGCGTGATGCAGACCGAGTACGAGGCGAACTCCAGCATCGCCACCCGCGAGTTCGACGGGCAAGTGACGATGGTCGTCGGCGGGACGAAGGCGACGGACGTCATCGGCGTGATGGACGCCATCGGCGAGAAAGTCGACCAGTTCCTCCTCGGCGGCATCGCGGGCGAACTGTTCCTCCGCGCGGAGGGCCACCCGGTCGGCCGCGACGTCGGCGACATGGAACTCTTCGACGACCAGTGGGAGAACAACCAGGACGTCATCGAGGACGTCCTCCAGCGCCGTGCCGGGCAGATTCGGCTCCCTGTCGATTTGGCGTACGAGGACAGTAGCGGCGAGCGTGCCGAGATTTCGGTCGAGAGTATCGAGGAGAAGGAGACCGGCTATCTCGACGTCGGGTCCGAGACCGTCGAGGGCTACGCGCCGACGATCCGCGAGTCCGAGGCGGTGTTCGTGAAGGGCGCACTCGGCATGTTCGAAGACGAGCGGTTCGCCGACGGGACGGTCGGCGTCCTCCGCGCCATCGCGGAGACGGACTGCTTCTCGGTCGTCGGCGGCGGCGACACCTCCCGCGCCGTCGAGATGTACAGGCTGAGCGAGGACGACTTCTCGCACGTCTCCATCGCGGGCGGGGCGTACATCCGCGCGCTGACGGGCGAGTCGCTCCCGGCGGTCGAGGTGTTGGAAGCGCAGGCGCAGAAGGAGTAAGCGACTCAGTCGGCGCGGTGCCGCGCGAGTCCACGTAATCCCGCTCCGACGAGGTAGAGCCCGAGCGGGAGGAACACGACGACAACGACGGTGTCGGCCGGCCCCCACCAGAGCGCGCTGTCGACGCCGCCGACGAGGGTCGACGACTGCGCGTAACTGAGGTAGTTGAACACGCGGTAGAGCGGCCACGCGAGGACCACGAGACCGATACCGAGTTTGGGGAGGGCGTCGGTGTTCACAGGTTGAATCAGGAGAGGAGGCAACTAACCGCTTCGATGGCGGGTCGATGTAGCTGGGCCGCTCGACGCCACGACTTTGTTCTTCACGACTAAACGTACACCCATGCTCGTCGGAATCGTCTCTGACACCCACGACAATCTCGACTGCGTACGCGCGGCCGTCGACCGCTTCGAATCGGAGTCCGTCGACGCCGTGGTCCACTGCGGCGATATCGTCGCGCCCTTCTCGGCGACGCCGTTCGACGGCGACTGGGACTTCTACGCCGTCCGTGGCAACAACGACGGCGAGTGGAACCTCCAGTCGGCCGTCGACTCTTTCGGCACGTATCTCGGCGAAGCGGGTGAACTCACCTTCGACGGCGTCGACGTCGCCGTCTACCACGGAACGAGCGGGGCGCTCGTGGATGCGCTCGTCGACTCACAGAAGTACGACTACGTCTTCCACGGGCACACCCACCAGCGCGTCGTCGAAGAGCGCGGCGAGGCGGTACGGGTCAATCCCGGCGGCCTCCCGATTCCGGGGGCCGACGACGCGTTTCACGTCGCCGTCCTCGACACCGAAACCGGTGAACTCTCGTCGCACGAGGTCGCGTAAAACAAAACCCGCTCGTTTCGCTCGCCGCGCTCAGTCGTCGGCGGCGACGAACTGCCGGTTGCCGCTGTCGAAGACGCTGTGGAGGCCGACGCCGAGCGACTCGTTGGTCGTCGCGATGCTCTCTTCTTTGCTCGCGCTGCCGGTGATAGCGCGAACGGCGTCGATGTTCTCGGGGATCACGTCGCTCTCCTGGTGGATGGCCTGGAAGAGATAGAGGTCGTCGTCCACCATCGAGATGGACTCCTCCCAGATGCAGTTCTCCCAGAGGTCGCCGCGGGGGCGGCCGGCGTCCATGGCGAACTCCTTGAGTTTGCCCGTGCCGTCGATGCCGGCGTGTTTCGGGACGAAGAACAGACGCGACTCGCCCGCGAGCAGGTCGCGCACGTCCTCGGCGGTCGGCGTCGATTCGAGCGTGACGTTGACGCTGTGGGTGTGCATCAGCGTCGCCGGAACCTTCAGGCCGAGGGTGTCGATGGCGAGGTCCGGGAAGATGGTCTGCACGTCGGGGCCGTGATGCGAGGGGAGGCTCACGGGGTCCGGTAGGATGTCGTTAATCGGGCCACGGCCGGTCTGGCCGGGGTCGCCGCCGCGGCGCACGAGCGTCACGCGCGCTTTCTTCACGCCGTAGGTCTCGTCAAGCGGCGCGAGCAGTCGCGATAAACCGGTCGTGTTACAGGAGACCGTGCGGACGAACTGCGCGCCGGTCGCCTCGTCGTAGTTGGCGCGCGCGTTGAAGCTCACGTCCGCGATGTCGGCGTCCTCGCCGCCCTGGAAGATGGCCGGCGTGTCGTGGCGCTCGTACAGCGCGCGGTTCTGCGCGCCGATGCCGGAGGGAGTGGTGTCGACGACCACGTCGCTGTCGGCGACCAAGTCGTCGACGACGCCTGCGAGAGAAACGCCCGCGTCGTCGAACTGGTCGACGCGCTCGGGAAGCGCGGCGTAGAGGGGATAGCCGTTTCGGACTGCCGTCTCGGCTTCGAAGTTCGGCCGCGTCTTCGCCACCCCGACGAGTTCCATGTCGGGTTGCGCACAGATCGCGTCTGCGACGCGTTTGCCGATTGTTCCGTAGCCATTGACGCCCACCTTGAGCATGTTCGGACCTCCTACCGGGAGGGACATAGTTATTTCGGGGAATACCTCTTAGAAATTAACTCCGAGGCGAGTAACCATGTTCCGGTTTCACCGCCGGCATATGCGGATATTTCGGGTCTGGTGGGGGAATATTACCGGCCCTCAGACGGTCGATGTGGCAAAGCCTAACCCGTCGCCGATAGCCAACTGTGGTATGACCGACCGGAACACCGACGACGCGCTCCGCACCGCCGCGGAGACGGCGCTCGAACAGTGTCTGAGCGTACAGCCCGGAGAGTCCTGTGCCGTCGTCACCGACGACAAGCGAGCACCCATCGGCGAGGCGCTGTACCAGGTGGCGAGCGAGATTACGGAGGACGCCGTCCTCGTCCGGTATCCGCCGGGACCGCAACACGGCGCGGAACCGCCGGCACCCGTCGCGGCGGCGATGCGCGACGCCGACGTGTTCATCGCGCCGACGACGAAGAGTCTGAGTCACACTCGCGCGCGCAGCGAGGCGTGCGACGCCGGCGCGCGCGGCGCGACGATGCCCGGCATCACGGAGGAGGTGATGCTCGCCGGCCTCGACGCCGACTACGAAGCCATCGCGCGACACAGCCTCGACGTCCTCGAACAGCTCGTCGACGCCGACGAGGTTCGCGTGACGACCGAGAAGGGCACCGACATCACGTTCGTTCCCGGCGACCGCGAGTGGCTCTCGGACACCGGGATGGTCCACGACCCGGGGCAGTTCTCGAACCTGCCGGCGGGCGAGGTGTTCGTCAGCCCCGAGACCGTCGACGGAACGTACGTCGTCGACGGGACGATGATGCCGTACGGCCTGCTCGACGGGGGTCAGGAACTCCGCTTCGAGGTCGAAGACGGCTACGTCACGGAGATTTCGGACGACGAGGTGCGCCAGCAGGTCGAGGCCGGAGCCGAAGAGGTCGGACGGGACGCGTACAACCTCGCCGAGCTCGGCATCGGGACGAACGTCGGCGTCGACGAGTTGGTCGGCTCCGTTCTCCTCGACGAGAAGGCGGCCGGGACGGTTCACATCGCCATCGGCGACGACGCCGGAATCGGCGGCGACACCGTCGCTCCCCTGCATCTGGACGGCATCATCCGCAAACCGACCGTCTACGTGGACGGCGAGGAAGTGGAACTTCCCCGGTAGCGAACCCACGTATCACCGCGCCCGCCCACATCCGATTCGAATACTGCTGATTGTTGCCTTTTAACCCAGAACGTGGTGCGATGACGAGAACTGACTCGTACTCAAGAGACGAGGGACTGGTATCGGGCGGATCTCCCTCCCCTGGAAGTCGCCCGAGACGGGAGTGTGGTTCAACAACGGCGCTCTCGCGGCTCGGTTGCGACCGAGAGACGCTTGAGCGAATCCACTCGTCTCCGAGTCGTCTCTCCGGCGTCCGCCCTCAGTCTCGGGGTTCGAACGAAGAGAGAGGAACCCAACCGAGCGACCGTCAGATTTCCCTTGCGACGGCTATCGCTGATACTGTTCGTACTGTCGCGTGAACTCCAGAAACTCGTCTAGAGGACGCGTACACTCGCCCATCGTCACGACGTTCGCGTCGGCGTCGTAGTCGACGATGGCCGCGTCCGCCAACTTCGGGAGGTGCGAGTGGTGTAAGTCGGCGCGGATCTGCTCGATGGTCTCCTCCGGAATCTGCTCGGGATTGCATTTGTACTCCCAGGCGGCGACCTGTTCTGCGACCTCCAAGAGCGTCGCCGGATAGCGACACGTCTGGAGGTGATACAGCACGTACCGACGGCGCGGGTCGCAGAGCACCTTGAACACCGCATCGAGCGGAAACGCGTCGGCGTCGTCGGTGTGAACGGAGTCTGGAAGCTCCTCGAAGCCGTCTGTTTCCCCGTTGTCCCTCTTGGTCGGACTGTCAAATGAGTCGTCGTCCATTTCGTGTTCCCCCAATCCAGAGGACGGTCTCGGTCGAACGCGCCGACGCTGTCGCGGACCGTCCCTACAGCAGCGGTTCGTGTCCCACATTCGACACACCACGGCGACACGGTTAGTACTGTCGTTGGTCGTTCGTGATAATTTTCGCGCAATCGCGCGTACGGACGGGTGATGGGGTCGTTTCGGGAGCTACACGCCGTGAGGAGAAGCGCGGACTTTTAGGGCCAGATGGATTACGCCGTCGTATGAGCCAAAGCGAACGCGTCGCGGTGGTCTGTCCCTCCTGCTCACCGCAGACGGAGACCGTCCACGAGGTACTCAAACCCGGCGGACAGACGACCGTCCGCTGTACAGAGTGCGGCCACACCCACAAGACGACGATCGAGGAGGAGCGCGAGATCGAACTGAGCGTCATCGTCTCGCAGGACGGCGAGTCGTTCAGTACAACCGTCGACGCCCCCGCCGAGGAGACGCTGGCCGTCGGCGAGGAGTTCATCGCCGACACGCCGGAGGCAATCATGCTCGTCCGCATCACGTCGCTGGACCTCGGTGACGACCAGCGCGTCGAGGAGGCCGTCGCAGAGGACGTGGCGACCGTCTGGACTCGCGCCGTCGACAACGTGAGCGTCCCCGTCACACTCCATCCCGGCGACGGTCGCCGCGACGAGACGCGAAGTTTCAAACTGAGCGTCCCCGGCGACTACGAGTTCGTCGTCGGCGAGACCGAGGAACTGAACGAAGAGGAGTTCGAGATAGAGGGCATCCACGTCCGGCAGAACGCGACGAACTACCGCTTCGACAAGTTCGACCGCGACGGTGACATGGTGTTCGCCAAGGACGTCAAGCGCATTTACGGCCGCGACGAGACCAGTTCGGCGTGGTCGGCGTGGTGAGCTGTCCAGAGTCGACCTGAGCCCTCGAATCCGAACTTCGCCACGACAGACCGACACAACCCACACGCCTGATACGACGGAGGAGAACTCCTATGGACTTCGAAACCGCTCGCAAGCAGATGGTCGACCGACTCGTCGACCGCGGCCGAATCGAGCGAGAGACGACCGCCGACGCGCTCCGAACCGTCCCCCGCCACGCGTTCGTCCCGCCGGAGCAGCGCGAGAGCACCTATCAGGACCGTCCGCTGCCCATCGGCGGCGGTCAGACCATCAGCGCGCCGCACATGGTCGCTATCGTCACTGACCTCCTCGCGCTCGACCCCGACGACCGCGTGCTCGAAATCGGCACCGGATGCGGCTACCACGCCGCCGTCACCACCGAAGCGCTCGGGCAGCTGGAGCGGGGCGATGGACGCGACGAGCGCGACGCTTCAGGGGGCGTGTACAGCGTCGAGTACGACCCCGAGCTGGCCGACCGTGCCCGAGAGACGCTCTCTGAGCGCGGCTACGACGTCGACGTCCGCACCGGCGACGGCTACGAGGGGTGGGCCGACCACGCGCCGTACGACCGCGCGTACCTCACCTGTGCGCCGGAGTCGCTTCCCGAGACGGTGATCGAACAGCTCCGGCCGGGCGGGTGCGTCGTCGGGCCGGTCGGCCGCGGGCGGCAGCGGCTCGTCCGCGCGTGGCGACGCGAGGACGGAGGAATCGACCGAGAGACCCACGGCGGCGTCCGGTTCGTGCCGATGCGAGGCGGCGACGACTGAGTCGCCGCCGTCTCCGCTACGATTCGCCGAGGCACACGGCAACGACCCCTTTTTGCCGGCTGCCTCCTCACCCTCCGCTATGCCGACCGTACATCGTTCGAGGTTCGACACCGAGACGCTGTTTCTCCTGTGGGCGGCTCGCGAGACGGGGATACTCGACGCGCTGACGAGTCGGGCCGGGAGCGCCGACGCCGTCGCAGCCGAAACCGAGGTGACGCCCGAGGCTGCGCGCGTCGTCGTCGACTCGCTCGCCGACCTCGGCTTCCTCCGACGCGTCGGTGACGAGTACGAGGTGACGAACCGCGCGCTCGGCTTTCTCGCCAAACGCGACGTGCGCTCCATCGGCCGCCTTCCGCACGCGCTCGACATGCTCGACTGCTACACGGCGCTCCCGGAGACGATGACGACCGGAACGCCGCCGGAGTCGTCCGAGGATTCGCTGGTCAACCGGCTCGGCGCACACGCCACGGCCGACGAGGCGGTCGTGAGAGCGTCCGTCACTGCCGCGGTCCGTCTCGCACCGCGTGCGGAGCGCGTACTCAACGTCGGCGGCGGCTCGGGCGTCTACGCCCGCGAGTTCGCCGCCCGGGGCTTCGAGGTGACGATGTGCGACGGAGACGACGTCATCGAGTACGTCACCCCGGTGCTCGAACACGAAGACGTGACGCTCGAACGCCGGTCGCTGGCGACGATAGCCGACGGGACGTACGACCTCGTCTTCGGCGAGAACCTCTGTTGCTCGCTCGGCGTCGCGGAGAACCGGACGCTCTTGTCGACGGTCGAAGGCGCGCTGTCAGCGTGCGGGGCTGCCGTCTTCGTCGAACCCGTTCGGGGTCGCGCCGCAGCGGCGGCGACGGTTCGAGCGGCGACAGAGGCGCTCGCGACCGGGAGCGGCGGAGCGTACAGCGACGTCCAGTACCACGAGTGGTTCGCGGAGGCGGGATTCGAGGACGTCCGCGTCGACGACGTGCCGGGGACCGACCGCCAGGCGGTCGGGGGTTACAAGCGCGGAGTTGATTAGTCGCCATCACGCAGGAGAGGTATGGACCCCGCGGTACTGCGCGAGGACATGGTCGATGGCCTCGAACAGACACTCGGCGAGCACCTCGACGAGCGCGTCGACGTGGCGATGCGGACGGTCCCGCGCCACGAGTTCGTCGACGACCAGCCGTACGCGAACAGGGACGCAACCGAAAACGGGAGTCGGGTGCTCGCGCCCTCGACGGTCGCACGACTGCTCTCCGCACTCGATGCGACCGAGGCCGACAACGTTCTCGTCGTCGGTGCCGGCGTCGGGTACACCGCCGCCGTCGTCGCCGAACTGGTCGGCGAGTCGAACGTACAGGCGATAGATATCTCCCGGCGGATGGTGCTCTACGCCCGTCAACGCCTCGCTCAGACCGGATACGAGGGCGTCCTCGTCGACTGCCGCGACGGCGCGAGCGGCTACCCCGAGTACGCCCCGTTCGACCGCATTCTCCTCGAAGCCGCGGCGATTCGCCCACCGCGTTCGCTCGTCGACCAACTCGCACCTTCGGGGAGACTCGTCTTCCCGATGGGCGGACCGAAGCAGACGCTCGTCGCGGTCGAGCCCGGCCCCGAGGCGGCCGGGCCGGACGGCGTCGTCGAGCGGTTCGGTCCCGTCCAGTTCGCGCCGATGCTGGTCGACGGCGAACAACCGGACGGACTGGCGCGGAACCGGACGGTGCGCGAGGACCGCGAGTACGCCGAGAGCGGCAGGCACGCTCGCACCGGCTGGGAGCAGGAGTGGGTCGACTGGGACGAGCATCTCTGAGCCGCTCCCCGGCGGAGTTCGCGTCGAGTCGCGCGCTCACCCACCGCGAATCACCAGTATCTTCGTGTTCGCTCGCCGGTCGACGAACTCGCTTCCCGCCGGCGGTTTCACCTCGACGACGAGCGTGCCGTCCTCCTGGTTCGGCCCGAGCGACGGGTCGACGGTCACCGTCGCCTCCCCGTCGGCGTCGGTTTTCGCCGTCTCGACGCCGTCGGTGTCGGCCGTCCCGCCTTTGACGACGAGCGTCGCGCCGGCGACGGGGTCGCCGTCCGCACCGACGGCCGTCAACGTCAGCGTCTGTCTCTCGGGGCCGACGACGTCCGGCGAGGGCCGAACGTCCACCTCGACGACGGCGAGTCCCTGAATCCCGCTTATCATGTTCATCATCACGCTGAGGCTGGCGACGCCGACGACCAGCGCGATGACGAGGCGGATGGGAAGCCCTTCGATGGCGCGTTCGTTCCGCCGGAATCCGTCGAGTTGCCGTCTGCATCGGTCGAGCATACGCCGGTCTGGTCTCGGTATCGCTGATAAAGCCTCGCACGAGCGTTGAAATCGGAGAAGGAGGCCTACCGCTCACGTGCAGGTCCTCGGACGAGCGAACGCGGAGCCGCGAACCGCGCATGAAGCGAAAGGAGGATCCGACGAACCCGGACGCGGGGTCGCAGAGACAGACACCTCTCGACCGACCGGTCGCCTCGGGGCGTACCGCGCCCGCGACGGCAGCGACGCCGCCCCCGTCGGTATCGACCTCGATACGCCGCACGCGGCGCTCGTCGTCGGCAAGCGAGGGAGCGGGAAGTCGTACACGCTCGGCGTGCTCGCGGAGGCGGCCGCGCGGGCGAACGGCGTCGCCCCCGTCGTCGTCGACCCGATGGGCGTCTTCTCCGGACTCGAAGCGCCCTCGTCGGCGGCCGACGGCGTCCCCGCGTCCGTCGTCCGAAAGCCGACCGTCGCGGCGAACGCAGTCCCGCCGTCGTCCTGGCCCGCGCTCGTCGGTCTCGACGCCGGGCGTCCGGCAGGGGCGCTCCTCTGGCAGGCCGCGAGCGAAACGTCGTCGCTGACAGCGATGCGAGCGTATGTCGCCGAGGCGAACGCCGAAGACGGAGTTCGGCGGGCGGCGCGTAACCACCTCGAACTGGCCGATTCGTGGGGCGTGTTCGGTTCGGACGGACTGGACGTCGCCGACCTCCTGGGTGGCGAGGCGACCGTGTTGGACCTCGCCGGAACCCCGGACGCGCCGTCGAATGCGGTCTGTGCGGCGGTGGCTACCGGGCTCTACGAACGCTGTGCGTCGTCGCGGTCGTCCGCCGAGTCACCGCGTTTGCCGTGGTTGTTCGTCGACGAAGCCCACGCGTTCTTCGGCGGCGTCGCCGCCGACGCGTTGCGGACGGTGCTCACCCGCGGGCGCACGCCGGGGATGAGCCTCGTCGCCGCAACGCAGCGACCCAGCGCGCTTCCGGACGTCGCGGTGTCGCAGGCGGACCTCCTCGTCGCGCATCGACTGACGATGCAGGCCGACGTCGACGCGCTGACGGCCGCACAGCCGACGTATCTCGCCGGGACGATACGCGAGCGACTGCCGACGCGGACCGGCGATGCGCTCGTCGTCGACGACGCCACCGAGTCGGCGCACGCGGTCCGAATCCGTGAACGAGATACCCCACACGGCGGCGGCAATCCGCGGGCGAGTCGCCGACGGTGTGAATAGACACGACGACCGACACGAGAGCGGAGCGCCTCCGTGGGGCGCGTACCCGAGAGTCGACGACGCCACCGAGCCGGTGTTGTGCGGGCGCTCGCCCGCCGTCGAGTTCGGTCGGTTCGGCGCGTATCGACAGTTACAGGCGACCGGGAGACGAACGCCGAGACATGGCTGACGACCCGGCGAACCGGTCGGTTCTCACGCGCCTCGTCGACGGAGCGACGGGCAAACCGTTTCTGGCGGTGATGGTCGTCTTGTTACTCGCGCTGTCGCTGTTCTTCCTGGTCGGGGGACTACTCTACGTCTTCGGGTGAACCGTCGGTAACCGGTCATCGTCGAGGGCGCGGAAACTTCGTTTGTGGAGTGAGGAGCCGAAACGGTCTGACTGCAGAAACTGACCGGCGTGCGCTCAGCGACGGGACGATTCGCTCGTCGTGAGATTCAAACCCCCTGTCGCACGCTGAATTTAAGCGGTCACTCGTCACGAGCGACTTGCTCACAAGTCGAAATTCAGAGAAACGCCCGAGGCGGGATTTGAACCCGCGTCACGACCGTGACAGGGTCGTATGATGGGCCACTACACCACCCGGGCCTGAAACGCATCCGAGTGTACTGGTCGGGGTTATTAATGGGTGTCGATATCCGTTGCGAGCTGTGTAGTCAGCATCGACTCGGCCATCTCCACCAACTGTAGAGCTGTAGAGGTTGAACCGGATAGAGCCGTTCACCCAGTTTCCGGTTTTGCACTGAACGCGAGAGAGTGTTTCGTGGTCGTCGACAACTAAATCGTAGCGGTCACTGTCTCCGAATGGAACCGAAACCGAGAATCCAAGGTTCATCAGCGAAGCAAGTATCACCGCTTCAGTTTCGTCACCTCGACGAGACGGATTCATATTCCGGCATCTCGCCTGATCGGGTTTGAATCTGCAGATGACGGCACGTTCCGCGGTGAGACGCCCCGCTCACGGTTTGAGTTCAGTAAAATAACGCCCGAGGCGGGATTTGAACCCGCGTCACGACCGTGACAGGGTCGTATGATAGGCCACTACACCACCCGGGCTTGCTGCAATCATTCGTTTCTCCGTGTCGTAAATAACGCTTACCATCCTGATGCGCCGTGCGTCGGGATACCGCGGCCCGCATGGCCGGAAGGCATATAATAGGGCACGTTCAGGTGGAGTGTAATGCAGGTTCCCGCTGTGGGTTCGGCCACAGCCGGTTAGCGGTGCGCCGCGCGGTTGGCAAGTGTTATATAGATGGGTCGTTAATCCCGCTGTAGTATCTCGTGAGAGCTTCTTCCCACAAGCCCCACCCATGGTAGACGTAAGCCAACACAAACTTGTCCCGGAGCACACGCTCGTCGACGAGGAGGCCGTCGACGAAGTGCTACAGGAGTACAACGTCAAACGGACGAATCTGCCGAAGATCAAACGCAAAGACCCGGCGTTACCGGACGAGGCCGAACCCGGCGACGTCGTCAGAATCGTGCGCGACTCGCGAACGACGGACCAAGCAGTCGTTTATCGACTGGTGATCGAATGAATCGACAAGACCGACGCACCATCTCCCGACAGTACTTCTCGGAGGAACGACTCGCAGAACACCACTTCCGTTCGTTCAACGCCTTCCTCCAACGCGGCATGCAGGAAGTCGTCGACGAGAAGGAGACCATCGACACCGACATCGGCGACAAGGAGGGCGAGGAGCCCGTCTACGTCGAACTCGGCGACGTCCGGGTCGTCACCCCGCGCGTCCGCGAGGCCGACGGCAGTGAGGAACTGCTGTATCCGCAGGAAGCCCGCCTCCGGAACATCACCTACTCCGCGCCGGTGTTCATGGAGATGTCCATCGTTCGCGGCGGCGAGGAGGAAGAGGAGATCGTCGTCGACTCCACGGAGACGAAGGTCGGCCGCATGCCCATCATGGTCGGGTCGGAGCGCTGCAACATCTCCGGCTTCGACCACGACGAACTCGTCGAAATCGGCGAGGACCCCGTCGATCCCGGCGGTTACTTCATCGTCAACGGCTCCGAGCGCGTACTGATGACGAGCGAGGACCTCGCGCCGAACAAGATTCTCGCCGAGTACGACACGAAGTACGGCGACGAGATTCAGGTCGCCAAGACGTTCAGCCAGCGCCGCGGCTACCGCGCGCTCGTGCTCTGTGAGCGCGGCCGCGACGGCCTCCTGGAGGTTTCGTTCCCCTCGGTCTCCGGGTCGGTGAACTTCGTGACGCTCGTGCGCGCGCTGGGCCTCGAATCCGACGAGGAGATCGTCCACCGCGTCTCCGACGATCCCGAGATCGTGAAGTTCATGCTCGAAAATCTGGAGGAGGCCGACGTCCAGACGACCGAGGAGGCGATCGAGACGCTCGGTAAGCGCGTCGCCAGTGGTCAGGGAAAGAACTACCAGCTGAAACGCGCCAACTACGTCATCGACCGCTACCTCCTGCCGCACCTCCACGAGGAGGGCGTCGAAGAGGAGGAAGTCCGCATCAACAAGGCGTTCTACCTCTGCCGGATGGCCGAGGCGTGTTTCGAACTCGCGCTGCAGCGCCGCGAGGCCGACGACAAGGACCACTACGCCAACAAGCGCCTCAAGGTCTCAGGCGACCTGATGAAGGACCTGTTCCGGACGGCGCTGAACAAACTGGCGCGCGACGTGAAGTACCAGCTCGAACGCGCGAACATGCGTAATCGCAACCTGACGGTCAACACCGTCGTTCGCTCCGACGTGCTGACCGAGCGGCTCGAACACCCCATCGCGACGGGGAACTGGGTCGGCGGGCGCTCCGGCGTCTCGCAGCTGGTCGACCGGACCGACTACATGGGCGTGTTGTCTCACCTGCGCCGCCTGCGCTCACCGCTGTCGCGCTCGCAGCCGCACTTCGAGGCACGCGACCTGCACGCGACCCAGTGGGGTCGCATCTGTCCCTCCGAGACCCCGGAAGGGCCGAACTGCGGGCTGGTGAAGAACTTCGCGCAGGCGATGGAGCTCTCCCAGAACGTCGAGGACGAACAGGCACTGAAACGAGAACTGGCGTCGATGGGTGTCGAGGGGATGCCCGGACTGGAAGGCGTCGAACCCACCACGGCGGACGACTAAACCATGGCTCAGGCACGAGAGGCGAAAGTATACGTCAACGGCAGCTTGGTCGGGACCCACCCGGACCCGAACCAGCTCGCAGCACAGATTCGGGAAGCACGACGACGCGGCGACGTCAGCGAGATGGTCAACGTCTCGGTGAGAGGTCGGACCCGCGAAGTCATCATCAACGCGGACGCGGGTCGCGCCCGTCGCCCGCTCATCGTCGTCGAGGGCGGCGAACCGCTGCTCGGCGACGAGGAGATCGAAGCCGTCGAGAACGGTGAACTGGAGTTCCAGGACCTCGTCGACCGCGGCTACATCGAGTTCATCGACGCCGAGGAGGAGGAGGACATCTACGTCGGCGTCGACGAGGACGAGCTCACTCCCGAGCACACTCACCTCGAAGTCGACCCGCAGCTCATCTTCGGCATCGGCGCCGGGATGATTCCGTACCCGGAGCACAACGCCTCGCCCCGGATTACGATGGGGGCAGGGATGATGAAGCAGTCGCTCGGCATCCCGTCGGCGAACTACCGCATCCGCCCGGACACGCGTCAGCACCTGATGCACTACCCGCAGCTCGCGATGGTGAAGACGCAGACGACCGAGCAGATCAACTTCGACGAGCGCCCCGCGGCGCAGAACTTCGTCGTCGCCGTGATGAGCTACGAGGGGTTCAACATCGAGGACGCGCTCGTCATGAACAAGGGGTCGGTCGACCGCGCGCTCGCGCGGTCACATTTCTTCCGCACCTACGAGGGCGAGGAACGACGTTACCCCGGCGGTCAGGAGGACCGCTTCGAGATTCCGTCGCAGGATGTTCGCGGTGCGCGCGGGGAAGACGCGTACACGCACCTCGACGACGACGGCCTCGTCAACCCCGAGACGGTCGTCGACGAGAACTCGGTGCTTCTCGGCAAGACGTCGCCGCCGCGGTTCCTCGAAGAGCCCGACGACATGGGCGGGCTCAGCCCGCAGAAGCGCCGCGAGACGTCAGTCACGATGCGCTCGGGCGAAGACGGCGTCGTCGACACGGTGACGCTGATGGAGGGCGAGGACGGCTCGAAGCTCTCGAAAGTCTCCGTCCGCGACGAGCGGATTCCGGAGCTCGGTGACAAGTTCGCGTCCCGGCACGGACAGAAAGGCGTCGTGGGCCACCTCGCGCCGCAACAGGACATGCCGTTTACCGCCGACGGCGTCGTCCCCGACCTGGTTCTCAACCCACACGCGCTCCCGTCGCGCATGACGGTCGGTCACGTGTTGGAGATGCTCGGCGGCAAGGTCGGCGCGCTCGAAGGCCGTCGCGTCGACGGCACGGCGTTCCAAGGCGAGAACGAGGAGGACCTCCGCGGCGCGCTCGAAGACCACGGCTTCATGTCCTCCGGCAAGGAGGTCATGTACTCCGGCGTCACCGGCGAGAAGATCGAGGCGCAGATCTTCGTGGGCGTCATCTTCTACCACAAGCTGTACCACATGGTGAGCAACAAACTGCACGCCCGCTCGCGCGGGCCGGTGCAGGTGCTCACCCGCCAGCCCACGGAGGGTCGCGCCCGCGAGGGTGGGCTCCGCGTCGGCGAGATGGAGCGCGAGGTGCTCATCGGCCACGGCGCGGCGATGGCACTGAAGGAGCGACTGTTGGACTCCTCGGACCGCGAGGAAGTGTACATCTCGGCGGACACCGGGATGGTCGCGGTCGAGGACCGCGAGCAGCGCCGGATCTACGACCCCGTCACCGGCGACGAGGACAACATCCACCGCGTCGAGGTGAGTTACGCGTTCAAACTCCTGCTCGACGAGATGAAAGCGCTCGGCATTCGACCGAAACTCGAACTGGAGGACGCAGTTTAAATGTCAATGCAAACACCGAAAGAAATCGGCGGCATCCGCTTCGGGCTGATGGACCCGGAGACGTATCGAGATATGTCCGCGACGAAAGTCATCACCGCGGACACCTACGACGACGACGGCTACCCCATCGACATGGGGCTGATGGACCCCCGACTGGGCGTCATCGACCCCGGTCTGGAGTGTCGCACCTGCGGGCAGCACTCGGGGTCGTGTAACGGCCACTTCGGCCACATCGAACTGGCCGCCCCCGTCATCCACGTCGGATTCACCAAACTCATCCGACGGCTGCTGCGCTCGACGTGCCGGCAGTGCGGTCGGCTCGCGCTGACCGACGAGGAGCAGGCGGAGTTCCGCACCAGCATGCAGCGAGCCGAGGAGCTCAGCGAGGACTGGAGCGACGTGATGAAGGCCGCGGTTCGACAGGCGCGGAAAGCCAAGCGCTGCCCGCACTGCAACGAGCCCCAGCACGACATCAAACACGAGAAACCGACGACGTACTACGAGGTCCAGGACGTGCTCTCGGGGGAGTACTCCGAACTCATCGCCGAGGCGATGCAGCCCGACGAGGAGGAGGACCGAGAGGGGATGGCCCCCCAGGAGCTGGCGGAGAAGACGGATATCGAGCTCCAGCGGATCAACCAGATTCTCTCCGGGGAGTTCCGTCCCCGCAAGGACGACCGCAAGGCCATCGAGAAGGCGCTCTCGATCGACCTCACCGTCGAGGACATGAACAAGCTGATGCCCTCGGATATCCGCGACTGGTTCGAGGACATCCCGGACGACGACATGGAGACGCTCGGCATCGACTCCGAGCGCGCGCGCCCCGAGTGGATGATTCTCACCGTCCTACCGGTGCCGCCGGTGACGGCGCGTCCGTCGATTACGCTCGACAACGGCCAGCGTTCCGAGGACGACCTGACGCACAAACTGGTCGACATCATCCGCATCAACCAGCGGTTCATGGAGAACCGCGAGGCCGGTGCGCCGCAGCTCATCATCGAGGACCTCTGGGAACTGCTGCAGTACCACGTCACCACGTTCATCGACAACGAGATCTCGGGCACGCCCCCCGCGCGACACCGCTCCGGCCGCCCGCTGAAGACGCTCAGCCAGCGGCTGAAAGGCAAAGAGGGTCGATTCCGCGGTTCGCTCTCCGGGAAGCGCGTCAACTTCTCGGCGCGTACCGTCATTTCGCCGGACCCGACGCTCTCGCTCAACGAGGTCGGCGTCCCGGACCGCGTCGCGACGGAGATGACCCAGACGATGAACGTCACCGAGCGGAACATGGAGGACGCACGGCAGTACGTCCGCAACGGCCCCGAGAGCCACCCGGGCGCGAACTACGTCAAGCGCCCCGACGGCCGCCGTCTGAAGGTGACCGAGAAGAACTGCGAGGAGCTCGCCGAGAAAGTCGAACTCGGCTGGGAAGTGAACCGCCACCTCATCGACGGTGACATCGTCATCTTCAACCGACAGCCGTCGCTGCACCGGATGTCCATCATGGCCCACGAAGTGGTCGTGATGCCGTACAAGACGTTCCGGCTCAACACCGTCGTCTGTCCGCCGTACAACGCCGACTTCGACGGCGACGAGATGAACATGCACGCGCTGCAGAACGAGGAGGCTCGCGCGGAGGCGCGCGTCCTCATGCGCGTGCAGGAACAGATTCTCAGCCCGCGTTTCGGCGAGAACATCATCGGCGCGATTCAGGACCACATCTCCGGTACGTACCTGCTGACCCACGAGAATCCGAAGTTCTCGGAGACGCAGGCGCTGGACCTGCTTCGCGCGACCCGAGTGGACGAGCTGCCCGAACCCGACGGCGAGGAGGACGGCGAGTCCTACTGGACCGGCCACTCCATCTTCTCGGAGCTGCTGCCCGACGACCTCTCTTTGGAGTTCAGCAGTTCGACCGGCGACGACGTTGTCATCGAGAACGGCCAACTCGTTGGCGGCACCATCGACGAGGACGCCGTCGGTGCGTTCGGCGGCGAGATCGTCGACACCATCACCAAGGTGTACTCCGAGACGCGCGCACGGATTTTCGTCAACGAGATTTCGGCGCTGGCGATGCGCGCCATCATGCACTTCGGCTTCTCCATCGGTATCGACGACGAGTCGATTCCGGAGGAGGCCGGCGAGCAGGTCGACGAGGCCATCGAGAACGCCTACGAGCGCATCGAGGAACTCATCACCACGTACGACGCGGGCGAGCTCGAATCGCTGCCGGGTCGCACCGTCGACGAGACGCTGGAGATGAAGATTATGCAGACGCTCGGCAAAGCGCGTGACTCCGCAGGCGAGATCGCCGACGACCACTTCGGCGACGACAACCCGGCGGTCATCATGGCCCGCTCCGGTGCGCGTGGTTCGATGCTGAACCTCACGCAGATGGCCGGCTGCGTCGGCCAGCAGGCAGTTCGGGGCGAGCGCATCAACCGCGGCTACGAGGACCGCACCCTCAGCCACTACAAGCCGAACGACCTCTCGGCGGAGGCCCACGGCTTCGTGGAGAACTCCTACCGCGGCGGCCTGACGCCGCGTGAGTTCTTCTTCCACGCGATGGGTGGCCGAGAGGGGTTGGTCGACACGGCAGTCCGCACCTCCAAGTCCGGATACCTGCAGCGTCGGCTCATCAACGCGCTCTCCGAACTGGAGACGCAGTACGACGGGACGGTGCGCGACACCTCGGGCACCATCGTCCAGTTCGAGTTCGGCGAGGACGGCACCTCGCCGGTGAAGGTGTCCTCCTCGAAGGACAACGACATCGACGTCGAGAGCATCGCCGACCGCGTGATGGACGCCGAGTTCGACGACGAAGCGACCCGTCAGCAGTTCCTCGGCCGCGAGGAACCGCCGACGAACCTCTCCGAGCACGCCGAGCCCCGACTGAGCGAGGCACGCATCCAGGAGGTAGAGTCCGATGACTGAGATCACAGACGACATCGAAGCCGTCGTCGAGGACACCGAGCTCCCGCGACGACTCAAAGACCGGGTGTACCGCACCATCGAAGAGCGAGACGACGTCAGCGTCGAGAAAGCCGATGACATCGCCCGCGCCGTCGAAGTGCGCTATCTGGACACGCGCGTCGACCCGCTGGACCCCGTCGGCACCGTCTCCGCGCAGTCCATCGGCGAGCCGGGGACGCAGATGACGATGAACACGTTCCACTACGCGGGCGTCGCCGAGATCGACGTGACGCAGGGACTGCCGCGGCTCATCGAACTCGTGGACGCGCGGAAGACGCCGGACACGCCGATGATGACGGTCCACCTCGAAGACGAGTACGCGGAGGACCGCGAGAAGGCCCACGAGGTCGTCTGGAGCATCGAGGCGTCCAAAATCCTGGCACTCGGCGACGTGTCGACGAACGTCGCGGACATGCTCGTGCAGGTCGACCTCAACGACGAGACGCTGATGGAGCGGTGGCCCCGCGCCTCGAACGTCGAGGAGGTCGCCGACGAGATCGCCGACACCATCGAGGACGCCCTCGGCGTCACGACCCGCCAGTCGGGCACGGTCATCGAGTTCGGCCCCGACCAGCCGAGCTACCGGAAGCTGCTGCAACTGGTCGAAGAGCTCCGCGACGTCGTGTTCAAAGGCATCGAGGAGGTCACCCGCGTCGTCATCCGCAAGGAGAAGACCGACGACGGCGAGGAGTTCGTCCTCTACACCGAGGGGTCGGCGTTCGGCGACGTGCTCGCCATCGAGGGCGTCGACGCCTCGCGCACGACGTGTAACAACATCCACGAGATCCACCGCAACCTCGGCGTCGAGGCGGCCCGCGAGGCCATCATCAACGAGACGATGGAGACGCTCGAAGAGCAGGGCCTCGACGACGTGAACGTCCGCCACCTGATGCTCGTCGCCGACATCATGACGAACCGCGGCACCATCGAGTCCATCGGCCGTCACGGTATCTCCGGGTCGAAGGAGTCGGTGCTCGCGCGAGCGGCGTTCGAGGTGACGGTCAACCACCTGCTCGACGCCGCGATCCACGGCGAGGAGGACGACCTCAACGGCGTCATCGAGAACGTCATCGTCGGCAAGCCGGTCTCCATCGGCACCGGCGACGTGGACCTCCGGATGGGCTCGTTCAGCGCGAACACCGAACAGCCCTCGGACGACTGACGACCCATGCGCGTCACGCTGTCGGACGACGCTCGCCGCTATCTCGGCGCGTTCGACGAGGAGACAGGTGCGAGTGCCAGCGACTGTCTCGTCTACGACGACCGAATCGTCGTGCTCGTCGGCGCGGGCGAGATGGGCAAGGCCATCGGTCCCGGCGGCAAGACGGTGAAACGACTCGAACGCAAACTCGGCCGAAACGTCGAGCTCGTCGAGGACGCGGACACCCCCGAGGCGTTCGTCTCCAGTGCGCTCGCGCCCGCGACGGTCCGACACGTGACCATCAGCGACCAGAACGACCGCGTCGCCTACGTCGAAGTCGCCGAGGGCGACCGCGGCGTCGCCATCGGTAAGCGCGGCCAAAACATCGAGACGGCGCGGCGGTTGGCCCGCCGTCACTACGACATCGACGACATTCAACTGACGTAGCCCGCCGGGGCCGTAGCACGGTCCTACCGCTCGGCATCGTCGCCGTGGTTCGGTTTAGGGCTATGACTGACGCTCTTTACAAGCCCTATAACTAACCGTCTGAACGTCGTCCTGCTATCGTATGTCACATTCCGAGCAGCGGCCGTCCGTCTCCGACGGGCCGCGGTCCGCCGCCGAGCGGCGCACTGTCGACTCCGAGTCCAGCGCCGACTCGGCGTGTCGCCCCTCCGTCTCGATACGGTGTCCCTCCTGCGGCGAACCCATCAGTGCGACGCTGGCACTGCCCGGCGGCGACTCCGCCGACGCCCGAACGACCGACGACCCCGGCGAGTACCGGAAGACGGGGCGAGCGGACGGGGCGGCCGTTGTCGCAGACGGCGGAACCAACCCCGAGGACGAGCGTCCGGACCCCGGGCCCAACCCGGCGCTCGAGGGAGAGCTCTGCGGAAAGCCGCTGCGGTGTACGGATTGCGAAGGCGAGTTCGAGTTACTGTTTTACTACTGAGCGCTGCCGGGCGCAGGCCGGTAGCGATCTCCGCGGGACTCGGCAGTCGTCGGACGTTCGACGGGAGTCGTCTCCGAGAACGTTTCGACGGCCTCCAGAGCTATTGGTCGGGGTGCTGTACTATCGGTATGGGAGACGTCGCAGCGCTGCAGGTCGCGGCTCCGTTCGCGGAACTGCTTTCCGGTGACGGGCTGTTCGCCCGGGCGACCAAATTCGTCGTCACGTTCGTGCTCGTTTACGGCGTGGGTCGGGTGGCCGTCGAACCGCTGTTGGTTCGGGCGGTCAGGGCGCGAAACGAGAACAACCCGACAGTCGTCGGTGCGGTCGAACTCTACCTCCGCATCGGCGTCGTGGCCGTCGCGTTCGGCGCGGCGCTGGGGGCGGCCGGGTACACGCGGGTGCTGACGGGGTCGACCATCGCCGTCGCCATCGTCTCGCTGACGGTGGGTGTCGCCGGGCGAGAGGTGCTCGGGACGCTCGTCGGCGGGTTGTTTCTCGTGACCGACCCGGACTTCAACGTCGGCGACTACATCGCGTGGGGCGACACCGAGGGCGTCGTCGAATCCATCGGCTTTCGGGTGACCCGCGTCCGGACCGTCGACAACGAGATAATCAGCGTTCCGAACACGGAACTGACGACGAACGTCATCACGAAGCCGTACGGACAGAACCAGTTCCGCATCAACGAGGAGGTGGGCGTCTACTACGAGGAGGATGTAGAGGAGGCCATCGGGATTCTGCGCGACGAGGCGGTGACTGACCCGGCTATCCTCTCGAACCCTCAACCGAAGATTCGCGTCACCGGCTTCGAGGGCGACCACATCCGGCTGCAGGTGCTGTTCTGGGTTTCGGAACCGACGCGGCGGACGGTACTCGACACGTTCTCGGACTACGCCCGCCGGGTCCAGGTGCGGTGTGAGAACGCCGGAATCACGCTCGGTGCGACCTCCGCGGTAGATATGGGCGGTGACCTCGCGGTCGAACGCGCCGGCGAGTGAGCACGGCGGGTCGCGGTCGACCGCTCGGCGGCGGTCGGGAAACGACGGGGCGTTGACGAGCGAAGCGGGCGAGCGGCCGTGATGAACGAAGCGAAGCAACGGAGTCTCCGCGAGCGAAGCGGGTGGAGGCTCGTCGTGAGTGAAACGAAACGACGGAATCTCCGCGCCGCGTTCGACCTGCGCCGCGCGGAGAGCGGTTCGTTCGAACCGGCGAGACGGACGCAGATTCGAGTAGCGGGGTGAAAGAAGGAATCTGAGGCCGTCTCGCCGAGGAGAAAAGAGGACGCTTAAGTAGCTCGACTAAGTAGGCTTTTGCACTATGGCGAACGGCAAATACGCCGCACGCAAACTCAAGAAGGACCGTCAGAAGCGACGATGGTCCGACTCCGAGTACGCGCGGCGCGAACGCGGTCTTCGGAAGAAATCGGACCCCCTCGAAGGTGCACCGCAGGCGCGGGGCATCGTCCTCGAGAAGGTCGGAATCGAAGCGAAGCAGCCGAACTCGGCGATTCGTAAATGCGTCCGTGTTCAGCTCATCAAGAACGGCAAGCAGGTCACGGCATTCTGCCCCGGCGACGGTGCCATCTCGTTCATCGACGAGCACGACGAGGTGACCATCGCGGGCATCGGTGGCGCGAAGGGTCGCGCCATGGGTGACCTCTCCGGTGTCAACTACAAGGTAGAGAAAGTCAACGGCGTCGCGATGCTCGAGCTCGTGCGCGGCAACGCGGAGAAACCGGTACGCTAAGATGTCGGACGCAGAGAGCGAAACCCCCGAACCCGAGGCACCGGCCGACAGCGAGGAAGCGCAGGCGAGCGCGCTGCTGTTCGGCGTCTGGGACGTCTCCGAGATCGAGTACACGGACCCCAGCACCCAGCGCTACCTCAACGTGACGCCCATCGCGCACACGATGGGTCGCCACGCCTCCAAGCAGTTCCGCAAGTCCGAGATTTCGGTCGTCGAGCGCCTCATCAACCGCCTGATGCAGAGCGAGGACAACACGGGCAAGAAGCAGAAGGCGCTCGGCATCGTCCGCGACGCCTTCGAGCTCGTCCACGAGCGCAGCGAGGAGAACCCCGCCCAAGTGCTCGTCCGCGCCGTCGAGAACGCCGCACCCCGCGAGGAGACCGTCCGCCTGAAGTACGGCGGTATCTCGGTCCCGAAAGCCGTCGACGTCGCCCCCCAGCGCCGCGTCGACCAGGCGCTGAAGTTCATCGCCGACGGCGTCGCCTCCGCGAGCTACAAGTCGACGACTTCGGCCGCCGAGGCGCTCGCACAGCAGCTTCTCGGCGCTGCAGAGTACGACGTTCAGTCGTACCCCATCAGCCAGAAAGAAGAGCGCGAGCGCGTCGCCGCCGCGGCTCGCTAATCTGCAGTCTTTCTCTTTCGTTTTTCGCGCCGGTGAGCGGTGCGGCCGTCGTTTAGCCCGTTAAACGGAGCAAATCGCGTGACTTCTCAGTCGGCCGCCTGCGGCCCGCCGCTGCTACCGACGGCGTACGACCGGGTCACGTCGACGAGCGCCTTGCGGTAGTCGCTGGCGGTCGTCTCGACGGCGAGCGAGCGGAACTGGCGCCTGAACTCGTCGACGCGGACGTTCGGGGCGTCGTCGTCGGCGGCGTGCGCGAGGTCGTACAGGCGGTGGTCGTCGTCGACGAGCTCGTGTCGCTCGACGAGCGCGAGCGCGAACGCCGCGTTGACCGCGGTGATTTCGGGGTCGGAGGCGGCGGTGGTCCGCGTCCAGTCGGCGCGTGGAACGGCCGTCGGCTGGTCGGCCAGCGCCGCCGCCAACTGCGATTCGAGGAAGTACACCAGTTTCTCCGCCGGGGCGACCGAGATGGTGATGTCGTCGGCGTAGATGTCCTTCATGTGGTTGGCTATCTGGTAGCAGTGTACGAGTTTACGGCGCTCGACGCTCCGCCCTGTCAGCGCGAGGTAGAGCGCCTCCTCAGTCGACTGGACGTGGGAGGGGTGCGACTGCTCGTAGCGGGCCATGTGAGAGAACTCGTGGAGAGCGAGTTCGCGCGCCATCGCGCTCGTCGCGGCCTGTCGTGAGATGTTCAACACGTGGTAGTCGCCGGCGGCGTTGCTGTAGTGGCCCGCCCACGTTCGCTCGTCGGGGTCGTCTCTGACTCGGACGTGAACCGGCCACGACAACTCATACTCCGTCTCTAAGAGGTCTGCCGCGCTGAGAAAGGCGTCGGGGGCGGCAGACCCCTGCACGCGAAGATCCATGCGTAATAGTGACATGGTCTGAGATAGTATGACTCTTGTGCCGCGCGTCGCGTGAAGACGGAAACGGCGTATCGACTACGCGACGAGTCGCCGAACTGGTGGTTCGGCCTGATTTTCGGGTTCTTTGCTAAGTGGTACGTACCCACACGGAGCCGTGTTAAACGGCCGTTTTCGACGGATTCGGCGTCGGAAAAACACTACCCTTTTGACCCTCCTGCCGGTAGGGGCATTCATAATGGGCCGACGAAAGAAAATCGTACAGGAATGTGAGAAACTGATGGACAAGCCGGAGCAGATCCGGAACATCGCCATCGCCGCTCACGTCGACCACGGGAAGACGACACTTTCGGACAACCTGCTGGCCGGTGCCGGCATGATCTCCGACGCGACTGCGGGACAGCAGCTCGCGATGGACACCAAAGAGGACGAACAGGAACGCGGCATCACCATCGACGCCGCGAACGTCTCGATGACCCACGAGTGGAACGGCGAAAACCACCTCATCAACCTCATCGACACGCCGGGCCACGTCGACTTCGGTGGTGACGTGACGCGCGCGATGCGCGCCGTCGACGGTGCGCTCGTGGTCGTCGACGCCGTCGAGGGCGCGATGCCCCAGACGGAGACGGTGCTCCGACAGGCGCTCCGCGAGGGCGTCAAGCCGGCGCTGTTCATTAACAAGGTCGACCGCCTCATCAACGAGCTCCAGGAAGGGCCCCAGGAGATGCAGGAGCGTCTCCTCGACGTCATCACCGACGTCAACGAGCTCATCCGCGGCATGACCGAGGAGAAAGAGTACGACTGGACCGTCTCCGTCGAAGAGGGGACCGTCGCCTTCGGCTCCGCACTGTACAAGTGGGGTGTCTCCATCCCATCGATGCAGGAGACCGGCATCTCCTTCGGCGACATCATCGAGATGGAGGAGTCGGGCAACCGCGAGGAGCTCCACGAGCGCACGCCGCTTTCGGACGTCGTCCTCGACATGGTCGCCGAGCACTTCCCGGACCCGCTCGACGCCCAGCCCCGCCGTATCCCGACTATCTGGCGCGGCGACTCCGAATCCGAACTCGCAGAGCAGATGCGCCTCGTCGACGACGAGGGCGAGGTCGTCTTCATGTCGACGGACATCTCGATGGACCCCCACGCGGGCGAAATCGCCACGGGTCGTCTCTTCTCCGGAACGCTCGAGAAAGGCCAGGAGCTGTACGTCTCCGGCACCGCGGGCAAGAACCGCGTCCAGTCGGTCGGTATCTTCATGGGTGACTCCCGCGAGGAGGTGAGCCGCGTTCCGGCCGGCAACATCGCCGCCGTCACCGGCCTCCGCGACGCCATCGCCGGGTCCACGGTGTCCAGCGTCGAGATGACGCCGTTCGAGTCCATCGAACACATCTCCGAGCCGGTCATCACCAAATCCGTCGAGGCGACGAACATGGACGACCTGCCGAAGCTCATCCAGACGCTCCAGCAGGTCGCCAAGGAAGACCCGACCATCCGCGTCGAGATCAACGAGGACACCGGCGAGCACCTCATCAGCGGACAGGGCGAACTCCACCTCGAGGTCATCACTCAGCGCATCCGCGACAACCAGGGCATCCCGGTCCACACCGGCGAGCCCATCGTCGTCTACCGCGAGGCTCCCCAGCAGCAGTCGCGCGAGGTCGAGGGTGTCTCCCCGAACCGCCACAACAAGTTCTACATCACCGCCGAGCCGATGTCGCAGGACATCGTCGACGCCATCAAGCTCGGTGAGGTGGCGATGGACATGCCCGAGCTGGAGCGCCGCGAAGCGCTGCAGGAAGCCGGCATGGACAAGGACACCTCCCAGAACGTCGAACACATCTTCGGCACGAACATCCTCATCGACGACACGAAGGGTATCCAGCACCTCAACGAGACGATGGAGCTCGTCATCGAGGGTCTCGAAGAGGCGCTCGACGACGGTCCATTGGCGGCGGAGCCGGTGCAGGGTACGCTGCTGCGTCTGCACGACGCGCGTCTCCACGAGGACACCATCCACCGCGGTCCCGCGCAGGTCATCCCGGCGGTCCGCGAGGCGGTCCACCGTTCGCTCATCGACTCGCAGATCAAACTGCTCGAGCCGATCCAGAACGTCCGCATCGACGTCGCCTCCGACTACATGGGCTCGGCCTCCGGCGAGATTCAGGGTCGCCGCGGCCGCGTCGACGACATGTACCAGGAAGGTGACCTCATGGTCATCGAGGGTATCGCGCCCGTCGAAGAGATGATCGGGTTCTCCTCGGACATCCGCTCTGCGACCGAGGGTCGCGCGTCGTGGAACACCGAGAACGCCGGCTTCCGCGTGCTCTCGGACAGCCTCCAGCGCGACAAGATTATGGAGATCCGCGAGCGCAAGGGGATGAAGCTCGAGCTCTCGCCGGCCATCGACTACATCTAAGCGCGACCGATCGCGCGCTTCTCTCCTTCTTTCGCGGCCCCGAGCGGCGGCCACGCCGCTATCGACCGACGTCGGTCAGAATTGCGAGTGACGAAGAGTTATAACCCACGTAGCGTCAGAAGCGTAGTATGCGGATTGGCGCACACCAGCCGCGGCGTATCGACACGGAGCCACAAAGCGACCGCTCCCTGTCGACAACAGGCGGGTGGCGCGTTTCGGAGGTGAACCGATGAGCGACGGCGAGACGCCGCAGCCGCACACGGTTCGGCTCGAACTCGTCGACGAGCCCGGCCAGTTGCTCGCGGCGCTGCGGCCCATCGCCGACAACGGCGGTAACCTGCTCTCCATCTACCACGAGCGCGGCAACCTCACGCCGCGCGGTCACATCCCCGTCGAAGTCGACCTGGAGTGTCCGCCGGACCGCTTCGACACCATCGTCGACGCGCTTCGAGAGAACGGCGTCAACGTGATACAGGCGGGTGCGGAGCGCTACGGCGAACAGTTGACCGTCCTTCTGGTCGGACACCTCGTCGACACGGACCTCTCGGACACGCTCCGGAGCATCGAAGAGTGCGCGAACGCGGCGCTGGCGGACCTCTCGGTGTCGGCACCCGAAGGCCGAAACGAGGTGTCGAGCGCCCGCGTCCGACTGGCGACCCAAGCGGGCAAACGTGGGAACGTCCTTGCCGTCGTCCGGGAGATCGCCGACCGGAAGGATCTCCGAGTCGTCGAACCTCTCGCGGAGGGGTCGGCGTGAGAGTCGCCGTCGTCGGTGCCGGAGCGGTGGGTCGCTCCGTCGCCGAGTTGGCCGCCGACTACGGCCAAGAGGTGACGGTGCTCGCGGACTCGCGGGGCGCGGTCGTCGACGCCGACGGGGTCGACGTCGCCGCGGCGCTCGACCGGAAGCAAGAGGAGGGAAGCGTCGGCGACAGGGAGATCGGCGACGCGCTCGTGTCGGAGTACGACGTGCTCGTCGAGGCGACGCCGACGACGCTCGGCGACGCCGAGCCCGGCTTCTCGCACGTGCGAGCGGCCCTCGAATCGAACCGTCACGTCGTGTTGGCGAACAAAGGACCGGTCGCCGAACGCTACGAGGACCTTCGTGCGCTCGAACGCGACAGCGACGGCGACGTGCTGTTCGAGGCGACGGTCGGCGGCGCGATTCCCGTCCTCTCGGCTGTCTCGGACTTCGGCCCCGACCAGATCACCGCCGCCCGCGGCGTGCTGAACGGGACGGCGAACTTCATCCTCTCGCGGATGACCGCCGAGGGGTTGGACTACGACCACGTGCTCGCGGAGGCGCAGGACCTCGGCGTCGCCGAGGCGGACCCCTCCTTCGACGTGGAAGGGACCGACGCGGCGCTCAAATGCGTCATCCTCGGTAACGTGCTCTACGACGGCGGCTACTCGCTTTCCGACGCCGACGTCGAAGGTATCCGCGACATCCCCGGAAGCGCGCTCGAACTCGCCGCCGAAGACGGACAAACGGTGCGACTCATCGGCGAGGCGACCGCGGACGGCGTTCGCGTCGGCCCCCGGCTCGTCTCCGAAAACGGGACGCTCGCGGTGACCGGTACCCAGAACATCGTCCAACTGGAGACGACCCACGCGGGTCGGTTGAACATCAGCGGTCGGGGGGCGGGCGGTCCCGAGACGGCGAGTGCGGTGCTATCGGACGTTCGGCGCCTGGAGTAGCTGTTGTCACCGACTACCGCACGGTAGCCAGTGTCAAACCGCAAGACGGCGTCGGGGTGTCCCGTATGCCGTATCGAAATCGTTTTAGGGTCCTCAACCAAAGGAAACGCCACATAGCGCCTTAGCGCGTGAGCTAAACAATGAGCGAAGACAAACCACACCAGAACTTGGCCATCATCGGCCACGTTGACCACGGAAAAAGCACGCTCGTGGGCCGACTCCTCTTCGAGACGGGATCGGTTCCGGAGCACGTAATCGAGCAGCACCGCGAAGAAGCAGAAGAGAAGGGCAAAGGCGGCTTCGAGTTCGCCTACGTGATGGACAACCTCGCCGAGGAGCGCGAGCGCGGTGTCACCATCGACATCGCCCACCAGGAGTTCGACACGGACAAGTACTACTTCACCATCGTCGACTGTCCGGGCCACCGTGACTTCGTCAAGAACATGATCACGGGTGCCTCGCAGGCTGACAACGCGGTTCTCGTCGTCGCCGCCGACGACGGTGTCGCGCCGCAGACCCGCGAGCACGTGTTCCTCGCCCGCACGCTCGGCATCAACGAGCTCATCATCGGCGTCAACAAGATGGACGTCGTCGACTACTCGGAGGACTCCTACAAGGAGGTCCGCGAGGAAGTCCAGAACCTGCTCAACCAGGTTCGCTTCAACGCCGACGACGCGACGTTCGTCCCGATCTCGGCGTTCGAGGGCGACAACATCGCCGACGCCAGCGACAACACGTCCTGGTACGACGGCCCGACGCTCCTCGAAGCGCTCAACGACCTGCCGGAAGTCGAGCCGCCGACGGACGCGCCGCTGCGACTCCCGATCCAGGACGTCTACACCATCTCCGGCATCGGTACGGTCCCGGTCGGCCGCGTCGAGACCGGTGTCCTCGAGATGGGCGCGAACGTCTCGTTCCAGCCGTCTGACATCTCTGGCGAGGTCAAGACGGTCGAGATGCACCACGAGGAGGTCCCGCGCGCGGAACCCGGCGACAACGTCGGTTTCAACGTGCGCGGCGTCGGCAAGGACGACATCCGCCGCGGCGACGTCTGTGGCCCGGCCGACGACCCACCGAAGGTCGCCGAGACGTTCACGGCGCAGGTCGTCGTCATGCAGCACCCCTCGGTCATCACGGCGGGTTACACGCCGGTCTTCCACGCCCACACGGCGCAGGTCGCCTGTACGGTCGAGTCCATCGACCAGAAGCTCGACCCCGCCTCGGGTGAGGTCGCAGAGGAGAACCCGGACTTCATCAAGTCCGGCGACGCCGCCATCGTGACGATCCGTCCGCAGAAGCCGCTCAGCATCGAGCCGTCCGGCGAGATTCCGGAACTCGGTTCCTTCGCCATCCGCGACATGGGTCAGACCATCGCGGCCGGCAAGGTGCTCGAGGTCAACGAGCGATAAATGCAGCAAGCACGCGTTCGCCTCGCCGGCACGAGCCCCGAGGACCTCGACGACATCTGTGACGACGTCCGCGAAATCGCGAGCAAGACGGGCGTCAGCCTCAGCGGTCCGATTCCGCTGCCGACGAAGACGCTCGAGATTCCGTGTCGGAAGTCGCCTGACGGAGAAGGCACCGCGACGTGGGAGCACTGGGAGATGCGAGTTCACAAGCGTCTCATCGACATCGACGCGGACGAACGCGCGCTTCGCCAGCTCATGCGCATCCAAGTGCCAAACGACGTCAGTATCGAGATCGTTCTCGAAGACTGACTGACGCTAAGGCCCGTCGGAGTCCGACGGTGTCTCCACCATCCCCTTTCTTCGATTTTTCGGATTCGTAGCCGCAGGTACGCTTTTGCGCCCGTAAGGCGTTGTTCCGGTATGGTCTCCCACCAGAACAGCCCCACGCTGGACACGCTCGTCGTCTTCGGCGTCGTCTTCCTCTTCCAGAGCGTCCTCGGTCTGTTCGGGAGCGCCGTCGGGCTGTTCGCGCTGGCTCCGCCGGTCGACGTCCGTCCGTGGACGCTCGTCACGAGCGTGTACGCCCACGCGGGCGTCGGCCACCTGCTCAGCAACGTCGTCGCGCTCGTCGTCGTCGGCTTCTTCGTCGAGCAGGGGACGACGCGGTGGCGGTATCACACGTTCTTTCTAACGACCGGCGTTCTCGCCGGACTCGCCGAAATCGGATTCGACTCGGTGTTCGGCCGCGCTGTCGGCGTCATCGGCGCGAGCGGCGCGATCTTCGCGCTCGCGGGCTACCTGCTGGCGGCGAATCCGGTGACGGACTCGGTGCTCGGGCGGTTGAAGCTGAACGGGCGGACGCAGGTCGCGTTGGTCGTCGCCGCGGCCGTCCTCGTCGCCGCGCTCGGCGCGGGACCGAACGTCGCCATCGTCGCTCACGGCACCGGATTCGTCCTCGGCCTCGTCGCCGGGCGACTCCGACTGCTCAGCGTGTGACTCCCTCGCGGAGGCGGGCGAAAACAGAAGCTACAAGTACGGCCCACGGGTTAGTTGGGGTGCAGACGAGGGCTCGTAGATCAGTGGCAGATCGCTTCCTTCGCAAGGAAGAGGCCCGGGGTTCAAATCCCCGCGAGTCCATCTTCTTCGGTCGTTTCACTCCCTCAGCCGATGCACTCGCGTAGTCACACTCGCTCGTTTGCGTGACCCCCGCGAGTCTACGATAGTTCCTTGCCCGAGAGGCGACGGAGTCTCGTGTGTCACCGACCACGTCGACAGCACTGACCACACGGTCGTCGTGCGGTCGGAGAAACGCGAGACGCGCGTCTGCCCGGCGAGTTCCGAACCAAAAAACGACTCCGTGCTGCGGCGGTCGCCGCGAGTTAGTTGCCGCCCAAGAAACGCATCCCCAGCGCGACGAGAATGGTGAGAATCCCGGCGATGGTCGCAAACGGCGGGATGGGGATGAACAACAGCACGATACCGACGAGTAGCACGATTGTACTGATTCGCATAGGAACGAAGCCAACGTCGAGAAAGGTAACTGCTGGGGCAGAAACTCCGAGGCGGACGCCGCCACCGTCACCCGCTATCACGAACCGAGCAACAAACCCATCGCCGAGCAGCGGATTCGAATCGGCTACGACGCCTCCGACACCGAGAGCGAAGACCAGAATGTCCGCGGGAAGACCCTCTTTGCGGGTGAGGGTGCCGTATCTATCAGTGTGGAGATATCTGACCCCAAGAGTGAACCTGTCGAACGTCGTACTGACGCTCATGGGAGCGATACAGAACGTCGCGCGGAGTATCGACAACGTGACGCGCCGCGTCTGGGACCGACAGGGGACGCTGATGCGGGCGGTCGTCCTGCTGTTGCTCATCGTCTCGGGAATCGGCATCCCGCTCATCCTCCTCGCGCTCGTCGCACGCCTCATCGTGGAGGATAGCCGCGGTAGCGCGTACTGAATCGCGTCGTAGCCCAACGGGGCGGGGCCTCAGCCGCGAAGCGCCTCCACGGGCGGTTCGTTCGCGGCCTTCCACGCCGGGTAGAGGCCGCTGACGAGGCTGACGACCACGCCGAAGGCGAACGCGCCGACGAGGTAGAGGCCGTTGCTCGGGTCGAGGGCGACGGCCAGCGTCACCGGCGTGAAGTAGTACAGTCCCGCGGTGACCGAGGCGCTGAGTGCCGCCCCGACGGCGCCGCCGACGGTCCCCAGAAGCGCCGCCTCGACGACCAGCATCCGCAGCACGTCGCGTCGCTGGACGCCGACGGCGCGCAACACCCCGATTTCTCCCCGTCGCTCCGAGGTGCTCATCAACATCACGTTGAAGATGCTCACCCCGGCGACGACGAGCGAGATACCCGCCAGTCCGAGCAGGAACGCGTTCAGGAGCGAGAAGAACTCGCCGATCTGTTCGAGGATGGTCGAGAACTCGAACACCGTGACGCGCTCTTCGCGGGCGTTCAGTTGCTCGCGGACCGACGCCGCAATCTGGCTCGCGTCCTCGCCGGAGTCGGCGCGGATGACGACCTGGTTGTACTCGTCGCTGACGAACTCCTCGGGCGGCAGGACGACGCCGTCGTCGGGCGACACCGGCGAGATGTCCTCGGTCGGCGCGAGAACGGCGATGACTCGATACTCGTTACCTTCGATGTCGACGATGCTGCCGACCTGTAAGTCGAGTCGGTCGGCCAGCGCAGACCCGACGATAGCGCCCTGTCTGTGTCGCTCGGGGAGCGTCCCCTCCGAGGCGGTGAAAAGCACCGTCGGCGTCGAGATGCCGTAAAGGGTCGCAAACGACTGCCCGCGACCGTTCGAGACGACCGCACCGTCGCTGATAAGCGGCACCGCCGTCCCCTGTCCGGCGGTGAGCTGCTGTATCGTCTCCACCTCACGGGTGTTCAGCGACGTGACGCCCGCGTCCTGGTTCGGACCGACGACGACCTGATCGCCAATCGCGCCGAGTTCGTTCGTCGCCGACAGTTGGAGGACGTTGCCGAAGATGCCCAGGGTGGCGATGGCGAGCACGCCGATGACGATACCCAGCGCCGCCAGCGCCGAGCGCAGGCGGTTCCGGTCGAGGTTGCGCCACGCCATCAGCAGCGCGGGGAACCGTCGGTCGAGTGTCACGCGTCCTCCGGGTCGGTGTGCTGATTCTCCCCGTCGGCCGCACGCACGTCGACGACGTTGCTCCCCGCACCGTCTGCGTTTCGGTCCCGGACGACGCCGTCGACGAGACGGACCGTCCGGTCGGCGTAGTCCGTCACCTGCGGGTCGTGCGTCACCGCGACGACGCTCACGCCCGTCTCGCAGATGCGGCGGAACTCGTCGAGAATCTGTGCGCCCGTCTCCTGGTCGAGGTTGCCGGTCGGTTCGTCGGCCAGCAGGACTCGCGGCCGGTTGACGAGGGCGCGGGCGATGGCGACGCGCTGTTTCTGTCCGCCCGAGAGCTCGTTCGGCGTGTGGTCGAGGCGGTCGCCGAGGCCAACCCGTCTCAAGAGGTCGCGCGCTCGCTCGGTCGCCTCGGGGTCGTCCTCGAAGATGGTCGGCAGTTCGACGTTCTCGGTCGCCGTCAGCGTCGGGATGAGATAGAAGTCCTGAAAGACGAAGCCGATGGCCTCCTTTCGGGCGTCGGTCTGCGCTCTGTCGTCGAGCGTCGTCACGTTTCTTCCCAGGAGGTAGCGCTCGCCCGACGTCGGTTCGTCGAGCAAGCCGAGCATGTTCAAAAGTGTGGACTTGCCGCTCCCGCTGGGGCCGACGATGGCGACGAACTCGCCGGAGGCGACCGCGAAGTCGATGCCGGCCGACGAGTCTCCGCCTCCGCCGAGCGCGACGACCGTCTCGCCGCCCGTCTCGTACACCTTTCTGACCCCCCGAAGTTCGAGCGTCGGGCCGTCGTGGGCATCGACGGCCGCGTCCCCGAACGACGGTGACTGCTCGGTCATCGGCGGCGGCGGACGACGACGAGCGCTGCGGCCGCGGCGAGACTCACCCCGAAGAGCGCGACGAGCGCGCCCGCGTCGACCGAGAGCGACGAGAAGAGACCGCGTTCGCGCTCCGGCGGCGACAGCGACCGGTCGTACGGGAGTTCGGCCGTCTCGGTGTATCTGACACCGTTTGTCACGTACGTCACGTCGACGGGGACGACGGTCACGTTCTCGCGGTCGACCTCCGCGGTGAGGTCGAACGGCGCGAACTCGTTGCCGTCGATGGTGCCGACGAAGTAGTCGCGGACCGGGTACGTCGGCGAGACGTGTTCGGCGTCGCCGACCGAGACGGTGACGCCCGTCACCGAGGCCTCACCGGGGTTGCCCGCGTTGCCGCTGATGCGCAACACGCCGTCGGGCCCCATCGAGAGGTTGACGCTCGTCAGCGCGATCGACCCGGAGGCGGGGTCGAACGGGAACTCGGTTCGGGCGGTGCCGTCGCGTTCGCCGACGCGGTATCGAGCCTCGAACGCGATGTCGTCCTGTCGGCCGACGAAGCTCAGGTCGACGGTGGTCCGCGCGGACTCTCCGGGCGCGAGCGGTCCGGCGATCGACTGTCGCGGGAGTTCGGTGCCGTCGCTCACCGGCACGACGACGATATCTCGCAGCGGCGCGTTTCCGAAGTTCGTCACGACGACGTCTATCTGGCCCGGTTGCGCCTCGTCGTCGCCGCTTCCCTGCAGCGCACCCTGTCCGCCGTCACCGCCACCGAGCAGTGCGCCGAGTTGTCCGCCGGTGGGCTGTTGGGCGTCGCTCTGGACCGACTCGACGCGGACGGCCACGTCGTCTTCAAGCGGCCTGATGGACACGGGTTGGTGGTAACGCGTCGTCGCTTCCTCCCCGTCGACGGTGTAGGAGGCGCGCACTGTCACCTCTCGTTGGCCGGTCTCACGAGGGAGAAAGACGAACGATAGCTCCTCGCTCGTCCCGGCGGCGAGTACGGCGACGGTTTGGCGGGCGACGACGGCGTCGCCGCCTGCGACTTCGGCGGTGACGGTGACGTTTCGCATCGGCGTCGTCGTCGGGTTCGACAGCGTCACGGTCGCTCGGTTCTGCGTCTCGGCGACGAATCCCGTGGCGTTGAGTTCGATTTGGGGGGCGGGTCCGGTGGCTTGCAGCGGCGCACCTGAAATCTGTAGCGACGACCTCTCGACCTGGGTGAACGGCGTCGGCGACGGACCGGAATCGGTGGCGATACCGATGGCCGCGTCTCTCGGCTCCGACGGGACTGCGCCGACGGGAACCGAAGACACGACGAGGAGGAGACACGCGAGAAGCGCGGCGACTGCCTTCATTACGACAGTGAAGGGCGCGACCGGCAAATAGATTGTCGAGCGCGTGATGGTTTCGGGAGCCGGCCGGGGTGTCGCCGAGAGCGGGAGAGAAATTGAGAACGGAGTCGAGCGTGGAGAGCTTCCGCGGCACACGACGACACGGTCGCCGTCGAGCCACACCCGCTATCGAACTACTCGGCGTCTACTCGTCGCTCTGGTCGTCGCTCTCGTCTTCGTCCTCCTCGACGACGACGAGGCCGCGGCTGTTGACGGCGTAGGGGTCGAGGCCGACCTCCTGCATGAACTGCTTGTAGAGCCGTTCTGCGGTTTCGGCGTCCTTCTGTCGGTCGGAGGCGCGGTCGCAGAGTTCGACGAGGTCCTCGGGGACGTCGTTCTCGTGGACGATCCAGTGGTTGATGAGGTCCGAGAGCCGGCGGATGGGCGAGGTGAAGTGGCCGTAGATGTCGAAGTTCAGCGCGTGGTGACCGCCGAAGGGGTCGTTCATGTACTTCGCCCGCGGCATCACCTTGAGGACGGCGCGCTGAATCTTGTTGAGCATCCGCGGCGGAGCCTCCTCGAGTGCCGCGTTGACGGCTTTCCGGGGGTCGTCCCACGACCCGCCGGGGATGCTCACGTTGTCGAGCTCGGCGATCTCGCGCAGCGCCTTGTCCCACTGGTCGGGCGTCGGTTGCGGGTGGACGCGGTACATCGCCTCGACGCCGCGGCCCCACATCAGTTCGTGCGTGACCGCCTTGTTCGCCTTCAGCATACACTCCTCGATGATGGTGTGCGCGTGGTCGCGACTCGGGTTGAGCACGAGCGACCCGTCCTCCTTTCGCTGCTCGTGCATCTGGTCTGCGAGCTCGTAGGAGAGCGTTATCTCGTCGTGCAGCGGCGCGTCGGGGTCGTCGAGGCGCTTCTCGCACTGGCTGTAGGTGAGTCGCTCGTCGCTCTCGATGACGGATTTGTAGATGTCGATGGACTCGTAGCCGAGGTTCTCCTTGTCGAGGCGCATCTCGACGGTGTGGGCGAGTCGCTCCTCGTTGGGGACCAGAGAGCAGACCGTCTCGGCGAGGATGGGCGGCAGCATGTGGACGGTGTAGGCGGGGAGATACACCGTGTTGCCGCGTTTGACCGCCTCGGCCCACATCTCCGAGCCGGGGTGGACGTAGTGGCTCACGTCGGCGATGTGGACCCACAGCGTGTACGCCTCGTCGTCCTCCTCGATGCTGATGGCGTCGTCGAAGTCCTGGGCGTCGGCGGGGTCGGTCGTCCACGTCGTCATCTCCCGAAGGTCGCGGCGGTCGTCGACGGCGTCTCGAATCTCGGCTTGGACGTCCTCGGTTCGCTCCTTGGCCTCGCGGCGGACCTCCGGCGGGAACTCGTCGCGGATCTCGAACTCCTCGAACAGTTCCTCGCGTTTGTTCCGCAGATGGCGGTCGAGTTCAGGGTCTATCTCGACGGGACCCTGGCCCTCGGCGGTGCCAGCCTGCGCTTGTGCGTCGTTCGACATAGGCGAGAAAAAGAGCGAGAGGTAGTTAGTCGTGTCGGGGTCCGGCGACGCGTTTCCTCGCGCCGAGCGCCGAAAGCGAGTTACTCCTCGGGTCGGCCGTACCGGTCTTCGATCGCGTGGAGATAGCGCGTGAGAAACTCCGACTGCGGTAGTCCGTCCTGTTCGATATCGAGTATGAGTGACTCCAGTTCGCCCCGGGGTTGCCAGCAGAGCTCTCGGTGACAGCCTTTGCAGAGATACTCGAACTGTTTGCCGTGACGGTTCCAGCGGTCACCCTCCTTGTCGTACTCGCGGGCCTCCGACCGGAGCACCGACGAACCGCAGGCGATGCAGACGACGGTCTTCCGGTCCCGACCCGTGCGGGAGCGCCACATGGATGAGAGGTTGACGGGGGCGTACTTAGCGTTTATGCGGCGTCAGACGCTCGTTCACGGGCGAGATACTGTTATCTGTTGAGGAGTGTAAACGGGCAGTTTACGTTCTCGCGTCGGTCGGCGGTTCGACCGCCGGAGCGCACAGAGCGGGCGATTTATTCGCTCGGAACGTCACGAGGCGCGTATGAACGTCAAATCGCGGCATCACCTCCGAAGCGACGACATCAGATCGCTGGAGGAGACGCTCTCGGAGACGCTCGGCGTCGACCTCGACGGCGACACCTACGAGTTCGTCGAACTCACCGGCACCGAGTTCGACCTCGTGTTGGTCGACGGCGCTCCCGCCGTGCTGTACCTGGGCGACGAGCCGTTTCTCACGGTGGAGGGTGCCAACGAGTACCCGCCGCAGAAACACGTCGTTACCGTCGACGCCGGTGCCGTCTCGTTCGTCAGCGGCGGCGCGGACGTGATGCGCCCCGGTATCGTCGACGCCCACGAGGACATCGAAGCGGGAGACCTCGTCGCCATCGCCGAGGAGACCCACGGGAAGGTGCTCGCCGTCGGTCGGGCGCTCGAAGCCGGTGCCGACCTCGTCGGCAACTCGGGGAAAGTCGTCGAGTCGGTCCACTACGTCGGCGACGACCTGTACCAGTTCACCGTCTGAGCGCGTCCGAACTCCTTCTGTATCCCCGGCGTCTCACTCCCCGTCGGCGGTTTCAACGTCGACTCCGTCGAGCTCCTCCGAGATATCGTCCGTTTCCTCCTCGTGCTGTTCGAGGACGATCTCGTAGCCCCGCTTGGCCTCCTCGTAGGTCGCACGCAAATCCGAGACGGGCGTCTCCGTGGCGTCGACGCGCAGGTCGTCGGTGAAGTCGCCGGGTTCGTCGTCCGTGCGCTCGACGAGCAGCGCGGCGCTCTGGACGGGCAGCTCCTCGCGCTTGTCGCCGCCGACTTCGTGACCCGCTTCGAGTGCGTCGATCAGCCGCTCGGCCAGCGGCGCGTCGCCACCGGCGGTCGACTCGTACGCTTCCGCCGCGGCTTCGACGACCTCCTCGCCGACCAGCAGGTTGCCCGCGACGGTGTAGTTCTCGCCCTCGACGTGGCCGTACCAGTCGTTGCACTCCTCGCCAGAGAAGGCGAACGTTCCCTCGGCGTCGACGCCGTGGAGTTGTCGCTGGGCGCTGCCCTCGTCGGCGTTCAGAAGCGACCGAAGCGCGTCGTCGACGGCGAGACCGTCGTCGATGTACTCGATTCCCTTCCGGCCCAACTCGACGTTGACGAGGCTCTGCGTCGCCACTGCGCCGTGCTCGCTGGCGAAGGGGCAGAGCGTCCCGACGCCGGGCAGACGAGTCGTCACCGCGACGCCGAAGCGCAACTGTCCGTCGCCGTCGTCGTCCTCGTACTCCTCGCGGACGCAGATGCTGAAAGTCACGGTGGTGCGGTAGCGGCGGCCGCGCAAAAATCTCCGTGTACCGGCACGTCCCGACCGTTCGGTGAGTCGACTCGGGAGGTCGACTCGGCGCAGCGACTCACCCTCTCACCCTCCGCGACGTTCCGCGTCGACTCCCCGTCGTGTCGATTCACTCTCGGTCGCGCCGATTCACTCTCGGTCGCGCCGATTCACTCTCGGTCGCGCCGACTTACTCCCCGTCGCGCCGACTCGTGACGTACACCGAGGGTCGTCGAAGAACGAACTCGTCGAGAAACGCCGCCAGAACCACCGCGCTCTGGAGGGCGAAATACGCCGGAAGGAGAACCGGGGCGACGTACTCGCGGGGGTCGTGACGGCGACCGTCGAGGCCGTCCCGGAGAAAGAGCGCGTAGGGAAGCGAAAGCGACAGCAGCGAACAGAGCGGTAGCCACCGGGACGCGGGAGCGGCCGCCGCGAGCTCCACGGCCGCGTCTGCCTCGGCGACGGCGGCCGGGGAGAGGAGCACGACGACCGGAACCGACAGCAACGCGGCGAACGTGTAGGCGGCGTCGAGGCGGGTCAGTACGGACGTGTGCGGACTGCGGAGCAGGTCGCCGAGCGACCGCCGGGCGACCTGCATTCCGCCGCGGGCCCACCGCCGACGCTGGCTTCCCCACGCCGACAGCGTCGCCGGATTCAGTTCGGTGGCGACGATGGCCGGGTCGACGCGGACACTCCCCCCGCGAGTGTGGATTCGCGTCGCCATCTCCACGTCTTCGAGCAACACGGTCTCGTCGAAGGGACCGAGTCGGGTCAGCGTCTCCGTCCGAAAGAACGCTTGGCCGCCGGTAAAGAGCGTGAACCAGCCGAGACGCGAACGCGCGACGAACGCCAGTCGCTCGGCGAGATGTCGTTCGACGGTCACGCAGAGCGACAGCAGCGACTCGCCGGCGTTCCGTCCGTAGCTTCGACCTTTGACACACCAGACGTCGCAGTCGGCCGCCAACCAGCCGACCGCCCGCGAGACCGAATCGGGCGCGAGACGCTGTCCGGCGTCGAGACTCGCGACGATCTCGCCGTCGACGTACGGCAGTACGTGGTTGACCGCCGCCGCCTTCCCCCCGGGCGGCTTCGACCGCTCTACGGCACGGACGCGGGAGTCGGCCGCGGCGGCGCGTCGTGCGACCGCCGCCGTGCCGTCCGTCGACGCCGCTTCGTACCCGATGAGCAGTTGCACCCGGTCGGCGGGGTAGTCGAGCGCGGCACAGCCAGCGAGCGTCTCTCGGAGCGCGTCGGCGTCGTTGTACGCCGTGACGACGACGCTCACCGTCGGCGGGTCCGTCGGGCGCTCCGGTGGGTCGGGGTTCGGCAGGCAGGCGACAGCCGTCACGAGAATCGCTCTGAGAACGCCGCCGACGGCGGCGAGTGCGCAGAGACCGAGAAAGAGCGGCACGTACCACTCGAACACGAGCGCGGGCGCACAGAGCGCCGACGCGACGACTGTCGCCGCGGCGACGGTCGCCCCCGCCCGTCTCACGTCGCCGTCGCCCGGCGTCTCGACCTTCATCGACCGTCGTGCGGTTCTCGGGTGCCGAACCAGATGCCGATCGTGAGGCCGTAGACGACGTGACCGGCGTGGAAGACGACCGCTTCGTCGTGGTCGAGGTCCATCCCCAGCAGACGGCCGAGGACGACCTGCGTGCCGAACACCGAGAGCGCGAGGCTGTAGAGGACACCGACGGCGAGCGACGTCGTCAGCCCTCGGTCGCGGAGCGTTCGCTCGACTGGGACGAAGGCGACGCCGCCGCCCGCGCCGTAGAGAAAGTGCAGCAGGAACGCGGGCCCGAGCGCGTCGGGGTCGCCGCCCGCGTACTGCTCCCAGAACGCGCCCGTCGGCGGGAGCGAGCGCGCGACAGGGAGTCGAAACAACGTCATCACGGCCGTCCCGATGAGACCGGCCCAGACGCCGGTGACGAGCGGGTGGTCTCGGAACGCCCGGTCGGTTCGGTCCGCGATACGGTCGACGGGGTCGGACGATGCGGAACTCACACGGTAGAGACCAGAAGGCGACAGAAAGGTGTTCGGGGACCCGTCGCTTCGATGGGGTGTTTGCGACGGAGCCGGTCCGTCGGAAGCGGGTCGACCGGCGTCGGCGGCCGTCTGACGTAAGAACTATTTGGCGACCCGCCACTGTAGGTGGCATGGGTATTATGAGCAAGATTCTCGGGAACGGACAGCGCTCCACCGAGGACTACGTCGAACTGAACCTCGACGACTTCGACACCGCACAGGGCGAGGCGGGAATGACGGTCCACATCGCCGAAATCGCCGGTCAGCAGGACGTCATCGCCATCAAAGACGCCGTCTACGACGGCGACTTCGTCATCGCGGACATCACGCGCCTCCGGACGCAGGACCGGACGGTCGAACACATCGTCGACGAACTCCAGCAGGTCGCCCGCGAAGTCGACGGCGACATCGTCCAGAAAGGCGACGACCAACTCATTCTCGCGCCGACGGGCGTCCGCATCGCGCGGCAGAAACTGAACTGAACTGCGCGACGAGCGTCTCTCGCGGTCAGTCGTCCGCGACGGGTTTCGGGACCGTCTCGACGCGTCGGGGCCCGTTGGTCGCATCACGACTCGCGGCCGGTTTTTGCGCGTACCGACACCAGCCGGGGCCGTCGTACTCGTCGAAGTAGACGTAGTGGACGGCGAGTTCACCGTGCTGGGCTTCGGGCGCTCGCTCGGTGACGAACGTGTCGAACGCGTCGTTCCAGCCGACGTGCGGCGAGACGAGGATGCCACCGGGAGCGAGATGTTCCCACGCGAGGTCGAACTCGAACAGCATCCCCGTCTTCGAGTGCTCCGAATCGTGGACGAACAGCTCTATCTCGCCGATCTCCTCCAAGAGCTGCGGGAGTTCCTGCTGCGGGCGTCCGGTGACGAGTTGCCAGCGTTCGCGGAGGTCGTCGGGGACGATCCAACCGGGTTGCTTGCCCGCCGGGAGGAGGTGGCTGCCGTCCTCACAGCAGGAGGGGCGGCGTCGCTCGTAGTGTCGTTTCGTCTCGGGGTCGAGTTCGTCGAGCTGCGCCGAGCAGTCGATGGAGTACAGCGTGCCGTGGTCGTTCACCGAGAGCGCGGCGAGAATCGCCAGCGTCGACACGCCGTTGTAGACGCCCGTCTCGACGACCGACGTGGGTCGAAGCTTCCGGACGAGCGCGTAGTAACGGACGCACTCCTCCTTGTGAGAGTCGTAGATCGGTTGCGAGTGTTCCTGCCACGCTTCGTACAACAGGCCGGGAACAGGACCCTGATTGAACTCCGCTTCGTACGCCTCGAACTCCGCTCTACTGTCGAAGAAGCGGTCGACGAACAGCTCGCGGGAACGGGTTTTGCGTTCGTACAGCGACCAGGATGCACCGGGGTGTAGCGTGTAGAAACATCTCGTCGCCAGCGGTTTGGTCCACGAGGGGGCGCTCGTGTATGCAGCACGACGTACGCGGCTGAGAGACGGGACCTGCATACCTCTACGTGACAACGTACTCCGATATAATTAGATGCACCGTAGCAACGCGTAATATCCGGCTTCTCCGGGGAATGGGCTCCGTTCGTGCGTCGCCGGCGGTCGGCGAAAGAGAGAGCGCGAAGACGCGGCCACAGCGAGTTCGGCCGGGCCAGCGTGCGAATTACCGAGACAGCGACCCGAGCGGCCCCCAGTTAGTCGTCCGATACCAGTTGGGGTTCGAGCGGAGACGCCCCGGCCGTCGATGCGGTGAGCGGCTTTCGGGCGTACTTACCCCATCCCGGTTGGCTGTGTTTGTCGAAGTGGATGTAGTGGACGGCGGTCTTGCCGTACTCGGCGTTAGGGGCACGCTCGGTGACGAACGTGTCGAACGCGTCGTTCCAGCCGGCGTGGTGCGAAAAGAGCATCCCGCCGGGGGCAAGGTGTTCCCACGCGAGGTCGAACTCGAACAGCATCCCCGTCTTCGAGTGCTCCGAATCGTGGACGAACATATCGACCGACTCCAGTTTCGACAGCAGTTTCGGGAGTTCGCGCTGGCTGCGGCCGGTGACGAACTCCCACCGGTCGTGGAGCTTCTCGGGGACGACCCAGCCCGGTTCCTTGTCGGCGGGAATGAGGTGGCTGTCGCGCTGTGAACAGGACGGACGACGACGCTCGTACCGTGCTACGTCGGCTTCGTCGGTCGGATCCAGAAGCGACGAGTAGTCGATGGAGTAGAGCGTCCCGGAGTCGTTTCTGTCGAGCGCGGCGAGAATCGCCAGCGTCGACACGCCGTGGAAGACGCCCGTCTCGACGACTGTCTGCGGCTTGTACTTCCGGATGTACGCGTAGTACCGCACGCAGTCGGCCTTGTGGATGTCGTAGAAGGTCTCGTTGCCGAGTTCTTGGTACGCGCGTCTGAGATTCTCGGCGATGACGCCGTTCATGAACTCCGCTTCGTACGCCTCGAGTTCCGCTTCGCTGTCGAAGAACTGCTCGATGAACGCTTGGCGGGTGAGCTCTTTCTCTTTGAACGTCTCCCACGACGCATTGGGATGGAGAACGTAGAACGCTTTCCGCACCGCGGGTCTCACCCACTCAGGAATAGCGTCGAACGTCTTCTGTCGTGCGCGCTTGACATGCCGAACCAGCATGGATGTACCTACGAGTCTAGCCACTAAAAGTACGTGCCGATGAATATCTCCAGAATTAGACAATTCTCTTTATCCGTTAGACAGTTTTTACTGTATGTAATTCTTCAACTAGTGGTTGGAGGAACCGGGCGTTCCGTTTCGGGAATTCCCCTATTTCGACCCGGTGACGGGCACTGAGTACAGTGTTCGGGATTCGGAAGGGGCCGAATAACGGCTGTATGGTCACCATTCTGTGTGAGTCGATATCACTCGGAACCGACGAGTATTCAGGTATCCCCGACATAGCGTGCTTCCAGATGAGTAAGGACTACATCGAGGTCCGAGGGGCCGAAGAACACAACCTCAAAGATCTCGACGTGCGCATCCCACGTGAAACGTTCACGGTGGTCACGGGGCTGTCGGGGTCCGGGAAGTCGTCGCTCGCGTTCGAGACGATCTACGCCGAAGGGCAGCGTCGATACATCGAGTCGTTGTCGGCGTACGCCCGGAACTTCCTCGGGCAGATGGACAAACCGCAGGTCGAGTCCGTCGAAGGGCTCTCGCCGGCGATCTCCATCGACCAGAAGAACGCCGCGAACAACCCCCGCTCGACGGTGGGCACCGTCACCGAACTCCACGACTACCTCCGCCTCCTGTACGCTCGCGTCGGCACGCCGCACTGTCCGGAGTGCGGCCGCGAGGTCGGCGAGCAGAGCGCCCAGCAGATGGTGCGGCGCATCCTCGAACTCCCCGAGGGGACCCGCGCGAAGATCGCCGCGCCGGTCGTCCGCGACCAGAAAGGCGCGTTCGAGGACCTGTTCGACGAACTCGTCTCAGAGGGGTACTCCCGCGTCGAAGTCGACGGCGAGGAGTACGACCTCGCGATGGAGAAACCCGACCTCGACGAGAACTACGACCACACCGTCGACGTCGTCGTCGACCGAGTGAAGATATCGGCGGAAGCGCGCTCGCGTATCACCGACTCCGTCGAGACGGTGCTCGAAGAGGCCGACGGCGTGCTGAAGGTCATCGTTCCCGACCCGCCCGCGGCCGACGAGTTCCACCTCGGCACCGAGGCCCGCGCGACCGGCGACCTCGCCGGCGGTGGCGACGAGCGCCTCGTCGTCGAGTTCTCCGAGGAACTCGCCTGCACGCACTGCGGCATCGACTTCTCCGAAATCGAGACGCGGTCGTTCTCCTTCAACTCGCCGCACGGCGCGTGTCCCGAGTGTGAGGGCATCGGCAACACCAAGGAGATAGACCCCGAGCTCGTCGTCGAGGACCCCTCGAAACCCATCAAACACGTCTTCGAGCCGTGGAGCTACAAGCGGTCGTACTACCGGACGCGACTCGACTCGGTCGCCGAGCACTTCGGGGTCAGCGTCTCGACGCCGTTCGAGGATCTCGACGACGACGTGCAGCGGCAGTTCCTCTACGGCACCGACCGACAGGTCGTCTTCGAGCGCCAGACGCGAAACGGCGTCCGCCGGAAGACGAAGCGGTTCGAGGGCGTCATCCCGAACCTCGAACGCCGCCACATCGAGACGGAGTCGAAAGGCACCCGCGAGCACATCGAGGAGTACATGGCCGTGACGACCTGTCCGGCCTGCAACGGCACGCGCCTGAAGCCCCAGTCGCGTTCTGTCTACATCGACGGCATCGCCATCACCGAGGTGAACCGGATGAGTATCGGCGACGCGCTCGCGCATTTCGAGAGCCTGGAGGCGGACCTCACCGACCGCGAGCGGACCATCGCCGAGGAGATTCTCAAGGAGATTCGCGCGCGACTCGGCTTCATGACCGAGGTCGGTCTCGACTACCTGACGCTCGACCGGGAGGCGTCGACGCTCTCCGGCGGCGAGAGCCAGCGGATTCGGCTGGCGACGCAGGTCGGGTCCGGACTCGTCGGCGTGCTGTACGTGCTCGACGAACCGTCTATCGGCCTCCACCAGCGCGACAACGACAAACTGCTCGACACGCTCGAAGGCCTGCGCGACCTCGGTAACACGCTGCTCGTCGTCGAACACGACGAGGAGACGATGCGCCGTGCGGACAACATCATCGACATGGGTCCCGGGCCGGGCAAGCGAGGCGGTGACATCGTCGTGCAAGGCGACTTCGACGAGGTATGCGAGGCGGACAACTCCATCACAGCCGACTACCTCTCGGGACGAAAGGACGTTCCGGTGCCCGAGACGCGGCGCGGGCCCGACGGCGAGCTCACGGTTCGAGGCGCGCGCCAGCACAACCTGAAGGACCTTGACGTGTCGCTCCCGCTCGGCACGTTCACGGCGATTACGGGCGTCTCGGGGTCCGGGAAGTCGACGCTCATACACGACATCCTCTACAAGGGACTGGCCCGCGAGATGAACAACAACACCTCCGTCGACCCCGGCGACCACGACGCCATCGAGGGCATCGACCGAATCGAGACGGTGCGTCTCATCGACCAGTCGCCCATCGGGCGGACGCCGCGGTCGAACCCGGCGACGTACACCGGCGTCTTCGACTACGTCCGCGATCTGTTCGCCGAGACGAAGCTCTCGAAGCAGCGCGGCTACGAGAAGGGTCGCTTCTCGTTCAACGTCAAGGGCGGTCGCTGCGAGGAGTGCGGCGGCCAGGGTGACGTCAAAATCGAGATGAACTTCCTCTCGGACGTGTACGTCCCCTGCGAGGAGTGCGGCGGCGCACGCTACAACGACGAGACGCTCGACGTGACGTACAAGGGCAAGACCATCGCCGACGTACTCGGCATGGAGGTCGACGAGGCCTACGAGTTCTTCGAGGCGAACTCCCAGATTCGGCGACGCCTCCAGCTGCTCAAGGACGTCGGCCTCGGTTACATGACGCTCGGCCAGCCGTCGACGACGCTCTCGGGCGGCGAGGCCCAGCGCATCAAACTCGCCGAGGAACTGGGGAAGAAAGACACCGGCGACACGCTGTACCTGCTCGACGAGCCGACGACGGGGCTGCACAAAGAGGACGAGCGAAAGCTCATCGACGTGCTGCACCGCCTCGTCGACAACGGCAGTACCGTCGCCGTCATCGAACACGAGCTCGATCTGGTGAAAAACGCCGACCACGTCCTCGATTTGGGTCCGGAAGGCGGCGAGAACGGCGGCGAAGTCGTCGCCGCCGGGACGCCCGAGGAGGTCGCCCGCGAGGAGTCGTCGTACACCGGCCGCTACCTCCGCGACATGCTCCCGGCCGTCGATATCGAGGGACCGCGCGCCGACCAGCGCGAACCCGCGAAGCCGACGACCGACGACTGAGCGCGGAGACGAAGAGCGCAGACGCTCGGGAAGGGCGAACAGCCGGCGGAGGGACGTCTTTCGCGAGGGGTTCGCCGGACACCCGCCTCGACCCCGTCGCGGTACGACGTTACATCGAGAGCGTCTGGACTCTCTATCGGTTGTAAACTCTCGTCCGGCGAACGGTCCGGGAAATCGGCGGCGCGCTTATCTACGCCGCGACCAAACCGCGGGGTATGACAACACAGTACGCAGCGTTGCGGAACGTCCTCCTCGTGGTCCGCGGCGGTCCCGGCGAGTGGCTCGTCGACAAGCGATTGGCCGACCGCGACATCGAGTGTCTCGGCGTCGCACCCGACGGGAAAACGGCGTTCTGTGGGACGTTCGATGCGGGTCTCTGGCGGAGCGACAACGAAGGACAGACGTGGCACCGCGTCGGTGACGAGACGCTCACCGACCCGGTGATGTCGGTGGCCGTCGACCCGACCGACTCCGACCGCATCTGGGCTGGTACCGAACCCAGCGCGGTGTATCGCTCGGACGACGGCGGCGACTCGTGGGAGGAGTGCGAGGGGCTGACAGAGCTCCCGTCGGCGGACGACTGGTCGTTCCCGCCGCGGCCCCACACCCACCACGTCCGCTGGATAGAGGTCGACCCCTCCGACGCCGACCATCTCTACGTCGGCATCGAGGCGGGTGCGCTGGTGCAGACCCACGACGGCGGCGAGACGTGGGAGGACCGCGTCCCCTCGGCGCGACGCGACAATCACAGCCTGACGACGCACCCGGACGCGCCTGACCGAGTGTGGTCGGCAGCGGGCGACGGCTACGCAGAGAGCGACGACGGCGGCGAGACGTGGGACCACCCGCAGGAGGGGCTGGACCACCGCTACTGCTGGAGCGTCGCCGTGGGGCGCGAGGCGAAGAACGTGCTCGTCTCGGCGGCCAGCGGCGCGCGGACGGCACACAACGCCGACTCGGCCGAGACGTACGTCTATCGACGCCGTCCCGGCGAAGCGTGGAAACGACTCGACGGCCTCCCGACCGGCGAGGGCGTCACGCGCCCGGTGCTCTCGACGGACGACAGCGGGTCGTTCTACGCGCTGTCGAACCGCGGTCTGTTCCGGTCGCCCAACAGCGGGAAGACGTGGGACCGCGTCGACATCCCGTGGCCGGAGGCGTACGAGTCGCAGACTGCGCGCGGGTTGGCGGTGGTCGCGGAGTCGTAGTCGCAGTGCGCGCGCCGAGTCGAACCGAGAAGGTATATAGTCGTTCGGCGGGTCACTCACGACCGATGTACGATTTCGTCGTGGTCGGCGTCGGTCCCGCCGGCGCGCGCTTCGCCCGTCGCGCCGCCGAGGAGGGGTACGACGTGCTCGCGCTCGAAAAAGGGGAGGTCGGCACCCCACTGGCGTGTTCGGGACACGTCAGCACCGACATCTGGGAGTACGTCCCCGACGCGGCGAAAGAGAAACTGTTCCAGAACCGCATCTACGGCGCGAACTTCCGCGTCGGCGGCCCCGACACCGACGCGAACCCCTTCTACAAGGACGAGGAGATATCGAACGTCATCGACCGCGTCGGACTCGACCGGACGCTCGCCGACGCCGCCCGCGACGCCGGGGCCGACGTGCGCGAGGGCCACACCGTCACCGACGTCCGAGAGCACGCCGACGGCGTCACCGTCACGGCGAGCGTCGGCGGCGAGGAGGAGACGTTCGAGGCGAAGATGGTTGCCGGCTGCGACGGCCCCGTCTCGAAGGTCCGCCGCGAGGTCGGCCTGCCGGAACCGGGCGAGTTGCTTCACGGAGTTTTGGCGTTCGACGACGACCCGGACCACGGCGACTTCGTCGACGTCCACCTCACCGTCCCGCGCTTTTTCGCGTGGCGCATCCCCCGCGGCGAGGCGGGCGTCGAGTACGGACTGGCCGCACCGCCGGGCAAGGAGGTCAGAGAGATGTTCGACGTGCTGACCGACACCTACGACGTGGAGACGAGTCACTTCTGCTCGGGCGCGATACCCATCGGCCCGCCGCCGTCGGTCACCTCCCGACGGGTGTTTCTCGTCGGGGACGCCGCCGCCCAGACGAAACCGTTCACCGGCGGCGGTATCCTCTACGGCATGACCGCCGCCGACCACGCGGTCCGCGAGATCGACCCCGACCGCCCGCGGACGCTCGGCGACTACGAGACGGCGTGGCGCGCGGACCTCGAACGGGAGATTCGACTCGGCCACTGGGTTCGCCGCGCCTATTCCTTGCCGGAGCCCGTCCAGCGCGCCGGCCTGAAGGCGCTCTCGGGGAAAATCGGCGTCCATATGGACCGACCGTCGTCGCTGTTCTCGGCAGAACAGTTGAAAGCGTTCTTCTCGTAGCAGTCGAACGCGTTCTTCTCGTAGTCGCCGAGTCCGTTCTTCTCGTCGCTCTCTGCTTACTGCGTCAGCGCCTCGTACGTCGGCAACCGCCCCGAGCGGTCGCTCCCGTCGACGAACGGGAGGTCCGTCCGCGTCGCCGGAACCGACTCGCCGTCGACGCGCACCGACAGGTCGGTCGCTTCGACGTCGAAGTCGACGAGCGCGAGCGCGATAGCGTGGTCGAGCGTCGGACTGCCGACGGCGCGGGTCACCTCACCGACCGAGGCGTCGCCGTCGAACACGGCCGCGCCGGCCTCGGGGAGCGCGTCGGGGAGCAGACCGACGAGGCGCTTGCTCGGCCGGCCGCGGTTTTCGACCTTCGAGACGACCTCCTGACCGACGAAACAGCCCTTCGAGAAGTCGAGCGCGTTGCGGACGCCGAGGACGTTCGGCAGGCGGCCGTCGAGCTCGGAGGCGAAAAGCGGCGTGCCGGCCTCAGCGGTGAGCGTCTCCCACGTCCGGTAGCCGAACGGAACGGCGTTCAGCCCGTGAACGAGCAGCGTCGCGAACACGTCGGGCGCGTCGGCGGCCGCGCAGACGATCTCGTAGCCTTCCTCGCCGGTCGGTGCGTCGGCGGCGACGACGGTTACGCCCGCGTCGCCCATCGACCCGCGGACGAACGAGAGATGTGGTTCCGGCGCGCCCGCGCCGTTGAGCACGGAGGCGACCTTCTCCGTCGACTGGGGGCCGTGGACGCCGAAGACGCCGAAGTCGGTCGAGGCGTTGCGGATCTCGACGTCCTGGATGAACACCTTCTCCTGCCAGTCGGCGACGAGCGACTCGGTGACCTGTGGCGGCGTGAACAGCAGCAGTCGCTCGCCGGCGTTGTAGACGTACATGTCCGCCTCGATGCGGCCCTGCGGGTCCAGAAGGAGCGCGTACGTTCCCTCGCCGTCCTCGCGCGGGACGCGGTTCGAGACGACGTTGTCGACGTACTCGATTCGGTCGTCGCCTTCGACGACGACGACGCCGTAACCCATCTCGATGACGCCGACGCCGTGTCTGACCGCTCTGTGCGTGCGCTCGGGGCGACCGTAGTGGGCGACGACGCGGCGGTCGTCGCGCGTCTCGTAGGTCGCGCCGTGGTCGTCGTGGAGGTCTCCGACGAGAGTCATCGCCGAGAGATAGGTCGGCACGCAGTAAAAACGGTGTCCACCTGACTTCAGAGACCGAGGCGGTCTCGAACCGCGTCGAAGAGGCTCTGCTCGTTCTCGACGGTCTCGTCGGCGTCGGGGACGACGCAGTCGGCGGGCATGATGAGGACTCGCTCCCGGGTCTGGTCGACGGTGATGAGACCGTCGGCTTTCAGCTCCGCCAGCGCCGATTCCAGCGTGTCGATGTCGGCGTCGACCGCGGCTCGCAGTTCCAGAACCGTCATTCCGTCGTCGGCTCGGTCGACGAGCGCGTCGAGTACCGCGACTTCCACGCCGCCTCTATTGCGATACTCCCGCTTGGCTCTCATATGCTATGCATTCTCCCCGACCGGTTTACCGTTACCGGCGGGTTGTTCCGACTATCGTGATTGGACTACTGTCAGTTTTTTCTGTCGTGTTCGAGTGGAGACCGGTCTATCCGCCTCGGTGGCGTCGGCCAGGCGTCAGACACCGAGGGGGTAGTTTTTAGTTACGGAGGTCGGAAGTCCCGCTAATGGGACTCAGGTGTCTGCTCGGGCACGACTTCGACGAACCGGAGTTAGAGCGCGAGCGGGAGGAAAACGGCGAAGAGAGGGTCGTCACCATCCGCGAGGTGAAGACCTGTATCCGCTGCGGCGAGACACAAGTCGTCAGCGAGAACAAGGAAGTCACGGCCATCCCGGGTACCGGGTCAGCGGCCGACGACGAGGAGACGGGCGAGTTCGCCGCCGAGACGGAGCTCACCGGCGACACGATCGAGGAGCAGTTCAACGACGGCGACGAGTTCGAGCCGCCGCAGAGCGCCGAGGAGGACGACGGCATCATCCTCGACGACGAGGACGAGCCGGAGCCGGAACCCGAGCGCCAACCGGGTGAGTGGCCCGAGGCGAACGTCGGCGACGGGAGAGATGACCGGATGCCGACGGTCGAAGAGATTGAAAGCGCGGGCGGAGACGGCGCAGACGCCGACGCGACCTCCGAGGACGACCCGACGCCGTGGCCGGAGGTCGGCGGCGAGGACGAGGGGTTCGACGCCGAACCCTCCGACGGGTCGCCGACGGACGTGACGTTCGGCGGCCTCGCGCCGGAGCGAAACGACTACGACACCGACTACGAGGGCCGCGACGGGTACGACGCGGAGTTCATCGCCAACGGTAACGGAGATCTCAACGGCGCCAGCGACACCGCAGAGGGGTTCACGCGCGCCGAGAACGCCGCGGTCGAACTGGAGACCCAGATCGAGGACGTGCCGACGGAGTACGTCTGTCCCGAGTGCGGGCTCACCCGTCCGTCGAACGGCAGTTCACTCCGCGCGGGCGACATCTGTCCGGACTGCCGCCGGGGCTACATCGCAGAGCGCAAGCGGTAATCGAGGCTTTTTTCCAGCGGTCGAGGGAAGCGAGGAGCGCGACAAATCACCCGTCAGCCTCTCACACGGGTATATAGGGCAGGCCCGGACGAAACAAGTAAACCATCCCCTCGCAAACGGTGGCGCATGAAGCAGTACAAGATGCGACGCGGCGAGACGCTCGAGGAGAACGCGCCGGACCTCAAAGCGACCATCGAACGCTACTTCGGTCCGGTCACCGGGACGGAGGACCACGACGGCCACGAACTGTACGTCGTCGCTGAACCGGACAACCCCGTCTTCGAGCGCATCATCGCCGGCGCGGCGACGTTCAGCGGCAAGAAGGACCAACTCGCCGTCCACTTCGAGGAGCGCGACGCCGCCGAGGTTATCGCGGAAGGCAACGCCGACGCCGCCCAGGACGCCGTCAACGCCAAAAACGAGTTCCTCCTCGAAGTGACGGGCCGCGACGCGAAATCTCGCCGCGAGTCGATGAAGCGCGCCGTCGAGGACGACGCGCCTGACGTCTAGAACACCCACCTTTTGCGCTGCGGAGCGGCTTCACCGCGAAGGCTTAGCAGACGCAAAGCGTCTGCTCTCGGACTAAAAGCACAGCGTCACCCCCTCAGCGCTGACGCGCCTTCGAGGGTTCCTCGGCCCACTCGCTCGGGCTATCACCCTCACTCGTGATGGGGCTGCTGGCGGCGACCCCCCACAGCCGGTCGTCGCTATCTGTTGCGCCGCGAGTGAGCGAAGCGAACGAGCGGGCTGAGGAGCGAAGGGAGGCGGCGAAGCCGCCGAACTGAGCGACGAATGCTTTTGGCCGAGCTTTTGCCGAGGGCTGCCGGAGGCAGCCCGCAGCGCAAAAGGTCGTTTTATAGGGTCTCGGGCAACCATCCGCCGTCGATCTCGACGTTCTCGCCGCTGATGTAGCCGCTGTCCTCGTCGAGGAAGAACAACACCGCCTGCTGGACGTCTTCGAAGGAGGCGGGGCGGCCCCGCGGCAGTTCGTCGGGGAACTCGTCGGAGTTCTCGACGACGTACGGCGAAACGGCGTTGACCGTGATCTCGCTGTTCTGGGTGTCGGCCGCGAGCATCCGCGTGAACATCAACACGCCAGTTTTGGCGACGAAGTACGGGAAGTTCTTCGGGTAGACGAGCGCCTTCTCGCTGCCCGCGTAGCCGACGTTGACGATGCGACCCCAGTCGGCCTCTCGCATCCCCGAGAGCGCGCGCTTCGAGCAGAGATACGTCCCGTAGAAGTTCGTCTCGACGACGCGCTGCCAGGTGTCGAACTCGATGTCCTCCCAGTGTAACGGCGCGAAGTCGCCGACGTTGTTCACGAGGACGTCGACGGTGCCGAGGGCGGATTCGGCGGCCGAGAACAGGCCGTCGACGCTCTCGGGGTCGGTCACGTCGCCCTGTACCGTCGTCGTCGAGACTCCCCGACTTTCGGCCTCCGAGGCGACGTCTCCGGCTTCGTCGGCGCTTGAGTAGTAGTGAACGGCGACGTCGGCACCGCAGTCGGCCGCCGAGAGCAGCAGTTCCCGGCCGATGCCTTTCGCGCTGCCGGTGACGAGAACGGTACGACCCGAGAGGTCGGGAGCGAGCATACCGGAACGTCGGCGACCGCGAGCAAAAGTGTGGACTGTCGCGGGGACAATCTACATGTTCCACGAGAGCGATTGACATCGTAGAGCGACTGCAGAGCGCTGAAAATATTTATTCGACGCCGAGTAAATCCGTCGTCACGTTTAAGTTGTGAACGTGACTACCGCTAGTTATGGCAATAGACACGATTCTGTTAGCAGTCGGGGCCGGAGACGCCGAGCGCATCGACCGACTCGGCGAGGTCGCCGTCGACATCGCAGGGCCGACCGGCGCGACGGTCGTTCTCGGCCACGTCTTCACCCGACAGGAGTACGACGAGACGATCGACAAACTGGAGTTCGACCTGACCGCCGAGGAGGTCTCGCCCGACGACGTGGCGTCGCGGCACGCGACGATACGCGACCTCACGAAGATGCTCGACGAGGCCGGCGTCGACTACGAAGTTCGCGGCGCGGTGGGCAAACACGGGACGAGCATCGTCGACTTGGCTTCGAGCGTCGGTGCCGGCCAGATCATCGTCGGCGGCCGACAGCGCTCGCCGACCGGAAAGGCCGTCTTCGGCAGCACCGCACAGGAAGTCATGCTATCAGCGCCGTGTCCGGTGACGTTCGTCCGTTCGGAGAACTGAACCCCCGCGGTCGAGGCGAGCGAGGCGAACACTCATCGACCCCTGTGTGGCATACACTCACATGGAGCACGAAATCGAGTTCGCCCCGACGTTCACCCTGTTAACGCTCTCGCTGGAACCCGGTGAGACGGTCCGTACCGAGGCGGGGTCGATGGTCAGTTACGACGACGGCATCGACATCGAGACGAGCGCCGACGGCGGTCTCTTCGGATCGCTCAAGCGAAGCCTGCTGGGCGGCGAGAGCTTCTTTCAGAACACGTTTACCGCCCGCGAAGCCGGGGAGGTAGCGCTCGCGCCGCCGCTTCCCGGCGACATCGCGGACTACCACCTCGACGACGAGACGCTGTTCGTGCAGTCGGGGTCGTATCTCGCTTCGGGCAGAGACGTCGAACTGGACACGCAGTTCGGCGGCGGTCGGTCGTTCTTCGGCGGTGAGGGGCTGTTTCTGCTCCGTCTCGACGGAACCGGCCCGGCGTTTCTCTCCAGTTACGGTGCAGTTCGAGAGGTCGAACTGGCCGAAGGCGAGCGATACACCGTCGACACGGGCCACATCGTCGCCTTCGAGTCGACGACGACGTTCGACGTGCGCGCGGTCGGCGGCTTTCGTTCCACGCTGTTCAGCGGCGAGGGACTGGTCTGCGAGTTTGAGGGACCGGGTCGCGTCTGGACGCAGACCCGTAGTCCGGACGCGCTGCTCACGTGGCTGATTCCGAAGTTGCCGACGAACGCTTCGAACGCCGGAAGTAGTAACTAAACATCGAGTAATTTGTTATACGGTACCGCTAGACGTGCAGTAGGGGCGCCCTACGGGCAGATTAAGCGACATGATAACCGGAATCTGACGTATCGAATCTGTGCAGTTAAGTGGCGGGACGGTGGTTGTGGATACAATGGCCTACTACGTGGGCGTCGACCTCGGCGCGACGAACGTCCGAGCGGTCGTCGCCGACGACGACGGAACCATCATCGGAAACACGAAACACGCGACGCCTCGCGGCCCGACCGGTATCGCGGTCACCGAGGAGGTGCTCAGCGTCGTCCGCGAGGCCTGCGACGAGGCGGGCGTCGACCCGACGGACGTCGTCGCCGCGGGCATCGGCTCTATCGGGCCGCTGGACCTCGCCGAGGGCGCGATAGAGCAACCGGCGAACCTCCCCGACACCATCGACCGCATCCCGCTGACGGGGCCGCTTTCGAAACTGCTGGAGACCGACGAACTCTACCTCCACAACGACACGAACGCGGGCGTCATCGGCGAGCGCTTTTACTCGGACCGCAACCCCGACGACATGGTGTATCTCACCATCTCCTCGGGTATCGGCGCGGGCGTCTGCGTCGACGGCGAGGTGCTCAGCGGGTGGGACGGCAACGCGGGCGAAGTCGGTCACATGACTATCGACCCGCACGGCTTCCGCACCTGCGGCTGCGGCCACGATGGTCACTGGGAGGCGTACTGTTCGGGGAACAACATCCCGCGGTACGCAGAGGAGCTCCACGCGGAGGACCCCGTCGACACGACACTCCCGGTCGAAGAGCCGGAGTTCTCCGCCATCGACGTGTTCGAGCACGCGGGCGAGGACGATTTCGCCGACTACGTCATCGAGCAGGTCGGCCACTGGAACGCGATGGGCGTCGCCAACACCATCCACGCCTACGCGCCGCTCATCGTCTTCATCGGCGGCGCGGTGGCGCTGAACAACCCCGATCTCATCATGGACCCCATCCGCCGGAAGATGGACGAGATGGTGTTCATCAACGTCCCCGACATCCAACTGACGACGCTCGGCGACGACGTAGTGGTTCGCGGGGCGCTCGCCAGTGCGATGACCGGTGGAACGGGCGACCGAGCGCGGTTTTAATGCCGCGCTGATTCGCCCGTCGCGGCGCAGGGGCACGGGCGACCGACGCGACGGTACCGCACCGGCGACGGAGACGCGTCGCTTATTCGCCTGCACGTACAGCACCACCTATGCGCAGACGTGACGTGCTGCGCGGAAGCGCCGCCGCGCTCGGTCTCTCGACCGTCCCGACGCTGACGACGAGTCGCGTCGACGCACACCCGGGGCCGTACCGCCCCTACGGGTTCGTCGACGTCCGGGGGGCGAAAGAGGCCGTCGTCGCTCCCGACGGACAGCGAGCGTTCGTCGCCGCCACCGGTGGGTACGCCGTCGTCGACCTCTCGGTCGCCGACCGACCCGAACTGCTCGCCGAGCGTCGAGAGCTCCTCTCGGAGCGCGAAGGGGGACCGCTGCGGCAGGTGTGGGACGTGAAACTCGACGACGCTCGCGACCGACTGCTCGTCGTCGGCCCCGCCAACGGCATTCCGGGCGCGCTCTCGGGGCTGCTCGTCGAAGACGTCTCGAACCCGCAGGACCCGGAGACGCTGGCTTTCTTCGAGACCGACTACCCGATTCACAACTGCTATTTCAGCGGCGGCTACGCCTACCTCACCGCCAACGAGTACGACCGCAATCCGCTCGTCGCCGTCGACCTCCGCGACGACGACCCGCGGGAGGTCGCCCGGTGGTCACTCTTGGACGAGAACTCCGCGTGGGACGACGTCTCGGCGGGTCGCCGCACCGTTCACGACGTGTGGGTACAGGACGGCGTCGCGTACCTCGCCCACTGGGACGCCGGGACGTGGATGCTCGACGTCTCGGACCCGACGAACCCGCAGACGATCGGCCGCCTCGACGGTCCCTCGCCGTCGTCGCTCGCGGTCTCCGACGGCCAGCGCGCTCGACGGGAGGCGACCGTGCCGCCGGGTAACGACCACTACGTGGCGACGAACGAGGACGGAACGCTGCTCGGCGTCGGCAAGGAATCGTGGGCCGAAGGGACCGACGGCGAACTGGTCGGCGGGCCGAGCGGCGTCGAGCTGTGGGACGTCTCGGACCCGGCGGACCCCCAGAAACTGTCGACCATCGATCCGCCGCCGACGCCGGACCCGACGTACGGCGGCGTCTGGACCACCTCACACAACTTCGAGCTCCGCGACGAGCGACTGTACACCTCCTGGTACCGAGGCGGCGTCAAGCGTCACGACATCTCCGACCCGTCCAACCCGGAGGAGCTCGCGTGGTGGCGCGACCCCGGCCACGCGAGTTTCTGGACCGCTCGCCTCGCCGTCCCCGGAGAGACGTTCGTCGCCAGTAGCATGGGCACCGACGACGCCACCGGACGGCTGTACGTCTTCCCCGACCACGCGGGACAGCAGGCGAATCCCCCATCGCTCGGGGAGTCCGAGACCAGCGGCGTCGACGTGCTGACACCGACCGAGTCGCCGGAACGCGAGAACGGAGACGCGAACGACGAGGCGAATCCGGGGTCGACCGGCGGCGACGCCGACTCGTCGGCTATCCTCGCACCCGGGTTCGGCGTCGGGACCGCGGTGGCGGCGCTCGGCGTCGGCGCGTGGTGGTCGACCCGGCGAGAGAAGAACGGACAAAACGAGTAACGAGACGACGGTAGCGGACGACGGCGCGTGATTAGGAACTCGCCTCGACGTCGGTGTCAGCCTTCTGGTCGGTCGGGTCGCGCATCTCGCCCATCACCTCTTCGAGGGCGTCGGTCGCGGTGAGCAACCCGACGACTTCGCCGTCTCTCCGCACGAACGCTAACTCCTGCTCTTCCTCCTGGAACCGGTCTATGGCCTCGCTGACCGTCGTCTCCGCGTCGAGCGTCAGCGGCGGAGCCGCGATGTCCTCGAACGTCACCTCGCCGGACGAGAGCCCGTCGTAGGCGTTGATGACCGTGGGCGCGTAGACGATCCCGCGGAAATCGGAGAGCGACTCACCGGTGAGCGGGAATCGCGTGTGCGGATTCGCCTCGACGACGGCGAGGTTCTCTTCCACGGAGAACGCCGTCGAGAGCACGGCCACGTCGTCGACGTCGACCATCACCTCGGAGATCGGTTCCTCGCCGACTTCGAGCGCGTTCATCACCTCTTCGCGGCGTTCCTCCGAGAGGTCGCCGGCTTCGAGAATCGACGCCATCTGCCGGCGGAGGTCGGCGCGGTTCTCCACGCTGTCCTCTTCGGCTTCGGTCCACGACCGGGTGAGTTCGACGCCGAACAGGCGGAGCGTCCACTTGGCGACGCCGTCACCGAGTTTGATGATGGGGTAGATGGACATTGCGAAGTAGTACAGCGGCGTCGCGCCGTACGTACAGACCCACTTGCTCCGCTCGACGCCGAGGTAGGTCGGCGTCTGTTCGCCGTGGGTGAGGTGGACCAGGTTGATGACGAGGAACGCGAGAATCGCGCCCGCGCTGATCGAGGCGAGGAACGTTCCTTCGATGAACGGCTCGAAGATGGCCGCCAGCGCCGGTTCGGCGACGATACCGACGGCGATGCTGGTCGCGGTGATGCCGACCTGGCAGCTCGTGAGATAAATTTCGAGGCGGTCGGTCATGTCCCACGCCCGTTCGAGCGCCTTCGAGCCCTGGAACTCGGACTCGGGGAACTGTCGGACCCGCGTGAGCGCGAACTCGATAGCGACGAAGAAGCCGTTCGCCAGAATGAGTAGGACTCCGACAAGTAACCGAACCGCGATGACGGGAGCTTCCATGTAGCCGTACTGTTCGCGGTACAAGAACAAAATAGCCGGGGGCGACGATTACCCTCCTACCGGCCCTGCGTCCGTCTGCGGCCGACTCGGGCCCGACGGCCCACGGCGAACCACAACATACGCATAGCTGCGGTTCCAAGAGTCGCCAATGAGCGACGACAGCCTCAAGGAGCAAATCGAGAACTGGATGGTCGGCCAGATGCCCATCATCCAGATGCACGGCGGGACGAGCGTCGTGCGCGAAGCGAACCCGGAGACGGGTGAAGTCGTCGTCGAGCTCGGCGGCACCTGTTCCGGCTGCGGCATCAGCAACGTCACCGCGACCAACATCAAAGCCGACCTCATCCGCGACTTCGAGGATGTCCGAGACGTGACGGTGAAGGTTCCGAGCACCGGCGATCAGGGCAGCAGCACGGTCGAAGGCGGCCGCGGGGGGGAGCTGCAGTTCTCCAACGAGTCGGCCGAACACTTCTGAATCAGCCACAGCCCGTCGGTACCGTCAGCGCCCGTCCGCCGCAACATCGACCCCACCCTCGCCTTTTTCACCGATAACGAAACCATCCGTTCGCGTGTACTGACCGTCACACGAAGTCGGCCATGACGGGAGTGCGGAGCACCGCTTCGCATCACGGAATCCCTCGATGCTCCGTCTGTTCGCCAGCTCTCAGAGCGCCCGCTCTAACGACGATGCGACCTGTCGCGTCTTCTCCGCCAGTTGCTCGGAGACGTGTCCGGCCTCGACGGCCGCGTCGAGTTCGTCGTCGTCGACGCGTTCGACCCGCCCGTCCGGGTGTTTCACCACGTCGACGTGTAGGTCGACGTAGCGAATCTCGTCGGGGAAGCACTCGACCGGCGTGCAGATGTTGACGTACGTCCCCTTCCGCTCGCAGTCGGCACCCCGGTAGACCGTCGGGTACCACCAGCGGCCCTCGCGGAACTTCGTGAGCGCCGTGTCGCCGCTCTCGCGCTTCGTGCCGAGCGCGTCGTAGCGTCCGCCGCCGGACATCGTCCGCTCGACGGCGACCGTCCCCTCGTCGTCGCGTTCGACGACTTCGCCCGAACCGAGCGTGATGAGCCGTCCGTCCGGTTTACCGTGGCCGATTCGAACGGAGTCGCCCTCGACGGGGCCGAACTGGTCGGCGACGACGCCGAACGGGAACTCACCGTCCTCGAACTCGCAGAGCGCCTCCGCCAGATCGACGCCGGCGCTCGCGGCGTTCGCCGCGGCCTTCGTCCGGTGGTGGCCGGGCATCGTCGTCGACACCTTTCGACGCAGGTCGTCGAGCGCGAACCGCGACTCGCGGCCGAACCAGACCCACGCACCGGCGGCGGGGACGACGACGCCGGGGTCGCCGACGGACTCGTCGAGCGCCGCGTCCATCGCCCGGGCGCGGTCGCTCGCGCCGTCGAGCGCCTCCCGGAGCGCGGTCATATCCGCCTCCGTGGCGCTGTGTCGCCAGCGGATGCCCCACCCCTCGGGAACGTCGGGGTCCAGCAGGTCGGTCATCCCCGCGAGTTCGCGCCCGGCCGCGTCGTCGTGGGTCGCCACCGTCGTCTCCTCCCGGCCGGGAACGAGCGTCACGAGGCCGTCGTGGGCGCGGAGTTCGGTGTCCAACTGCGGTCGGTCGTCGTCCCACGGCGGCGTCGACGAGGTCACCTGTACGCGGAGCGCGTCGCCCGCTTCCACGCGGTCGTCGGCGTTACGGTAGGGGAGGTAGCCGTCCGTCGCGCCGAGGTCCACGACGGCACCCCCGCCGAGCGTCTCTCTCACCCGTCCGTCGAACACCGCCCCTTCGGGTGCCGGGTCGGTCCACGCGAAGGCGTCGATGCCGACCGCTCGGAGTCGCTCGCGGGCGCGGTCGACGGCCGTCTCGTCGCCGGTGACGCCGACGCCCTGGCGGTCGTCGGTCGTCTCGACGGCGACGTCGTGGGTCTCGGCGTCGAACTCGGCGTCGAACCGTCGCTTGATGGGACCTGACGCCTGCACAACGTCGTCGCCCGCGTCGAGGAACAGTCGCGTCAGCGCCGTCGTGTAGATGCCGCGGACGCGGACCTTCATAGGGCGTCGGGGTCGCGGGCGAACCGCACTCGGTCGTGGACCGTCGGGCCGAGCGTCAGTTCGACGACGTCGTCGGAGAGGATTCGACCGCCTTCGACGGGAACGCCCCACGAGTCGAACTGGAGGTAGCCGCGCATGCTCGCGCCGTGGGTGTAGAGGTCGACGTGGTCGACGACGTGTTGCTGTATCTCGTCGCTGCTGTGTGCCATCTCCATGTCGGAGTAGAACGTTCCGCCGTCGGCGAAGAACGCCGCCAGCGCGTCGGCGTCTTCGGCGACAGCCTCGGCGACGAGGTCCGACGCCTCCCGAATCTGCTCGGTGTCGACGCCGACCTCCCGGAGCGCCGCCTGCGTTCGCGAGTCGAAGTGCATACCCGACGTTGGGCGGGAGGGGATTTCAGCGTACCTCGTTGACGGCGGTGCGGACGCGGAGCCTCGCGGGCGGTGCAAGCGGGCCCAAGAGATTAGGCGTCTCCGGGAGACGTACCATCATGCCGAACGAACGGGATCCTATCGAACGGGCGTCGGCGGGGTCGGTCGATCTCTACGACGTTTCGACGTGGGAGGAGCGCAGCTCCCTCGACGGGCTGTCGGTGTTTCTCTGGAAACTAATCACGGCGACGTTACGGTTCGTCATCATCCTCGTCGCGTTGCTGTTGCTCGTCGCCATCGGCGGCCTCACCGTCGTCTCGACACCGGAAGTGGGGATACTGACGGTTCTGTCGGTGGTTCCGGCGCTCGCACTGGCCGGCTACGTCTACTACTCGGACGTGACGAGCAACGAACCGCTGTCGCTGCTGGTCGCTACCTTTCTGCTCGGGGTGCTGACGGCGAACTTCGCGGCGCTCATCAACAGCGCGTTCTCGGAGTACTTCCAGCTGGTTCCGGTCATCGGGATGGTCTTCTTCTACTATCTCGTCGTCGGCCCCGTCGAGGAGACGGTCAAACTGCTGGCGGTTCGTCTGTACGCGTATCGGAGCGAGCGCTTCGACGCCGTCATCGACGGCGCGGTGTACGGGGCGATGGCCGGTCTCGGCTTTGCGACCATCGAAAACGCACTGTACATCACGCAGGGCGTCGAACCCACGCAGTTGGAGTTCGGACTCGAACTCATCGGCGTCGGTGGGGAGATAACGGCCGTCCGGGCGCTCGCCGGCCCCGGCCACGTCATCTACTCGGCGTTCGCGGGCTACTATCTCGGCCTCGCCAAGTTCAACCGCGAGAACAGCGGCCCCATCGTCGTCAAAGGGTTGCTCATCGCCGCGTTCATCCACGGCACGTACAACACCACCGTCGGCCTCGGGTCGGGGCTCATCTGGTTGCTCATGCAGACCGTCGTTCCGTTCAGCGTGCCGCAACTGGCCGCGTACCTCTGCTACGTTATCCTCTACGACGGCTTCTTCGGGTACCTGCTCTACCGGAAGATCAAGCGCTACCGCAACACCTACTGGGCGGTCCACGACGACGAGACTGTCCGCGACGAGAGCGTCGTCGAGAAGTCGACGTAGTCGGGCGGAAATGCGCGTTTTAGCGCCGCTTCGGCGGTTGTAACGCTCCTCCCTGCCCACAAAGGATATGTACTGTCATGCCATAGCACGACCTGTATGGCATCTGAACCCAGCGACGACATGTTCGACCAGTTCTTAACTGACCGTGGTCACGAGACGGAACCGCAACGCTGGGATCGATCCTATAACAAGAAACAGTGTCCGGACTGCGGGGCGCTCCACGACGATACGGACGACGCCGTGACGTGTACGGTCTGCGGGTGGGACCCCGCCGCCTGAGTTCGGTCTCCATCGGTCCTCACCATTTTTCTGCGGCCGGCTCTCGAACACCGAGCGTCAGCGACGCATCCGGGCGTCAGCGACGGGTCTGAGCGTGCGTCGACACGTCTGGCCCCGAGTCGACACTAGAGGCGGTCGACCGGTTGCGTGCCCGACGACTCGCCCGCTGTGTCGCCGACGGTTCGGCCCGTTTCGTGAGCGTAGTCGGTGCGGACTCGACGGGAGGGTCGAAGACCGGTCGATGACCGCGTTCACGCCGCCGAAAGAAGCCACGTGGTTTATCACACCGCAGGGCGTGAACCGGGATAATGGCTGAGACAGCTCCCACCGTCACCCGGCTGTTCGGTGGCCCGGGCAGCGGGAAGACCACCGCCCTTCTCAATCGCGTCGAAGAGTTACTCGAAGAAGATGACGTCGAGTTCCGCGACATCCTCGTCGTCTCCTACACACGTGCAGCGGCCCAAGAAGTCAGAGAACGCCTCGCCGAGCGCCTCGACATCTCTCCCCGCGCGCTCCAAGGCAACGTCTGTACGATGCACGCGAAAGCGTACGAACTGCTCAACCTCTCGCGCGGCGACGTCGTCGGCGAGAAGGACAAAAAGGAGTTCTGCGAGGAGTTCGGCCTGGAGTACGAGGACGAGTACGGCGGTAAGGGCCGCCGAACCGCCCGCTCGACGACCATCGGCAACAAGGTCATCGCCACGAGTCAGTGGCTCCAGCGGACCCAGCGCGACGTCGCCGACTGGTACGACGTGCCGTTCCAGTGGAACGTCGAGAAGGTTCGACTGCCCCCCGAAATCGACCCCAACGCCCAGGAGGGGAACAAGTACACGCCGACGTGGCCCTCCTCGGACGACCGCGTCGACATCCCCGAGGCGATTCGCGGCTGGCGCAACTACAAGGGACAGAACGGCCTCGTCGGCTTCGCCGACATGCTCCAGCGGGTGAAACAGCGCTCGCTGTTGCCGAGCGTCGACTACCTCGTTATCGACGAGTTCCAGGACATCACGACGCTGCAGTACGAGGTGTACGAGGAGTGGAAGCCGCACATGAAACGCGTGCTCATCGCCGGCGACGACGACCAGGTCGTCTACGCGTGGCAGGGCGCGGACCCCAACCTCCTGTTGGACGCCGAACGCGACGAGGACGAGGTGCTCCCGAACTCCTACCGACTTCCCTCGCGCATCCTCAACGTCGTCAACAAGGAGATTCGACACATCGAGAAGCGCCAGGAGAAGGACCTCAAACCGAGAAAGGAGGGCGGCGTCGTCGAGGCCGTCGAGAATCCCTCGATGCTCAACCTCGTCCGCAACGTTCGCTACACTGTCCAGCAGGACGACGGCGACATCATGCTGTTGTTCCGGGCGCGCTACCAGATGTTCCAGTTCATCGACGACTTCATCAAGGAGGGCATCCCGTTCAGCGTGCTCACCGACCAGCGGATGTGGACCGACCGCCTCACCCAGTACGTCCGCGGCGTCGAGCGCATCGAGAACGAAGAGCCCATCACCGGCCTGCAGGCGCGGCGCTTCGCCGGCATGCTGCAGGAGTCGGCGTTCGGCTCGAACGACCGTGACGACCTCTACGACCTCATCGACGACTACGAGGAGGAGGCTGACGTCGACGACCTCGCCGAGATCGAGATCCCGCTCGCCGAAATCAAGAACCTCGTACCGTTCCTCCCCGACTCCACGTCCGCCAGCGACATGGTTCGGAAAGTGACGAGCTTCCAGCGCAAGTCCATCGACGCGTACTTCGGCGGGAAGTACGAGGGGATGGACCCCAACCGCGTCCGCATCGGCACCATCCACTCCGCGAAGGGTCGCGAAGCCGACCACGTGTTCGTCGCCACCGACCTCACCGAGAAGGTGGTCGAACAGATGGCGGCGACCGTCGACCAGCAGGGTATCGAGGTCGAGGGCGTCGAGGAGTTCACGAAGACGACGAGCCCCGTCCCGGTGCTGACGAACAACGAGCGCCGCGTGTTCTACGTCGGGATGAGCCGCGCGCGCGAACGCCTCGTCCTCCTCGAGAACCTCGTCGACGGCGCGCCGACGCTTCCCATCAGCGTGCTCCTGCACAACGAGATCCGCGACGAACCGGCCGAGGAGATGCTGGAGAAGGCCCAGGAGCCGCCGACACCGGAACCGTAGGCGATGGCAGGCGATTCGGAGACGGGCGTCGGTTCGGAGGCCGACGCGGGTTCGGAGGCCGACGGCACGGCCACCCCGTCGTGGCCGGAGCAACCCAGTACCGACTACGGGTTTCTGAAGCGGGCGCTCGCGGAAGCCGACGCGGACGCGTTCGTCCACGTCGGCGACCGTTTCGACGACGATATGCGGTATCTCACGCGCTTTTCGGGACCGGACCGCGACTACGCGTTCGTCTTCGTCGGCGACGCGGGAGGCGACACCGCGACCCTCTGTGCACCCGCACTCTTCGAAGAACAAGCAGAGCGCGAGTTCCCCGGCGACGTCGTGCGGATGGAGAGCGTCGGCGACCCGGCGGGCGAACGCGCCCGCGGCGTCCTCGACGACCCGCTCGGTGGCGACGGAACCCTACTCGTTCCGCAGGGAATTCCCCACGACGCCGCGCTCTATCTCGAACGCGCGGGCTACGAACTGCAGTCGACGAGCGCCGTCGCCGACGCGCGGGCGGTGAAAACCGAGGCTGAACTCGACTGCCTCCGCCGCGTCCAGCGGGCGACGGCCCGCGGGATGGCGCGGGCGGAGACGATTCTCGCGGAGGCGACGCCCGAGGGCGACGAACTCCTCTGGGACGGCGCGCCGCTGTCGACGGAGCGCCTGCGCCGACAGGTGAACGCGACGCTCGCCGCCTCCGGCGTCGGCGACGCGGGCAACACGGTCATCGGCGCGGGACCGTCGTGCGCGGACCTGCACTTCACCGGGACCGACGACATCGCGCCGGGGGAGACGGTGCTCTTGGACATCTCGCCGCGCGGCCCGCACGGCTACTACGGCGACCTGACGCGGACGTTCGTCGTCGACGGCGACGGCGGGTGGGAGCGCCGCGCGTACGTTGCCGTCGAAGCCGCACAACGGGCCGCGTTCGGCGAACTCGACGCGGGGGCGGGTGTCGCCGCGAGTACGGTCCACGAGGAAGCGGCCGCCGAGGTCGCCGCCTACGGCTTCTCGGTCGGCGCGGAACCCGGCTTCACCCACGGCACCGGCCACGGCGTGGGCGTGAGCCTCCACGAAGCACCGTCGTTGCGGGCGGACGAACCGCTGGAGGCGGGGATGGTCGTCACGGTAGAACCGGGCGTCTACGACTCGTCGCAGGGCGGCGTCCGCATCGAGGATTTGGTCGTCGTGACCGAGGACGGCTACGAGGTGCTCGCCGAGTATCCGACGGGTATCGTCCCGCAGACCCGCTAATCTACTCCTGCTTTTCGTCTGGTTCGTTCTTCTCGGGCGTCTTGACCGCAGAGCCGACGACTCTCTCGGCGGCTTTCCCGGGGATGTCGTCGGGCGTCGTGACGTAGCGCGGGACGAGCACCATCGCCGCGGCGACGGCGAGGAGCCCGACGCCGAACAGCGCCTCGCCGTTCGCCAGCTGTTCTAGGCCGTAAATCGCCACGGGGATGGCGAAGACGAGCGTCACCGCCAGTCCGATGGTGTCCAGTATTCCGAGCGCCATTGGCGCGAGTATCCGGCGAAGAGAGAAAAATGCGACGAGTGCGGTGAGCGCGGTGAGCGCGACGGGCCCGCAGCGAGGGCGCGAGGCGGCGTACCGGGGTCGAACACAACGCTTTCACACCGTTGCCGCCAACTCGGGAGCATGTTTACCGGAATCGTCGAGCGGACCGGCGAAGTAACGGCAGTCGAAGACGCCGGGGGCGGGCGTCGTCTCCGCATCAGCGCGCCGGGGTTCGACGACTTGCACCACGGCCAGTCCATCAGCGTCAGCGGCGTCTGTCTCACCGTCGAGGAGTTCGAGAACGCGGGCGACGACGCGTGGTTCTCGGTGTTTCTCGCCGCGGAGACGGTCGACAAGACGTATCTGGGCGAGGTCGTGGAGGGCGACGCCGTGAACCTCGAACGCGCGCTCGCCGCGGACGGGCGGTTCGACGGCCACGTGGTGCAGGGCCACGTCGACGCGACGACCGAGGTGACCGCGATAGAGCAGGTGGGCGACGACTGGCGCTTCGAGTTCTCGATGCCCGAGGGCTTGGGGCGGTACGTCGTCTCGAAGGGGTCGATTACGTTGGATGGAATTAGTCTGACCGTGGCGGAGCGGACGTCCGAGACGGTGGCGGTGGCGATTATTCCGACGACGTACGATTTGACGACGCTCTCGGAGAAGTCCGTCGGAGATTCGGTTCACGTCGAGGTGGACGTGGTGGCGAAGTACGTGGAGAACATGCTGGAGGGGTATCAGCTGGAGTAACTCCAGAAAAGCATGCGAGAAGGAGCGTTGCGTGGGCTCGCGTTCGAGTATCAGGCCAGAAACCGTAACCCCACGACGCACAGTTTATCTCGCATGTCGGACTCCGAACTTACGCGCCGAACCGTACTGCGAACGACGGCTGGAGTCGCCGTCGCGTCCACTGGGCTCGCGACGCTCACCGGCTCCGCCGCCGCCCACTTCCCGCGGGAACTCGCCGTCGATATCAGGCCCGGAAGCGAGAGGAACGCCATCAATCCTCGAAACCAGGGACGGGTGATTGTCGCTGTCCTCCAGACGGACGCGTTCGACCCGACGGAAGCGGAGGTACGCTATCGCTTCGGCGCGCCGGACGTCGTCGCCGATGGCGGGGGTACAGAACCTGTTTCACATCGCACTCAAGATGTCGACGGCGATGGCCGCGGCGACCTCGTCCTCCAGTTCCCGACCGCCGAGACCGGCTTCGAAGGTGACGAATCCGAAGGAGAGCTCCGTTGGGACCGCGACGAGAGCCGCGAACACGGCCTCTCGGGACGAGATACGGTCGTACTCGTCGGCCGGAGTTGAATTTCGGTTCTCAGCAAACCCTCAGTAGTCACGGGAAGATTTTCAGCGAAACAGCTCCTCGTATCAGGTATCTCGACGGCTGCCTACAACCCGTACAGATCCTCGAACTTCTCGGTCACGTACTCCGAGAAGTACTCCGCCGTCAACGGCTCGCCCGTCGCCTCCACAATCAGTTCGTCCGTCGGATACCGCTTGCCGTGTCCGTGGACGTTCTCGGTGAGCCAGTCCCAAAGCGGCGCGAAGTCGCCCTCTCGAATCATCCCGTCGACGTCGTCGAACTCCTCGCGGATGGTCGCGTCCAACTGCGCGGCGAACACACTACCGATGGTGTAGTTCTGGAACGATGCGAACCAGCTCGACCAGTGGATATCCTGCAGACAGCCTTCGGCGTCGTTGTCGGGGCGGATGCCGAGATACTCCTCGAACGTGTCGCCCCAGACTTGGGGCACGTCTTCGACGTCGATTTCTCCAGCGACGAGCTGGCGCTCGATTTCGAACCGGAGGATGATGTGCAGGTGGTAGGTCGCCTCGTCGGCCTCCACTCGGATGCGGTTGTCCGGTTTGATGCGGTTGGCGGCGGCGTAGGCGCTCTCGGCGGTCACGTCGTCGGCGTCGGGCAGGTGCGATTTGACCTCGGGGAGGAAAAAGTCCCAGAACGCCCGCGTCCGGCCGACGTGGTTCTCCCAGTACCGGGATTGGGACTCGTGAATCCCGCTGCTGACCGACTCGCCGAGCGGCGTCGCGTACTTTTCGTCCGGCAGACCGAGTTGATAGGAGGCGTGGCCGAACTCGTGGATAGTCGCCATCAGCGCGTCCAGCGGGTCGTCGTCGTGGTAGCGCGTCGTCACGCGGGCGTCGAACTGCGTGCCGAAGGTGAACGGGTGCGCGGAGGTGTCGAGGCGGCCGCGTTCCTCGGGGTAGCCGAAGGCGTCGAGCGCCGCCTCAGAGAGCGCCTGCTGGGCGTCGTCGGGGTACGCGCTCGTGAACGGTGTCGGGAGGTCGTCGCCGTTCTCCCGGACGTTTTCGATGAGCGGAATCAGCGTCTCGCGGAGGTCGTCGAACACTTCCTCGACTTTCGACAGCGGGAGATGCGGCTCGCGGTCCTCGAACATCACCTCGAAGGGGTCGCGGTCGGGGTCGATGTGTTCGGCGCGCTCGCGGTGGAGGTCCAAAAGGCGCTGGAGATGCGGCGCGAACGCGTCGAAGTCGTCGTTCTCTTTGGCGTCCTGCCACGCCTCGTGCGCCTCGGCCTGGGCTTTCGTGAGCTCCTCGACGAGGTCGCTCGGGACGTACGCGGCGCGTTCGTGCTGGCGTCGAATCTCGCGGACCACGGCCGTTTGGTCGTCGGAGAGGTCCGATTCGTCTACGGCGTCGAGCGCCTCTACGAGGTCGTCGCTCGTCAGGAGGTCGTGGTGAACCGCCGAGAGCGCGGACTGCTGTTCGGCGCGGGCGGGTGCACCGCCCTTGGGCATCATCACGTGCTGGTCCCACATGAGGTAGCCGGAGGCGTGGTCGACGTTCGAGATGCGCTTGTACTGGGCGAGAAGGTCGTCGTACGCCTCGGTCGTCGTCTCGTGAGTCGATGACATGGCTCGTGGTTGTCCGGGGAGCGTATGAACGTCCGGGCACCGGCAGTTCGCGTTTTTCCGAATAGATGGATGAGGACTGTAGCGGGGCGTTTCGTCACGTTCGGCTAGTCGAGAGACAGACGCCTGCTGCCGAGTCACAATGAGATGACCGCACCGCCACCGCCTGCCTCAGCCCTCCCCAGCCTCGTCGAGCGCATAAACGTGCCCGACTCCCTCGCACATTTGTCAGGCGGACAGAGCCGCCCTCTGGCGCGCGCCGGAGCGCCGGTTCATCGGCGCGAAAAACGTGCGAGGGACGACTGAGCGAGCGCTGTAGTGCGAGCGAAGGAGTCGGTTGGGGAGGATGAGGCATCTCGGTGCGCCCAGCTACCGTGCGGTAGTCGGTAAACCGAATCAAGTTCACTAACGAAAAACCGAATCCGATGAAAGAAAACAGCCGACTTAGACGACCTACGCCGAATCGAGGTCGTACAGTTCGCCGTACTTCTTGGTGACGTAGTCGAGGAAGTAGTCGGCGACGAAGTTCTCGCCCGTCGCCTCCACGACGAGGTCGTTCGTCTCGTAGCGCTGGCCGTGGCTGTGGACGTTCTCGGTGAGCCACTCGTGGAGGTCGTCGAACTCGCCGTCTCGAATCTGGCCTTCGAGGTCGTCGATGGTCTCCTCAGCTGTTGCAAAGAGCTGTGCGGCCATCACGCTGCCGAGCGAGTACGTCGGGAAGTAGCCGAAGTTGCCGTGGCTCCAGTGGATGTCCTGCAGGCAGCCCTCCGAGTCGGTGTCGGGCCGAACGCCGAGATACTCCTCGTACTTGTCGTTCCACACCTCGGGTACCTCGTCGACCTCGATCTCGCCGGAGATGAGCAGTCGTTCGATCTCGAAGCGGACGATGATGTGCATGTGGTAGGTGAGCTCGTCCGCCTCGACGCGGATCAGGTTGTTCTCGAACACCTGGTTCGCCGCCTCGTAGGCCTCCTCGACGGTGACGTCCTCGGACTGCGGGAAGTGGTCCTTGAACGTCGGGAGGAACCGCTCCCAGAACGCCTTCGAGCGCCCGACGTGGTTCTCCCACAGCCGCGACTGCGACTCGTGGACCGAGAGGTCCCGCGGCTGGCCGAGCGGCGTGCCGTACTGCTCGTCCGGCAGGCCGTGGGTGTACGTCGCGTGGCCGAACTCGTGGATGGTCGAAAAGACTGCCCCGAGCGGGTCGGACTCGTCGAAGCGCGTCGTCACGCGGGCGTCGAACGTCGTTCCGGTCGAGAACGGGTGCGGCGCGATGTCGATGCGGCCGCGCTCCCACGGGTAGCCCAGCGTGTCGAGAGTCGCCCGCGAGAGTTCCATCTGCTCGTCCTCGTCGAACGTGCCCGCGAAGGCGTCGGTCGCGAGGTCGGTTTCGGACTCGCGAATCTCCTCGATTATCGGGACGAGCGTCTCGCGAACCTCGTCGAGAATCTCCTCGGCCTGTTCGAGCGGGAGGTACGGCTCGAACTCTGCAAAGAGCACCTCGTAGGGGTCCTTGTCGGGGTCGATATGCTCGGCGTACTCGCGCTTGAGTTCGACGTGTCGCTCCAGAAGCGGCGCGAACTTCGAGAAGTCGTCTTCGGCTTTCGCTTCCTTCCAGGCGGGTAGCGCCTCCGAGGAGGTTTCCGAGATCTCTTGGACGAGTTCGGTCGGGACGCGAGCGGCGCGCTCGAACTCGCGGCGGACCTCGCGGACGACCGCCGCCTGCTCGTCGGAGAGCTCCTCGCCCTCCAGTTCTTCGAGCAGTTCGCCGATGCCGTCTTCGACGAGCAGTTCGTGGCTGATCGCCGACAGCGTCGAGAGCTGCTGGGAGCGCGCGGGCGTCCCCTCGTCGGGCATCATCACCTGCTGGTCCCAGCCGAGCACGCCCGCCGCGTTCTGGACGTTCGAGATTCGCTTGACTTTCTGGACGAGTTCGCCGTACGCGTCCGGCGCAGAGTCGGTGGAGGCTTCGGTTGCCATCGTCAACCCTTTCGAATCGATACTAATTAAACGGATGTTTCCGGTCGTCGGGGCCGGCTTTCGCTCGGCGAGCAGGTGCAACAGTAGCGAGTGTTCCCGCGTCGTCGGCGGTGGCGGGAGAGGCGGCCCATGACGTTCAAGCAGCGTCTGCGTCACTTGCAGTGGCCGCCAAATCGGCAGCAGATGACCATATAGCCCTCGCAGTCGCCTCTCCGCTGGGGGAGTGAGACGATGGCGACGAAACCACCGAGAGACGAACCGGACTACGAAACACTACAGCGGGGGGTCCACGGCGAGGTACTCCGACCCGGAGACGAGGGGTACGACGAGGCCCGGTCGGTCTGGAACGCGATGATCGACCGAAAGCCGGCCGTCGTCGTCCGGCCCAGCGGAGCGGCCGACGTAATCACGGCGGTCGGGTTCGCCCGCGACCGCGACCTCGATCTCGCCGTCAAGGGCGGCGGACACAGCGTGGCGGGGAGCGCGGTCTGTGACGACGGACTCGTCATCGACCTCTCTTCGATGTCGTCGATTCGAGTTGACCCGGCGTCGCGGACCGCCCGCGTCGGACCAGGCGCGACGATGGCCGACCTTGACCACGAGACGCAGGCGCTCGGCCTCGCCACGCCCGGCGGCGTCATCTCGACGACCGGGGTCGCCGGAGTCACGCTCGGCGGCGGGATGGGCTGGCTCAGCCGCAAGTACGGCCTGAGCGTCGACAACCTCCGGTCGGTCGACCTCGTCACCGCCGACGGCGAGTCGGTGCGCGCCAGCGAGGAGGAGAACCCCGAGCTCTTCTGGGCGGTCCGCGGCGGGAGCGGTAACTTCGGTGTCGTCACCTCCTTCGAGTTCGACCTCCACGAGGTCGGCCCCGAGGTTCTCTTCGGACCGATGGTCTATCTTTACGAGGACGCACCCGACGTGCTCGCGCACTACGAGAGATTCGCCCTAGATGCGCCGCGCGAGTGCAGCGTGTGGCTGAACAGCGTGACGGCGCCGCCGCTCCCGTTCCTTCCCGTGGACGTACACGGAACCACGGTGGTGATACTGCTGGTCTTTTACGCCGGCGACCTCAAAGCGGGCGAAGCGGCGCTCGAACCGCTCCGCGAGTACGGCGACCCGATCGTAGACGCCGTCGCACCGATGCCCTACGCGGAGGCCCAGTGCAGTTTCGACGACCTCTACGCGGCGGGCGCTCGAAACTACTGGAAGGCGGCCAACTTCACGGGGCTCACCGAGCACACGATAGACGTCATGCTCGAGTACGCCGAGCGCTTCCCGACGCCGCAGTCGGAGATCCTCGTCCATCAGGTCGGCGGGGCGGTCAACGACGTCGCGTCGGACGCGACCGCCTACCCGCACCGAGACGCCGAGTTCGTCGTGAACGTCGCCGCTCGGTGGGAGGACCCGTCGCGGGACGACGAGTGCGTCGCGTGGGTGCGAGCGTGTCACGGCGCACTCGCCGAGGGGGCGACCGGCGGAACGTACGTGAACTTCGAGGGCGACCGCGAGGGCCGCGAACGCAACGCCTACGGCGGGAACTACGACCGCCTCGTCGAAGTGAAAACCGAGTACGACCCGGAGAACGTCTTCCGGTCGACGCAGAACGTGAAGCCGGCGGACTAGAAGCGTACGCGACGCGGGCAGGTGCAGTTGCGTAACCGCAGACCTCGTCGCACCCGTCAGACCACGTTCACTTTCACTCCGTCTGGCTCGAATTGATGACGCTCGTCTGAGACGATGGTGTATGTTCGAAGCAGTCGTGAGCGCCGACACGCTCTCGAAGACGCTCGACCCGATCGGCGTGCTCGTCGACGAGTGCAAGATTCGACTCGACGAGGACGGCCTCCGCATCTCGGCGATGGACCCCGCGACGGTCGGCGTGGTCGAACTCCACCTCGAAGCGAGCGCGTTCGAGTCCTACGAGGCCGACAGTGGCGTCGTCGGCGTCGACGTCGAACGTCTCGACGGCGTAGTCGGGATGGCCGACGCGGACCAACTCGTCCACCTCGAACTCGACGCGGAGACGCGACAGCTCCTGATTCGAATCGGCGGACTGGAGTACACGCTCGCGCTCGTCGACCCCAACGCTGTTCGACAGGAACCGGACCTCGACTCGATGGAGTTACCCGCCAGTGCCGTCGTTGAGGGTCGACAGTTCGGGCGAGCGATACGGGCCGCGGAGATGGTCTCGAACCACGTCGCCGTCGGCGTCGACGAGTCCAAGGAACAGCTGTACATTGACGCCGAGGGCGACGTCGACACCGTCCACTACGAACTGACTTCCGAGGACCTCGTCGGCCTCCGACCCGGTCCGGCTCACTCGCTGTTCTCGCTCGACTATCTCGCCGACATGAACCGCGTCGTCCCCGGCGACGCGGCGGTGACGCTCGAACTCGGCGAGGAGTTCCCGATGCGCCTCAGCTACGAGTTCGCCGAGGGGAACGGTGCGATGCTGTACTTCCTCGCGCCGCGGATACAGAGTCGGTGAGCGTTCCGGGGGTTCGTCACGTTACCCCTACACCGACTCCGCCGCGTTCCGGTAGATGCGATAACACCGCTCCAGCACGTCCACGCCGACGCTCTCGGACTTCGTGTGCGCCTCGCCGGGTTCCGACGCGCCGCAGACGACGCACGTCGTTCCGGCCTGCGCCAACCACCCGGCGTCAGTCGCGTGCGGTTTCGTCACTAACTCGGGATCGCCGTCCTGCGCGTCTTTGGCCGCCTGCAACACGGTATCGGCGAACGCCTCGTCGTCGCAGCCCATCGGCGGGAGATCCTGGTCGACGGTCCACTCGACGCCCTCGATCTCCTCGACGCGCTCCAGTTCGGCGCGGACGCCCGGCACGGTCCGTTCGTCGACGGTTATCTCGCACTCGTCGGGGATGACGTTCCACGCCGTCCCGCCGTCGATTCCGGTGACGGCGACGGTCCCGTGGAGGTTCTCGCCGAACACGTCGACCTCGGGGAACTCCAGTTCACGCACGACGTCGATGGCGTCCGACGCGCGGTAGATGGCGTTCACGCCCGATTGGGGTTCGCTGGCGTGCACCGCCGACCCGCGGGCGACGATGGTGCTGCCGCGGCGACCCTTGTGCGCGACCACCACGTCGGTGACGCCCGGTTTCGAGTAGTTCGTCGACCCTTCGGCGACGATGGCGTAGTCGGGTGCGAAGCCCTCGTCGATGGCCGCTCGCGCGCCCGTCCCGCCGATCTCCTCACCGACGAAGCTGGCGAAGACGAGTTCGCAAGCCGGGTCGGCGTCGCGGAACGCGAGCATCGACGCCGCGACAGCGCCCTTCATGTCGGCCGACCCGCGGCCGTAGAGGCGGCCGTCGCGCAGTTCGACGACGTACTCCTCCCCTTCGTGTTGCGAGGGCGCGGGCGGCACCACGTCGTGGTGGCCGATGAGCGCTAGTGACGGCGCGTCGCCGCCGTTTCCGCTACTTGGTCCCTTTCGGGCGATGACGTTGCCCGCGCCGTCGCGAGTCACGTCGCCGTCGGTGTGCTCGCGGAGCCATTCCTCGATGGCGTCGCCCGCGGCTGTCTCGTCCTCGTGGCTGGGTATCGAAACGAGTTCGCGCGTCAGCGTCGTCACGTCCGTCGCACCGTCAGCATCGTTCATGTCGTGCGGTAGCGGGTGACGACGTAATAAGGGGTTGTGTGTAACGGCAAAGCGGCTAACAGCCTGGAGACGGAACTTGCGTGTATGGGTGACGAGACCAACCGACGCGACGACGAATCGACCGAGCGCGAGAGGGAGAGTCGGGAGACCGAGGAGGCGACCGGCGAGATCGACCACCCACCCAGCGAGGAGCGCAGCGACTCGCCCGTCGAGCAGACGATGATGGACTCCGACGCGGAGACCCGAGACGCCGCGGCGGTCGAACCCGGCGAGTCGACCGGAAACGGAACGGCGGTCGAGCCGGGCGAGCCCGTCGGTGAGGACGACGAGGAGAACGACGGCGACGAGGGCTGAGCGTGCGAGTCGAACGCGTCGAGCGAGGCGCTCGACCGCCGGGGCCGCCGGGGACCGATTTTCCCGGGACGTTGTAAGAACCAGCACTGCCACTAACTGACTGCTCTCCGTCTGTTTCCACGGCATGAGCGACGACAACAGCAACGAGCGCCGAGACGACGAGGAGGAGACGCAAGGCGAGTACGGCGGCGAGGAAGACACCCAGTACGACGAGAACGACCAGAACCAGTACGGCGGCGACGAGGAGAACGTCGACGCCGTCGAGCAGACCGAGATGCGGATGGGCGACCAGAGCGACGACGAAGAGAGTTCGGACGACGAGGAGGCACAGGGAGAGGACGACGACGAAGCGTCGGACGAAGAGTGGGTGGAGTCAGAGCACGAAAACCCCGACGACGCAGACGAAGGCTGACGTGGCCGAATCGCAGGAGTCCGGCCGCGTCGACCGACGGAACAGAACCGAGCACCCGGCCCGGGCCGACGTCGAGGAGACGACGGACCGTCCGCTGCTCCGCGCGGGAGCCGTTCTCGGTGTCGGTCTCGGCGGCCTCGTCGACGTGCTCGTCTTCCATCTCGTGTTGCAGACGCACCACCTCATCTCCGGATGGGTGCCGCCGACGACGCCGGAGGCGCTGCGGTTGAATCTCGTCGCCGACGGCCTGTTCTCGCTTCTGATGGTCGCCATCATGGCCGTCGGCTTCTGGATGCTGTGGAAGACGGTCGACAGACCCGACGTGCCGTGGTCCGCCGGGACGTACGCCGGCGCGGTCGTCGTCGGGATGGCGCTTTTCAACATCTACGACGGCACCGTCGACCACTACCTTCTGGAGATGCACCACGTGACGCAGGGGCTTCAGCCGGACGTGTTCGACCTGCTGTGGCTCGTCGGGAGCGGCGTGCTGCTGGTTGCGGGCTTGCTCGTCATCCGTGCCGAGCGCAGAGAGGACGGAACGCCGCCGGAAAGACTGTGAATTTCGGGTCAGTCCATCTCCGTCTCGTCGTTGTCGGTCGACGTCACTGCTCCTATCGTGCTGTTGAGAATCGCCAGGGCGGCAATAGCCGCACCGAACGTCACAGTCAAATCTCCGCGATATGCTCCCATCGAGAACAACTGTCGGGAGATGCCGAACGCGATGATGACGATGCCGAACCTGTAACCGTTTGCTTCGAGGGGACTCATGACTGTCGCTCGCAAGGCGAGTCCGTATCAAACTACTGAAAAATGAGTCCGCCGTAGGCGAACGGTCTGCGTCTACTCGCCGCTCGGACTGTTGTACATCTCGTCGATGACTTCCTCTAAGTCGGGCATGCCGCCACCGGGTTGCTCCGGGCGGAAGGAGAACTCGCCCTTCCCGTCGGGCGACTGCCCCTTCGTCCACCGCTGGTCGGGGTCCTCGCGCTGCTCGCGGAACGTGGACATGAAGTCGTAGTTGACGTCCTGGTTCTCCTTCTCCTGCGGGAAGCTCGCCGGGACGGGGACGTGGTCCTCCATCGTTTCGAGCGCCGCGTGCCACTGGTTCTGGTGCATCGTGTCGCGGGCGATGAGGTACGCGAGCATGTCCTTCATCCCCGGGTCGTCGGTCATCTCGTACAGTCGCGTCGCCAGCAGGCGACCCGTCGACTCGGCCATCACGTTGGCGTACATGTCGGCGGCGAGGTTGCCGGAGGCGACGACGTAGCCGCCGTTGAACGGGACGCCGTTGCTGTCGACCGGCATCGCGTGTAGCCCCGCCGAGAGCGCCTGCCGGGGCTGGCCGCCGCTCATCATCGCGTCGATGACGGCGTCGTTCTCGCGGGCCTCCTCGCGCATATGCTCAGACGCGCCTTCGAGGTTCTTCGCGACGGCGGTGGCGAGCATCTCGATGTGACCCAACTCTTCGGCGGCCGTCTCCATCAACAGCGTCCGGTACTCCTGTTTGTCTGCGGGGACGGCGAACGCCTGGAACATGTACTGCAGCGCGACGCGCATCTCACCCTCTGCGCCGCCGATAGCCTGCTGGAGCATCTTTGCGAAGTAGGGGTCCGGCTCCTCGACTTCGACTTCGTACTGGAGTTCGGGTTCGTGATAGAACACACGGTGTGGGCCACGAGCAGTAACAACAAGGTGAGGCTTGTTCACCGAATCGAACGACTGCGTCAACTTTCACCGGATCGAGAACGTCCGCAGAGGCGACTGCTGAGCGGGTCGAGTTCGACTCGCGAGGGGCTGGTTCACATCTACCGCTTAAACACTCTTATCACGCTCCCGGACGCAGTAAGGGTATGAACATCGTCCCGGACACGAGCGCGGTCATCGACGGCCGCGTGTCCGAACGAGTAGAGAGTGGGGCGTACGACGGCGTCACCGTCCTCGTCCCGGAGGCAGTGGTCGGCGAACTGGAGTCGCAGGCCAACGCCGGTTACGACAGCGGCTGGGAGGGGCTCGAGGAGCTCCAGCGACTCGCGGAGTACGCCGACGAGGACGCGCTCGACGTGGAGTTCGTCGGTCGTCGCCCCTCGTCGGGCGAGCAGGACGCCGCCCACGAGGGCGACATCGACGCGCTCATCCGCGACCTCGCGGACGACCACGACGCGACGCTGTTGACGAGCGACGTGGTGCAGGCCGAGGTCGGTCGCGCGAAGGGGCTGGAAGTCGAGTACGTCGAACCGCGCATTCGCGGCGGCGAGAGCCTCGCCATCGAGGAGTTCTTCGACGAGGAGACGATGAGCGTCCACCTGAAGGCGGGGACGAAGCCGAAGGCGAAACGCGGCGCGCTCAGCGAGATGCACTACGAGATCATCTCCGACGAAGTCTCCGACGAGATGCAGATGAAGGAGTGGGCCGACGACATCGAACAGAGCGCACGCTCCAGCAACCAGGGGTTCATCGAACTGTCAGAGCCGGGGATGAAGATCGTCCAGTTCCGCAACTACCGCATCGCCGTCGCCCGGCCGCCGTTCTCGGACGGCATCGAGATTACGGCGGTCCGCCCCATCGCCAAGACGAGCCTCGAAGATTACGAGTTCGTCGACGAACTCAAAGACCGCCTGCTCGAACGCCAGCGCGGCGTGCTTATCTCCGGGTCCCCCGGTGCGGGGAAGTCGACGTTCGCGCAGGCCGTCGCGGAGTTCCTCAACGAGAACGACTACGCGGTCAAGACGATGGAGAAACCGCGCGACCTGCAGGTCGGACCCGAAATCACGCAGTATACGGCCCTCGGCGGGCAGATGGAGAAGACCGCCGACTCGCTACTGCTCGTCCGCCCCGACTACACCATCTACGACGAGGTCCGGAAGACGAATGACTTCGCGGTGTTCTCGGACATGCGACTGGCGGGCGTCGGCATGGTGGGCGTCGTCCACGCGACGCGCGCCATCGACGCGCTCCAGCGCCTCATCGGCCGGGTCGAACTCGGCATGATTCCGCAGATCGTCGACACCGTCGTCTACATCGAAGCCGGTGAAGTCCATACGGTGTACGACGTGACGACCGAAGTGAAAGTCCCCGAGGGCCTCACCGCCGAGGACCTCGCGCGCCCGGTCATCCAGGTGCGGAACTTCGAAACCGGTCGACCGGAGTACGAGATCTACACGTTCAACCGGCAGGTCGTCACCGTGCCGCTCGGCGAAGACAGTGGCCGCGGCAAGAGCGAGTCGGGGGTCAGCCGCATCGCCAAACAGGAGATAGAGCGCGAGATTCGCTCCATCGCTCGCGGTCACGTCGACGTCGAACTGAAGGGTCAGGACCGTGCGGTGGTGTACGTCGAGGAGAACGACATCTCCTACGTCATCGGGAAGGGCGGCGGCCGAATCACCGACATCGAGGAACGCCTCGGTATCGACATCGACGTCCGAACCCACGACGAGAACCCGAAGATGGGGTCGGCAGGGTCAGCGGGAAACGCTAGCGGCGGTGGGGGCGGCCGCGTCGGCGAGCCCGACGGGGAAATCGTGACCCCCGAAATCACCTCCCGACACATCGTCGTCCGGATGGACGGCCACGTCGGCGAGACGGTCGAAGTCCGCGCGGGCGGCGAGTACCTGTTCACCGCGACGGTCGGCCGCGGCGGCGACATTCAGGTGTCTCGGGGGAGCGCCATCGCCGACGAGCTGGAGGACGCCATCGACCGGAAACAGCGGATTACCGTGGTACCCGCGTAGCGGGCACTCCAACGCCTCGCTCACGGCGTTCGCGGTCGGCAGTCGCTGAGTCGAAGAAGAGTAGCAGAAAAAATCGGCGTTCAGCCCGGATCGCCGATTACTGTTCCGCGGCGCAGGCTTCCGACCCACAGTCGACAGCCGCTTTCGGTTTCTCGGTGAGTTGGTAGAGATTCTGGCGCGCGTCGGCGAAGTAGACGTCCTCGTCGACGACGCCGATGCCTTCGAGTCGTTCGAGCGCGTAGCGGACGGTCCGCGCCGAGAGCATCGACTCCTGGACGATGCCTTTCTGCGTCAGAGGGCCGTTGTATTCGAGCACTTTGAAAACCAATTTCGCGCTTGGGGGGAGGTCGTCGAGACTCTCCTGTTCTGTTCCAGCCATCGTTACGAATCGAAACGGTGCACGGGTATAAAGGTTCATGGAATGGTACGCGTCAACTCGGTGCAACGAGGCGCAGCGGTGGTAACAGCAGGATCACAGGTTGACGTCCGTAAGCGACCTCCGGTAGGTTCCCTCGGGGGCGCGTTCCGCGTCGGCGGGGGCGGACCGAGAGCGCCACCCAGAGCGAACGGCTTTTGACGCCGCATATCACACCTTCAAGTATGGCGACCGAAACAGCGACCGGTCTCTCCAGTCACATGCGGGGGGTGACCGTCACGACGCTCGCGTGTCTCGCGGGTATCGGGGCGGCCGTCGCCTCCGCAGTCGTGGTGGGGACGACCATCGACGACGCCGCGAACTCACTCTCGTTGCTCATGTTCGGGGCGTTCGTCCTCGTGCAGTTCCCCCTGTTGCGCCTCCTCGGCGTCGACATGGACGGGTTCGGTGCGAAAGATTACCTCTACGTCGTGTTCATGACGTTCGCGCTCTGGTTCATCAGCTACACCGTCTTTCTGAGCACGGGTGTGACGTTCTAATGGCCGACGACAGTATCGCCGTGGTCGACCTCGACCGCTGCCAACCCGACCGCTGCAACTACGAGTGTGCGAACTACTGCCCGCCGAACCGCACGGGCAAAGAGTGCATCACCACTCGCGGCGAGGACACGGAAGAGGGCGACCCCGACCAGATTCGTATCTCCGAGGAGATCTGCCTCGGCGAGACCTGCGGTATCTGCGTCGAGAAATGTCCGTTCGACGCGATCGAGATCATCAACCTGCCGCAGGAGCTCACCGAGGACCCGACCCACCGTTACGGCGAGAACGCGTTCGCGCTGTACGGCCTCCCGGTGCCGGAACCGGGAAAGGTGACGGGTATCCTCGGCCCCAACGGCATCGGGAAGTCGACGGCCGTGCGGATTCTCGCCGAGGAGATCACGCCGAACCTCGGCGACTACGGCGCGGAGCCCGACTGGGGGACGGTGCTCGACCGCTACCGCGGCACCGAGCTGCAGAACTACATCGAGCGCCTGATGGACGGCGACATCACCGTCGCTCGCAAGCCGCAGTACGTCGACCAGATTCCCAAGCAGTTCGACGGCAAGACCCGCGACCTGCTCGAACACACCGACGAGCGCGGCCAACTCGACTACCTCGTCGACGAGCTCTCCATCGCGCCGGTGATGGACCAGTCCATCGACTCCATCTCCGGCGGCGAGCTCCAGCGCGTCGCGCTGGCGGCGACGCTCGCCCGCGACGCCGACTTCTACTTCCTCGACGAGATCACGCCGTACCTCGACATCGGCCAGCGCGTGAAAGCCGCCCGTCTCATCCAGGAACTCGCCGAGGACGACGCCGACCGCTCGATGCTCGTCGTCGAACACGACCTGGCGATTCTCGACCTGCTCACCGACACGCTCCACATCGCCTACGGTGAGCCGAGCGCCTTCGGTGTCGTCACCGCACCGAAATCGGTGCGAAACGGCATCAACGAGTATCTCAAGGGCTACCTGTCGAACGAGAACATGCGCATCCGGCCGAGCGCCATCACGTTCGAGGAACACGCCCCGCGCGAGACGGCCAAAAGCACGCCGCTCGTCGAGTACCCCGACCTGACGAAATCCTACGGCGAGGGCGAGTTCTCGCTCGACGTCGACAGCGGGACCATCCGCCACGGCGAGGTGTTGGGCGTCGTCGGTCCCAACGGAATCGGGAAGTCGACGCTGGCGAAGATGTTCGCCGGCCAGCTCGAACCCGACAAAGGCGAACTCGACTTCCGGTTGGACATCGCCTACAAGCCGCAGTACATCGAAATCGACCAGCCGATGCGCGTCGACGTGTTCCTCTCCTCGATCACCGACGAGTTCGGCTCGTCGTACTGGAACACCGAGGTCGCGCAACCGCTCCAACTCAACCGTATCATGGAGCAGAACCTCACCGACCTCTCCGGCGGCGAGCGCCAGCGCGTCGCCATCGCGGCCTGTCTGTCGAAGGACGCCGACCTCTACGTGCTCGACGAACCGTCGGCGCACCTCGACGTCGAACAGCGCGTGCAGGCGACGACGGCCATCCGCCGCTACGCCGAGAACCACGACGCGACGGTGCTGGTCATCGACCACGACATCTACATGATCGACCTGCTGGCGGACCGTCTGATGGTGTTCGAGGGCGAACCCGCCCAGCACGGTCACGCCTCGATGCCGCAGGAGATGCGCGCCGGGATGAACGACTTCCTCTCGGACCTCGAAATCACGTTCCGCCGCGACGAGCGGACGGGACGGCCGCGCATCAACAAACCCGGCAGCCAGTTGGACCGCGAGCAGAAGAAGCAGGGCGAGTACTACTACGCGCCGTAACGCGGTTAGACGTCGCCGTCCGACGAGGTGGCCCTCGGCGTCGTCGACGACTGCAGGATTCGAGTGACATAGTTCTTCGCCAGACAGTTTATCGGGGTGGTCGACGGACTTCGAACCCGAGATGAGCGGTCGATGAGTGACGGAGAGCGGACGAGCGAAGAGGGCGATTCGCTGAACGCCGTCCAACAGTGGCTGTATCTGACGGGAAGCCGACGAATCATCACGCTCGCCGTCGTCCTCGGCGTGTTCGTCATTGTCCGCCTACTCACCGAGGCGGGCGTCCTCCACGTCGCGAGTGGTAGTTACCTCGCGACCCTGATGGGTAGCGGGACGTTCTCGGGGCTGTTGACGCTCGTGACGGTCGTCCTCTCCATCAACCAGCTCATCCTCTCACGCGTCTTCGGATCGCCGTCGGAACTCTCCGAGCAGCTGGAGGGGAACCTCGACTTCCGGCGGAACGTCGAAGACGTCATCGGCGTGCCGAGCAGCCCGAACGAGCCGGGACCGTTCCTGGCGTTCGTCGGCGATGCGCTCCAACGGGAGGCGGGGAGGCTTCAGGAACGACTCGACGAGGAGGACCCCGAACTGGCCGCGGAGACCGAGGGGTACGCGTCGAAGCTCGTCGACTACGGTGAGCACCTCACGCACGCGCGGTCGAACAACAGTACCGTCGACGTGCTGCTCCTCTGTCTGGGAAGCGAGTACGCTGACCACTTGGATACGACGCGGAGGCTGAAGCGACAGCATCACGACAGGCTCTCCGAGGAGGCATTCGAACAGTTCGACGACCTGCTCGAACTGCTGAAGGGTGTCGCCACTGTCAGACAGTTCTTCAAGACACTCGCCATCCAACAGGACCTCGCGCGGCTCTCGCGGCGGCTCATCTACCTCGGACTGGGGGCGCTCTTGGTCGTCTACTGCTTCACGCAGGTGTACAAGAGCCCGTCGTCGATGTCACCGACGCTTACCGCGTCGACGCTGCGGTGGGTGTCGAGCGTCGTCGCCGCCGTCGTCTTCGCACCGGTGGCGCTTCTGATGGCGTACCTGCTCCGCGTCGCCACCCTCACGCTGTACACCGTCTCCGTCGGGTCGTTCGTCCCCCCGGAGGAGCGATTGGAGAACACGTAGTCGGAGCACGCAGTAGACGCTCTGTTGGGTCTCGATAGCGGGAGACGTTGTCGACCCGTGACTCGTCCGAACGTGCGAACGAGTGACAAATATATTCGCCGAGCGCGTCGACTGCACTACCGATGTCGCTTCGACTCACGAGTTCGGCGTTCGACGACGGCGAGCCGATACCGGAACGCTACGGCTACGAACGGGAGAACGTCAACCCGCCGCTCACTGTCGGGGGAGTCCCGGACGGCACGAAGTCGCTGGTGCTCGTCGTCGACGACCCCGACGCGGAGGCCGTCGCCGGGAAGGTGTGGGATCACTGGCTGGTGTGGAACGTCGACCCGGACGTCTCGGAAATTTCCGAATCGTGGTCACCGGGGCAAAACGGCGCGATAGAAGGGAAAAACGACTACGGCGAACTGGGCTACGGTGGGCCGAACCCGTCGGACCGTCGCCACCGCTACCGGGTTCTGCTGTGGGCGCTCGACCGGGAACTCGCGCTCGTCGCGGGCGCGACCCGGCGAGAACTCGGTGCGGCGATGGACGGCCACGTGCTCGCGGAGACATCGCTGTCGGGGACGTACGACCCGAGTTGAGCGAGGGGACTGGTCACGGAGTCGTCAGCCGAACGTTCGGCTACACGTCCCGCATAGGTTCTCTTCTTTCACGTCGACCTCTCGGACCGTCGGGGAGAAACTCATCACGCATTTCGAGTTGTCGCAGTGTTCGAGGCCGAAGGTGTGGCCGATCTCGTGGACGACCTCCTTGCGGACTCGGTCGGCGAACACTTCGGAGGCCGGTTTCGTCGAGATGCCGCCGTCCGAGGAGGTCTGCAGCCGATACGTGGAGATGACCGAGCCGTTGCCGTTGAGGTACGCCAGCCCGAAGACGTAGTTTCGGCGTCGGTAATAGAGGTCCATCGGAGTGACGCCGATGTTCTTCTCGCCGTTGCCCACACGGCTCGCCAGCTCGATAAACTGCTCTGCCCGGTACTGGTTTCGATTGCGGTCGTACGCGCCCTCGGGGATGCCCTGCTCGTCGTGGACCGTCACGTCGCAACTGTAAACCGACCGCAACGCGGCGGAGGCCTCGCGCTTGACCTGCGCTGGCACATCCCCGATGGGCACGATGTCGACAAGCATGCAAGCGGTTAAGGTGGGACCTGTCATAAAGTTCCCGACGTGAAACCTCGGAGAGAAGAGGCACTCGTCGGTCGCCTGTCGGGGTACGACTCGCTCTGTGAGGTCGGCGTCGGCCGCCGACCCGAGATCGCGGCGGCGCTCGCCGAGGCGGGGTGTGCCGTGACGGCGACGGACGTCCACGAGTTTCCGGTCCCGCAGGGTGTCGAGTTCGTCCGCGGCGACCTCGTCGCCGCCAGCGAGGCAGCGACGCCCGACGAGCACTACCACGTGGACGCGCTGTACGCGCTGAACCTCCCGCCGGAACTGCACCGCCCGCTTCGGGACGTGGGCCGGGCGGTCGGCGCGGACTGCCTCTTCACGACGCTCGGGTTCGACGAACCGACGGTCCCGGTTCGGCGCGAGCAACTCGACGGTGAGACGCTGTACGTCGTCGACGCCGACGCCCGCACGAGCGGTGGTCCGTCGCCGCGACGACGAGGATGACCGCTGCGTCGAACGCGTCCGAGGAACCCCGGCGAGTTCGAGGGCTATCCGGAACGCATTTCCTGTCTCCGGTTCGCACAGATGGTATGCAGACCGACGCGGTCGTTCTCGACGTAGATGGAGTGCTCGTCGACGTCGCCGACTCCTACCGCCGCGCCGTCGTCGAGTCCGTCGATCGAGTGTACGGGCGGACGGTTCCGGTGGAAGCGCTTCAGGCGTTCAAAGACGCCGGCGGGTTCAACAACGACTGGGAGTTGACGTACGCCGTCGCGCTGTACGTGCTCGCGCAGCGAGAGGGACTGAAGATACCGACCGAAGAGTTCGCGGCGCACGTCGCCGAGCGAGGCGGCGGCCTGGACGCCGCGCAGTCGGTCGTCGCCGACATGCCCAGCATCTCGCAGGCGCGAGTCCGCGATAAGTGGGACAGAGACCGCCTCCGCGAGGTGTTTCAGGCGCTGTACCTCGGCAGCGACCGCTACCGCGACTTCGAAGGCGGCGACCCGCCGTTCGAGACTGAAGGGTTCATCCACGACGAACCGGTCATCCTCACCGAGGAGACGGCGGCGAACCTCACCGACCGCTTCGACGTCGGCGTGCTGACCGGCAGACCGAGCGCCGAGGCCGACGTCGCACTCGACAGGGTCGGTCTCGACGTGTCCGACGAGCACCGCTTCACGATGGACGACTGGGAGGAAGGGAAACCGCATCCGAGCGCGCTGATGACGCTCGCCGAACGCTTCGAGGCGGAGACGGTGACGTTCGTCGGCGACACGCTGGACGATATCCGGACGGCCACGAACGCCGCCGAAGCCGACCCGAGTCGGAGCTACCACGGCGTCGGAGTGCTGACCGGCGGACTCACCGGCGAGGAGGGCCGCAAAAAGTACGAGGCGGCCGGAGCGGCGGCCGTCGCCGACAGCGTGAACGACCTGCCCGCGCTCCTGGAGTGAGCTGATGGGTCGACGGCGCTTCCGGGCGTTTCTGTTCACGATGCTGGCGCTGGACGTAGCGGCGCTCGTCGTCGTCCCGTTCGTGGTTCCGCCGGATCCGACGGCTCGGATGATGGCGTTCGCCGCGGTGCTGTTGACGATTCCGGCGATAGCGTTCTGGTTGGCCTACCGCGGCGGGTTCGAACGCCTCGGCGTCTGGTCGCCCGAGTCGGGAACCGAGGAGTCGGCCGACGACGAGTGAGTTCGACGCGGCGAGCGGGTCTGGCGACTCCCGACAGTTCTCTCCGCTCGCGCAACGTTTAGGGGAGGTCCCGCCTCACATCCACCATGCGAATCGCGTTACTCGGCGGAACCGGCGACATCGGCGGGGGACTGGCGCTGCGGTGGGCGTACGACACTCCCCACGAGCTACTCATCGGTTCTCGGGACCCCGAGAAGGCGCGGACGAAGGCCGAGGAGTACGAGACGGAACTCGACAGCCGCGGCGTCGACGTGAAGATAAACGGGTTCACGAACGAGATGGCCGCCGACCGTGCGGACGTGGTCGTCCTCGCCGTGCCGCCGTACCACGTCGCCGATACGGTTGATTCCGTGGCGTCGAAACTCGACGACGCGGACGTGCTCGTCAGTCCGGCGACGGGAATGAAGCGCGACGACGACGGCTTCCACTACCACCCGCCGAGCGCCGGCAGCGTGACGCAGTTAGTCGCCGACAGCGCCCCCGAGGGTGTACCCGTGGTGGGGGCGTTCCACAATCTCGCCGCGGGACGACTCGCGGATCTGGACGCCGACCTCGACATCGACGTGTTGCTCGTCGCCGACGACCCCGACGCGAAGGAGACGGTGCGGATGCTCGCCGAGGGAATCGACGGCCTCCGAGCGCTCGACGCGGGCGGTATCGCCAACGCCGCGGAAGTCGAGAGCCTAACGCCGCTCCTGGTGAACGTGGCGATGAACAACGACGGGATGCACGGCCTGGGCGTTCGGTTCGAATAAGCCGGCAACGGAGGCCGAAGACGGAGGTCGGGGCAGATTTTCAGCGAATGAGATCCACTCTCACCGAGTGAGAAAAATAAGTTGTAGAATCGATAGGAGTGCTTAGACGCCGGTAGAGTACCGAAGGATACCCGCGATACCGCCGAAGGCGTCGTACAGCTGCTCGCCCTTCTCGAAGTCGGTGCTGATGAACTTCGTCTCGGTACCGCGCTGGTCCGCGATCTCCATCAGGTGTTCGATGACGTCCTCGCGTTCGACCAGTTCGGCCTCGCCGCCGTCGACGCACTCGTGTTTCGGCGTCGCGTGGCGGGCGTCGACGACCTCGTACTCCTCTTGCCCGTTGCAGTCGAAGACGGCGACGTCCTTGCGGAGGTCCTCGCTGATGAGCAGGCGGTCGACCGAACCCATGACGAGGTTCTTCCGCGTCGCCTCGAAGCCGTAGGTGGCGAGGTCGCCCGCGTGGAGGCTCTCGAAGAACTCCTCCATCTCGGCTTTGTCCTTCATCACCTCCTGGTCGGCGAGCACGTCCTGTGCGGCGTCGACGAGGTCGTACAGTCCCGATTCGTCGGTGTAGGAGACGTCGAACTTGCCGACGACTTTGTCCTGAACCTCGTGGTGGAGGTAGTCGCCGTCGAGGAACTCGTCTTTCGTCGGCGACGGCCCGCCGACGAGCACGCCGTCGAGTTCGTGGCGCTTGGAGACGAAGAGGTCGTTGGCCATCTCGGCGACCTCCTGGTAGAAGTTGTCGATGGCCTCGAGGCGGAGGCGGGCGAAACGCTGGGCGGACTGACCACCTTTGCGCTGTTTGCCCGGAACGAGCGAGGAGGCGGATTTGACCGGTTCGACGCGCTTGCCTTTCAGCCAGCCGACGTTCGCCTCGCGGCGGTCGAGGACGATGAGGCCGAACAGCCCCTTGTCCGAGAGCATCTGCTCCAGCGGCTCGGTCAAAAAGGCCGAGTCGCAGTGGTAGCGGAACGACTGGACCGGTTCGGGCGGACTCTCCAGGGTCTTCGTCACCATCGTCGTCTGGCCGCCGCCGGAGTTGATCGCGCCCGAGAAGATGACGATACCGTTGTCCGGTGGGAACGTGTCGAAGTAGCGCAGGCGGTCTTTGATGCTCGTGAGCGCGTCCTGAACGTTCGTCCGCGTCTGCTTGGACTTGATGTTGGCCGCCTCGCTGTGTTCCTGGATGACGTGGGCGACTACGTCCGAAATCTGCTTGTCGGGAGGGATGTAGATAGTGACGAGCTGGGTTCCGGAGCCTTCGTACTCCGACAACTCCTCTATGACCTTCCGGAACTCGTACTTCCGACGGTCGTTGCTCGGTCCCTCGGCGTCAGCACTCATTACTTCTACTAGCCCGGGCGGACGGTAAGTATGCTTTGACTGGCGTTCCAGCGGACTGCGAGCGCGTCTGACGGCCGCCAGCGGTCCGGCGGCCGGGGGCTACATTTATATCCCCGACACGGGAGGATGTGTACAACTCAACTATGGCTTGGATATACGCGGTTGCGAGTGCGAAAGGTGGCGTCGGGAAAACGACGACGACGGCGAATCTGGGCGCGACGTTGGCGGCGGCCGGCCACGACGTCGCCGTCGTCGACGCCGACCTCGCCATGCCGAATCTCGCCGCCGCACTCGGCGTCGAAGCCCCGGACGCAACAGTACACGACGTGCTCGCGGGACGGGCGTCCGTCGACGACGCGACGTACCACTCGGACGCCGGCGTCGACGTCGTTCCCGGCGACGACAGCCTCGACGCGTTCGCCGACGCGGAGCCGACAGAACTGAACGCCGTCTTCTCGGCGCTCGAATCGTACGAGTTCGTGCTCGTCGACACCGGCAGCGGTCTGAGCCACGACGCCGTCCTCCCCTTGGGTCTGGCCGACGCCGTCTTTCTCGTCTGCAACACCGAGCGCGACGCCCTCGGCGACACCGACAAGACCCGCGAGGTGACCGAGCGACTCGGCGGGACCGTCGCCGGCGTCGTCCTCACGCGCGTCGACCCCGAGAACCCCAACGCCGAGGAAGTCCAAACCCGCCTCGACGCGGCGGTCGTCGAGGCGATTCCGGCCGACGACGCGGTCACCGACTCGGTGGCGGCGTCGGTGCCGGTGTCGACGCACGCCCCCGACAGCCCCGCCGCCGCCGCGTACGCGGCGCTCGCCGAGGCCGTCGAAGCGTACGACCCGAACACGGAGACCGACGAAGAGACGGAGGCGCGAACCGACGAAATCAGCGAAGCCGGCGAACGCGACGAGTTCGACGAAGCCGACGAACGCGGGTCGGAGATCGCTGACCCGGCGGATGCCGAATCGCCGGACGTCGAACTGGACGACACGAGAGACACCGACGCTGCGGACGGGACGCTGTCTATCGCCAGCGCGGAAGCGAAACTCGGCGCGGACGAGGTAGACAGTGGATTTGACGACCCCGCCGAGTCGAATGACCCCGATGAGTTCGCCGAACCCACCCACTCCGCCGACTCCGCCGATTCCCCCGAACCCGCTGAGCGGGACGAGACCGTCGAGGGAGAAAGAGAGGAAAAGACCGTCGAAGACGACCCCGCCGAGACCGACGACGAGCCACTCGTCGACGCCATCGCCGAAGCCGAAGAGACGGCCGGGACAGTCGAACTCCCCGAGAACGACGAGGAGAGCGCCGCAGACACGGCCGACGAGGAAGACGGCGTGTACGACACCGCGCTCGTCGAAGAAGCGGAACACGTCGAAACCGAACCCGACGAGTCCGACGACGAGCGACCGGGAGAAGACGACGAGGCGGCGCGTGCGGACGGAGAGCGCGACAGCGAAGGGAGCCGCGGCGAACAGAAGGGGTTCCTCGGTCGGCTCCTGCGGTGAAAACGGGAAGTTCTTTTAGGCAACCCGTCACAGCAACGGTATGGCCGAAGACGAAACCGTCCCCTTCTGGTGGGTCGTGTTGTTTCTCGCACTCGCACTCGGTGCGGGCGCGATAGCCGTCACTTCCGTCGGCGGTAGTCTCATCGACTCTACGGGCGTCGTACTCCCGCTGCTCTTCTGAAACGGCGCGCGCTCACATCGAGGTCGGGGCTTCGACGCCGAGAGCGTCCAGCGCGTTGGCGACGGCGTGGCGAGCGCCCGCGACGAGCGCGAGTCGAGCGTTTCTCTTCTCGCCTTCGGCGGTGAGCACCGGGCATTCGCGGTAGAACGCGTTGAACGTCTCCGCGAGTTCGCGGGTGTAGGTGGCGACGACGTGCGGTTCGAGGTCGTCGGCGGCTTCCTCGATGACCGCCGGGAAGCGAGCGAGCGTCCGGACGAGATCGCGTTCCTCCGGTGCGTCGAGGAGGTCCGCGTCGAAAGAGTCGAGAGTCAGCGACCCGCCCTCGGCGACGTTGACGCCCGCCTCCGCGAGGATGCCACAGCAGCGCGCGTGGATGTACTGGACGTACGGCGCGGATTGGGCCTCGAAGTCGAGCGCGCGGTCCCACTCGAACGTGATGGCCTTCGTCGGCTGTTTCGAGACGATGTCGTAGCGAACGGCCCCGATACCGACCTGTCGAGCGATACGCTCGATATCGTTCTCCGAGAGGTCGTCGTCGCGGATGCGCGAGTCGAGCCGCGACTCGACTTCCTCGCGGGCGCGGGCGATGGACTCGTCGAGCAGGTCGTCGAGGTCCACACCGGTGCCTCTGCGCGTACTCATCTTCCCCTCCGGGAGGTTGACGTACGAGTAGATGGCGTGGCGCAGTTGGTCGGTGTCGTTGCCGAGCAGTTCGAGCGCCGCCTTCAGCTGTTCGGCCTGCAGTTTGTGGTCCTCGCCGAGAACGGTGACCGCTTCGTCGTAGTTGTCGAACTTCCACTCGTGGTGGGCGAGGTCGCGAGTCGTGTACAGCGTCGTCCCGTCCGAGCGGAGAAACACCATCTTCTTCTCGATGTCCCAGTCGGTGAGGTCGAGTTGCCAGGCCTCTTCCTCGTAGACGGCGTGGTCGGACTCTTTGAGGCGCTCGACGACGTCGTCGGCGGAGGCGTCGCGCATGAACCGCGACTCCTTGACGAACTCGTCGAAGACGGCCGGAAGACGGGCGAGCGACTGGCGCATTCCGCCGAGCACTTGGTCGACGACGAGTTCGACGCGCTCGTACACCGCCTCGTCGCCCTCCTCCAGCCCCTGCATGATAGCCTCGATCTCGGCCTCGGCCGCTTCGACCTCGTCGGCGTCCCCCTCCTCTAAGAACAGGTTGCCTTTGCGGTAGTAGCGCACGAGGTCGTAGTCGGCACGGTCGCGCTCGGGTTGCGGGAGGTCGGACTCGTCGAACGTCTCGTAGGCCCACGTGAAGACGGCGACCTGTCGGCCCGCGTCGTTGACGTAGTAGTGGCGCTCGACGTCGTTGCCCGCGTAGTCGAGGACGCGCGCGACGGCGTCGCCGAGAATCGGATTCCGGGCGCGGCCGACGTGGACCGGACCCGTCGGGTTGGCGCTGGTGTGCTCGACGACGACCGACTTCCCGGTGTCGGGGAGGCGGCCGAACTCCTCGTCGCTCGCCGCGGCGTCGAGGGTGTCCGCGAGGTAGGTGTCGGTCGGAGAGAAGTTGACGTACGGCCCCTGCGTCGTCGCGGCGGCGATGTACTCGTACTCGTCGACGTTTAGTTCGTCGACGAGTTGGGCGGCGACCTGCGGCGGGGCCGCGCCGAGTTCGCCGGCGAGTCGGAACGCGACGCTGGAGGCGAGGACGGCGTCGACGTCTTCGGGCGGTTCTTCGACGCCGAGGTCGTCGGTCGGCGCGTCCAGCGCCGACAGCGCGTCGGTCAGCGCCGACTCGACCTGACTGCGAAACTCTCTGAACATGCCCGTTGGTTTTCGAGGGTCGGATAAAGGTATTTCCGAACCACGGACGACGGAAACGGTCACACGGTAGCCGGTGACGTGTCACGACAGCCGACGAGCGGTGACGTGTCACGACAGCCGACGAGCGGTGACGTGTCACCACGACCGATGAACTTAGATGTGTGACCGTTATTGTGTGCAGTGGACACCGCCTTTTGGCAGTAATCGCCCCATAACACATCTGAGATGCTTCTCAGATTCGTTATATTTATGCGGGCGGCAACCCGAGTGAGACGTATGCCAGAAACGGTAGTCGCCGTCGGCCACGACGAGTTGGCCGCGTTGAAGCACGTCGCTTTAGATGGCGGATTGACCGGCCCGGTGAAGGTATCCTGTGCCGGACTCGCCGAACGTCTCGACGCGTCCAACCAGACGGCGTCACGCCGCCTCCAGCGTCTCGACGAGGCCGGCTTCGTCGAGCGCGACATCGTCAGCGACGGACAGTGGGTGTCGATAACCGACGACGGCGAGGCCGCGCTCCGCGGGGAGTACGCCGACTATCGCCGCATCTTCGAGGACGACTCCGAACTCGCCCTCACCGGAACCGTCACCGGCGGGATGGGCGAGGGTCGCCACTACATCTCGCTTGCGGGTTACATGAAGCAGTTCGCAGAACGGTTGGGTTACGAGCCGTTCGCGGGCACGCTCAACGTCGAACTCACCGACGAGTCGGTCCGGACGCGCGCCGGGATGGCGAACCTCGACGCCGCGCCCATCGACGGCTGGGAGGACGACGAACGGACGTTCGGTCCGGCCGCCTGCTACGCGGCGACTGTCGAGCACGACGGGTCGACGTACGAGACGGCTCACATCATCGTCCCCGAGCGAACCCACCACGACGAGCGTCAACTGGAGATCATCGCCCCGGAGAAGCTTCGGGACGTGTTGGCGCTCGAAGACGGCGCGACTGTCACCGTCTACGTGGAGGACGTCTGATGACGCAGCGCGCGAGCGACGACGCGACTGCGAGCGCGAACGGCGGCGTTCGCGCCGCTATCGACGCCTTCCGGAACGGTGACCCGGTGCTCATCCACGACTTCGACGACCGGGAGGGAGAGACCGACATCGTCTACCCCGCGGGCGCGGTGACTCCCGCGGCCGTCTCGCACCTCCGAAACGATGCGGGTGGATTGGTCTGTACCGCGCTCTCGGACGCCGTCGCCGACGCGGTCGGCCTCCCGTTTCTCGACGACGCGCTCGACCACCCGAGCGCCGGTGATCACGACCTTCGATACGACAGTCGCTCGTCGTTCTCGCTGCCAGTGAACCACCGTGACACCTTCACCGGTATCACCGACGAGGACCGCGCGCTGACCATCACGAAACTCGCGGAGGCGGCGACCGCGGTCGAGGCCGTCCCGGCGAGTTACGGACCCGAAGAGTTCGCCGCCGAGTTCCGTTCGCCCGGCCACGTTAACCTCCTTCGCGGCGCGCCCGAATTGCTCGCCGACCGGCGCGGCCACACCGAGCTCGGTCTGGCGCTCGCCGCCGAGGCGGGTCTTCCGCCCGCCGTCGTCGTCTGCGAGATGCTCGACGACGAGAGCGGACGAGCGCTCTCGCCGGCCGACGCCCGCGCGTACGCCGACCGACGCGGGTTCGTTTACCTCGAAGGCCAGCAGTTGGTCGACGAACTAACGTAATCGAACGCCGCCTCCGAAACCTCCGCTCCTACCGTTCCCGCCAGCTACGCGTCGGTTCCCACCCGAGCGTCCGTGTCGCCTTCGACGTGTCGACGAGGCTCTCGTGGCCGGAAATCTCGCCTCGTGTCTCGACGCCCGAATACAGTTCGTCTACCAACTCGGCCGTCGGGGGGTCCACCGTGGTCTCCGCGGCTGCCGCCCAGAACGTCTCGTATCCCTCGAACTCGGCTTCGAGACAGCGACGAAAGAGATCCGCGAGGTCGTCGAGGTGGACGTACGCGAACAGCGTGTTCCGCGCCGAGTGAAAGAACGGTGCGTCTCGAATCGCGTCGAGCGACCGGTCGGCGTCGACCAGCGTGTCTCGCATCTGCTCGTCGTCCATGGCGATAGGGAAACGGACCGTGCTCACGGTCTCCGGCCCGTCGTTTCGGCGGGCGATTCCCTCGGCCGTCCGTTCGAGCACGTGCTTGCCGAGCGCGTACGGGTCTCGCGGGTCGACCGGGTGCGATTCGTCGACCGGCAGGTAGTCGAGGCGCACCGGGTCGGGGTCGAACCCCGCGCCGAGAACGCTCATGCTCGACGCGACGGCGACGCGGTCGATCCCGAGGTGCTGGCAGGCTTCGAGCACGGTGTAGGTACTCATCACGTTGCTCTCGAAGGTGACGTGGCCGGGGCCGGCGTCGGGGCGCGGAACCATCCCGAGGTGGACGACGCCGTCGGCATCGCTGGACGCGAGCGATCCGTACACCTCGCCCGCGTCGAGGAGGTCCGTCCGGCGGTACCCGTCTGCGAGCGATTCGCGCCGCGACCCGCGACTGAGGTTGACCGTCCGGTAGCCGTGGTCTCGCAAGTGCGTGAGGACGGCGCGCCCGACCTGTCCGTTGCCGCCGGTGACGGCGACAGTCTCGAGAGGCATGGCTCGGAGTGCGTACGCCGTGTGCAAAATCTCTCCTGCCGGCGCGTCGAGCGGCGGAGGATAGACCGTGAAGAATACGGGATGTTTTATACATCCACCCGCGAATGAGGCCACCATGGGCTTCGACGAGATGGACGTTGACACCATCTGGATGAACGGCGAGTTCGTCGACTGGGACGACGCGAAGATTCACGTGCTGTCGCACGGCCTCCACTACGGGACGGGTGTCTTCGAGGGCGTTCGTTGCTACGACACCGAGAACGGACCGGCCATCTTCCGCTGGGAGGAGCACCTCGAACGGTTCTACCAGTCCACGAAACCGTACGATATGGAGATTCCGTACGAGCCGTCCGAACTGACCGAGGCGACGCTCGAACTCATCCGCAGACAGGACCTCGAAAGCTGTTACATCCGGCCGATCGCCTACTACGGCTACGACTCGCTGGGCGTCAGCCCCGGCGACTGCCCGACGGACGTCACCATCGCCGCGTGGCCGTGGGGAGCGTACCTCGGCGAGGAGGCGCTGGAGAACGGCATCGAGGTGATGGTATCCTCGTGGCGCAAGCACGCCTCCAGCCAGATTCCGACGAACGCCAAGACGACGGGCCTCTACGTCAACAGCCTCCTCGCCGGCGAGGAGGCGCGGCGCAACGGCTACGCCGAGGCGATCGTCCTCAACAAGGAGGGTAACGTCGCGGAGGGACCGGGCGAGAACATCTTCCTCGTCCGCGACGAGACCATCTACACGCCGGGGCTCTCCCAGAGCATCCTCGACGGCATCACCCGAGACACGGTCATCAAACTGGCCCGCGAGCACGGCTACGAAGTCGACGACACCGCCGTCATCAGCCGCGGTGAACTCCACACCGCCGACGAACTGTTCTTCACCGGCAGCGCCGCCGAAGTGACCCCGATTCGGCAGGTCGACAACGTCGAAATCGGCGACGGGTCGCGCGGCCCGGTCACCGAGGAGCTCCAGTCCGCATTCTTCGACCTCGTCGAGCGACGCACCGACGACCACGACGAGTGGTTCGACTACGTCTAGAGCGAAAGCGAACAGACGAGACGACCGCCGTCGCGTAACGCGTCGGGGTGTCTCGCGCACCCGCCTCGGCCCGACGCGGCGGTGGGTCAGCGCACGCAGGCCGATTGTCCCGTTCTCACGTTTCAATCTACGGAGCGGTAGCGTCGCGTTCGGAAGAAGTGAGGCGTCGCGTCTCAGTCGTCGTCCGTCCGCTGGATGTCGTCGACTGAGACTTCGTCGATGACGTCGATGTCGATGCCGGGGTCGGACTCCTCGCCGAAACCGGCGCTGAGGATGCGCGTCAGCGCCTCTTCGACGCGCTCGTCGGTCTCTTCGATTCGGTCCTCGTCGACTTCGACGACGAATCCGGAGGTGATGTTCGGAGCGGTCGGGAGAAAGAGGACGACACGGTCGTCGTCGGTGCGTTTGCCGGTCTTGAACGCGGTCATCCGCATGCCGTTCCACGTCTCGATGCGAACGGGTGTCTGGAGTTCTTCGGTGCCGGTGAGTGCGGTTTCGACCGCGAGTTTCGAGGCGTTGTAGAGGACGCGAATCAGCGGGACTTGGTTCATCGCGGCGTCGATGCCGTCTTCGACGAGACGACCGAAGGTCGTCCGCATGAGGTAGCCGACCGAGAAGACGAGCATCAGGAAGATGACGAGAATCGTCAGCACGGCCATCCACTCGTACTCCATCTGTCCGACCAGATACTCGATGATGGGGAGGTCGGCGATCTGCTGGTAGAACCAGTTGAGGACGAGGAGGATAACCAGAAGCGGGGTGAGGACGACGAGACCGCTCGCAAAGTCGCGCTTCCACGTGGACATTCTCGGTCGGTAGTCCGAGCGGCGGGGTTAAGAGGTCTTCTACCGAGTTGCCACGTCGCGTCGGTTGCTCCGCGTCGACCCGCCTTCGACGACTCGCTCAGACGCCCGCGATGGCGCGGAGCGCGAACAGCGCGTTCTCCTTGCGCTCTCGAACCCGGCGGTAGAAGTACGAGAACCACTTGCCGCCGTAGGGGGCGTACTGCCACACCTCGTAGCCGTCGGCGGCGAGTTCGCGCTGGGCCCCCTCGCGGACGCCCATCAGCATCTGGATCTCGAACCCGGTGCCGTACTCGTCGTGGAGGTCCGTCGCGTACTGAATCATCGCCGGGTCGTGGCTGCCGACGGCGATGCCGCCGTCGAACTCCTGAAACATGAACTCCAGATTCTCGCGGTAGGACTCGTTGACGTCCGCTTTGTCTGTGTAGGCGATCTCTTCGGGTTCGTCGTACGCGCCCTTGACGAGACGGACCTTTCCGGGCACGTCGACGAGGCGTTCGAGGTCGGTTCGCGTCCGCCGGAGGTTCGCCTGCACGCAGACGCCCACGTTGCCGCCGGTCGCCTCCGCGAACGTCTTGTACGCCGAGAGCGTCGCGTCTGTCGTGCTGTGGTCCTCCATGTCGACCCAGACGAACTCGTCGTGTTCGGCGGCCTCGTCGGTGATGCGTTCGAGATTCTCGCGGAACACGTCTTCGCCGACGTCGAGGCCGATTTGGGAGGGCTTGACCGAGACGCAGGCATCGAGGTTCGTGCGTCCCAGGTCGGTCAGGAGGTCGACGTACGCGTCGGCGTCGGCGTCGGCGGGCTCTCGGGTGTCGTAGTGTTCGCCTAACAGGTTGAGGATGACCTTTACGCCGTCGGCGTTCGTCCGCCGGGCGTGTTCGAGCGCCGTCGCTGGCGTCTCGCCCGCGACGAACCGACTGGCGATGGGCGGAATCATGCAACTCAGTTGCGACCACCCTGTTATCAGCGTTATCCTCTCGGGACCGAGCGGCGACCGGACAGGAGAGGGGTTAAATGCCGTCCGTGAGTGGCCGCCGTATGGTCATCTCGCACCTGGTCTCTGCGGTCTGGTCGATGCTACCCGCCTACGTTCCGAACAACGCCGCCGTCCTCTCCGGCGGCGGTGAACCCATAGACGGCGGGCGGACGTTGGGCGACCGCCGACTGCTCGGCGACGGCAAGACGTGGCGCGGCACCGCCGTCGGCAGCGTCGTCGGCGTTCTCCTCGCCGCCTTTCTCAATTTCGTCCGCGGACGCGCCGAGGCGCGTTTGGGCGTCTCGCTCCCGGCGTTCAGCCTCGGGGGGGCCGTCGGCCTCTCGGTCGGTGCGATGCTCGGCGACATCGCGGCGTCGTTTCTGAAGCGCCGAACCGGCCGCGAACGCGGCGCGTCCTTCCCGCTTCTCGACCAACTCGACTTCGTCGTCGGCGCGCTCGGACTGGCGAAGCTCCTCTCGCCGGCGTGGTTCGACCGGACGTTCACTCCGAGTCGAATCGTCGTCGTTGCCGTCGTCACGCCCGCTCTCCACCTCGTGACGAACGGCATCGCGTACGTACTCGGGCTGAAAGACGAGCCCTACTGACGCACCTTTTTGCTGTGGCAGTGCGCTCTGCGCGCCCCGCTTGCAAAAATTTGTACCGAAAAGACCGCTCGTTCCACTCGCACACGGTACGGCGACTAACTGCTAACCGCCGTCTCCCACCGTCAACCGGCCCGTTTATCACCCTCGGCGAACCCAGAGCGACCAATGGCGAACGAGGAACTCATCGCGGCGCTTCGTGACGCGGAGGCGGTTCGGTTCGGCGAGTTCGAGCTCTCCCACGGCGGGACGAGCGACTACTACGTCGACAAGTATCTGTTCGAGACCGACCCGCGGTGTCTGCGCCTCATCGCGGAGGCGTTCGCCGACCGCGTCGGCAACGAGAAACTCGCGGGCGTCGCCCTCGGCGCGGTACCGCTCGTGGCGGTCACCGCCGTCGAGACGGACCGTCCCTACGTCATCGCCCGCAAGAAGGCCAAGGAGTACGGAACCGCGAAACGCATCGAGGGACGCCTCGACGACGGCGAGGAGGTGCTGGTGCTCGAAGACATCGCCACGACCGGCCAGAGCGCCGTCGACGCCGTCGAGGCGCTGCGCGACGCCGGCGCGGCCGTCGACCGCGTGCTCGTGGTCGTCGACCGCGAGGAGGGCGCTGAGGAGCTACTGGCCGAACACGACATCGAACTGCAGTCGTTGCTGACCGCGACAGACCTGTTGGACGACCGATAGGCGACGCGTCCGGGTGGCGCGGCGGCGACCGCCCGAGAACCATACTCGTGCGTAAATTCGGGTCCGAGTATATCGAAGTGCTCATAGTTGTGCAACCGCGAAACAGTGGGTATGAACAGAGCCGAGAAGGCCGCCCTCCAACTGCAGGCGGTCGCTGTCCTCCGTATGCTCAAGGAGACCCGCACGTACGACGAACTCTCGTCTGTGACGGGGCTTCCGGCCGGTGACCTCAACCGGTACGTCAACGGCCACGTCCTCCCCGGGAGCGAGCGCGCACGCGAAGTTGTCGAAGGCGTCGGCCGCGACGCCCTCTCGTCGGAGCTGGAAGCGCGCGTCCGCTTCGACGACGAGGGATACGTCGACAACTCCGGCGTCGTCTTCGACCAGTCGTTTCTCGACCTCGTCGCGCCCGTCGCCGCCAACAGTTTCGGCTTCGAGCGCCCCGACGTCGTCCTGACCGCCGCCACCGACGGCATCACCCTCGGCGCGGCGATGGCGCGCTACTTCGACGCCCGCCTCGCTTACGCGAAGAAGTCCAAGGAGACCGCCGTCGACGAGTTCATCGAGTCGCGCCAACGCCTCGCCTCCGGTATCGAGATCACCTACTACCTGCCCGCAAGCGCGCTCTCGTCGGGTCAGCGCGTCCTCGTCGTCGACGACCTGATCCGGTCTGGTGAGACTCAAGAGCTGCTGTTGGACATCGCCGAACAGGCCGACACCACCGTGACGGGGGTCTTCGCGCTCATCGGCGTCAGCGACAAGGGTCTCGGCCGGGCGCGAGAACTCACCGACGCGCCCGTCGGCGCGCTGACGACGCTCGATTGAAACGCTCGGTCGGCCTCGCCCGACGAGTTATTTCCACCCGCCCAATGCCCGCATAGGTGCACAACTATGCACGATTAGATGGCAATTGTTAAGTTGGTAATGCATCATCGACCAACATGGGGCTACTGGATTCGTACTTCGAATTCGAAAAGCACGGGACAAACTTACGAACAGAGGTTCTCGCGGGGATAACGACGTTTCTGACGATGAGCTACATCGTCGTGGTCAACCCGCAGATTCTCGGGGCGGCCATCGACGTCCAGAACCGGACCGACGCGCAGACTGTGCAGATGCTCGCCGTCGTGACGCTCATCTCGGCGGCGGTGGCGACGTTCATCATGGCGCTGTACGCTAAGCGACCGTTCGCACAAGCGCCCGGACTCGGACTGAACGCCTTCTTCGCGTTCACCGTCGTGTTGGGACTCGGCATCCCGTGGCAGACGGCGCTGGCGGCCGTCGTCGTCGAAGGGCTGTTATTCATCGCACTCACCGCCGTCGGCGCGCGTGAGTACGTCATCGAACTCGTTCCGGAACCCGTCAAGTTCGCCGTCGGCGGCGGTATCGGGCTGTTTCTGGCCATCATCGGGTTGCAGGCGATGCGCGTCGTCGCCGGCGACGCGGCGACGTTCGTCACGTTCAACCCCGTCTTCGCACAGGACCCCGTCGCCATCATCTCGGTCGTCGGTCTCTTCTTGACGTTCGCGCTCTACGCCCGCGGCGTCCGCGGGTCTATCATCATCGGCATCGTCACCACCTCCGTACTCGGGTACGCGGCGTCGGCGCTCGGCTACAGCGCCTACGCCGCCGACCAAGCGCCGCAGGGGACGACGCTTCTCACCTCGTCGCTCGTCGGCGACACGACGCTCACCTACGACCCCGCGGGCTACGACATCACCCCGCTCGTCGGTGCGTTCCTCGAAGGGCTGTCGAACGTCGACGCGCTGGCGTTCTCGCTCATCGTCTTCACGTTCTTCTTCGTCGACTTCTTCGACACCGCGGGAACGCTCGTCGGCGTCAGTCAGGTCGGCGGCTTCCTCGACGAGGACGGCAACCTCCCCGACATCGACCGGCCGCTGATGGCCGACGCCGTCGGCACCACCGTCGGCGGCATGCTCGGCACCTCCACGGTGACGACGTACATCGAGTCGTCGACCGGCGTCGAGGAGGGCGGTCGGACCGGGATGACCGCGCTCGTCGTCGCGCTGCTGTTCGTCGCCTCGCTGGCTATCGTCCCGTTGGCCGCGGCGATTCCGCAGTACGCCTCCCACATCGCGCTCGTCGTCGTCGCGGTGTTGATGCTCCGCAACGTCGTCGACATCGTCTGGAGCGACATCACCCACGCCGTCCCCGCCGGATTGACCATCCTCGTGATGCCGTTTACCTTCTCCATCGCCTACGGCATCGCCGCGGGCATCATCTCCTACCCGCTGGTCAAGTTCGCCGCCGGGGAGCGGCGCGACGTGACCACCGGACAGTGGGTGCTCGCGGGCGCGTTCGTGCTGTACTTCTTCGTCCGTACGAGCGGCATCCTCGCCGGCCAGCTGTAGCGGTCGGACGCGACGGAGTCTCCGCGGTGCGAACATCAACGTTCATAGCGGCGACGACTAATCGAAGGCCATGGATATGCCCTCCACGCGGTGGATACTGCGAGCGCTCGTCGCGTTCGCAGTCCTGGGACTGTTCGTCCCGGCAGGTATCGCGGCCGTAACGTACGACCCCGAAGACGAGACGACGCTGCAGCGCGGAACGGTGACCGAACGCGCGAACGGGTCGACCGTCGTCAGCGTCCAAGGGTTCCACTTCCAGGGCGAAGGCAACAAGAAGAAACCCGCCCGTCTGGTCTCCGTCGACGAACGCGGCGAGACCGAGTGGGTGTACGACGGTGAAGAGCGCGGCGCGACGTGGTTCTACGACGTCGACCCGCTCGACAACGGCAACCTGTTCGTCGTCTCGACGCGCCCCGGAAAGACGCTCGTCTACGAACTGAACCCCGAGACCGAAGAGCGCGTCTGGCAGGAGGAGTTCGACATCGAGGACACCCACGACGCGACGATGCTGAACGACGAGGAGATCGCCGTCGCCAACATGCGCCAGTGGAACGACTCCGCCGGCCGCAGCGACGACCGCATCTTCATCTACAACCGGACCACCGGCGAGATCACGTGGGAGTGGTACTTCCGCGAACACTACGAGATAAACACCGACGGCGGCATGAGCGACGACTGGACGCACGTCAACGACATCGAGGCCGTCGGCGACGAACATCTCCTGCTGTCGCCGCGGAACTTCGATCAGGCCGTCCTCCTCAACCGGACCAGCGGTGAAATCGATCTCCGCCTCGGCGAGGACGACGAGCACGACGTGCTCAACGAACAGCACAACCCCGACTACATGGTGAGCGAGGACGGCAACCCCGTCATCCTCGTCGCCGACTCCGAGAACCACCGCGTCGTCGAGTACGAGTACGTCGACGGCGTCTCCGGGAGCAACGCGAGCGGAGACTCGTCGCAAGCAGAGCGCAGCAACGGCGAGTGGGAACAGACGTGGGAGGTCGGCAACGGCCAGTTCACGTGGCCGCGCGACGCCGACCGCCTCCCGAACGGCAACACGCTCATCACCGACACGATGAACCACCGCGTCGTCGAGGTGACGCCGCAGGGCGAAATCGTCTGGGAGTATTACGCGACCTGGGGACCGTACGACGCTGAACGCGTCGCCCACGGTGGGGGGTCGAACGGTCCGACGATTAGCGATATGGGCGCGGAGGGAAGCTACGACCTCTCCGGCAGTGCCGGTATCTCGCCGGGCGAGGGCGACCGCGTCTCCTTCAGCAACTGGATCGTCGGCCCGTTCCTCGACACGCCGCTTGAAGAGCCCGTCAGCGAGTTCGCCACGACGTGGGGACATCTCACCCCGTGGATTCGGCCGGTGTGGCTCTCCAGTTGGGGCTTCGTCTACACCGTCCTCGGCGCGCTGCTCTTGGTGGGGTGGGGAGCCGCCGAACTCGTCGTCAACCGGGGTCGCATCCGGCGGCGCGTGGCCGCGACGAGACAGCGGCTGTAGCGCGAAGGAGACGCGACCGAGCCCAGTGTGCGCGCTCGCCGCACGCTCCCAGTGGGCTTTACCGTCTGGCAGCCTAACGTCCGGTGATGTCTGACCTCGTACTGTACGAACTGGAGAGCTGTCCCTACTGTGCGAAAGTGAGAAACAAACTCGCGGAACTCGATTTGGAGTACGAGTCGCGGAAGGTACCGCGCTCGCACTCCGAGCGAACCGAAGTGGAGGAAGTCAGCGGACAGACCGGCGTGCCGGTGCTCATCGACGAGGAACACGACGTCCACGGGATGCCCGAGAGCGACGACATCGTCGCGTATCTCGAAGAGACGTACGGGTCGGCGAGCTAACGCTCGGGCTCACCAGTTAGCGCCGCGGGCCGTCTCGTAACTCCGCCTGACGAACGGCAACAGCGATTCGAGTTCGTCCGGCGAGATGTACACCGTCGACCACGTCTCCATGATGCCCGTCTCGCCGCGGAACGGGTCGACGAACCACTCGTTTTCCAGCGCCTCCTGCGCCTCGCTCGTGAGGTCCGTGAGTGCCAAGCGCATCCCGTCGACGACGGCGAACGGTCGGTCGCCGACGCAGTACATCGCGTAGCCGTCGCGGTGTCTGATGCCGACGCCCGGCCACGAGAGGACGAGATTCTCGAACGCTTCGCTCAGCCGCCCTGACCGCTCTGCACTCGGGTAGACCATATGTTGACAGACGGCACGCGTAGAGAAGAACTCGCCGTCGGTCCGTCGTCCGAACAGTCCGGTCGGTCGGCGGACCGAGCCTCAGTCCGCCGGTTCGTCGGCGCGTTCGCGGATGAGATCGCGGACGTCGTCGGGGTCGGTCATCGCTTCGAGTTCGTCACAGCCGACGAGCGCCGTCCCCTCGACGGAGTCGCGCTTGGCGCGCTTCTCGACGAAGTAGACCGAGCGCGTCCGCGTGACCGCGCCGAGCGACGACATGATGCGGGCGCGCTTCTCGGCGGAGCGGGTGAACGCCGAGTGCCCCGTCAGGAGGTTCTCCTCGCTGCTGTCGTTGTCCTCGCCGACGGCTTTGAACGGCGCGCGCGCCGTCGGGTGCATGTCGAATCCGGCGCGGGTGAGCACGGTGACGACGTGGGCGTCCTCCGGGTCGGCCTCGGGGTCCTGCGGCGTCGGGTCGGCGTCGCGCACCTCGTCGGCCCCGTCGAGCACCGAGACGGGCGCGCTGAACGGTTGCTCGAACAGTTCCTCCAACCGGATGGCCACCTCGATGCTGGCGTTCATGCCGTCCTCGTACTTCGAGACGGTCCGCCGCGAGACGCCGAGTTCGGAGGCGAGACGGCCGAGACTCCAGCCGCGACGCTCGCGTTCGTCGGCGAGCAGGTCGCCGTCGATGTCGACGTACAAGCCGCCGGGGGCCGCGTAGATGAGCGGCGGCACCTCCTCGATGAACAGGTCGTACGCCGTGTCCGGGTTGAACACCGGGACGCCGTGACGGAAGTAGACGACGCCCGGCTTGAGGTCCTCGTCGCGCGTCCGCAGGCCGAGCACCATCGGCGTCGCCGAGAGGTAGTTGCCGAGACGCCGCATCTCCGCACCGGTCACTGCGTCGAACGCGTCGATGTTCCCCAGAATCTTCAGGAGGAGGAGGTCCTCGCCGCGACGGGCGGCGAGGTCGAAGCTCTTCGGGCGAACAGCACAGCGTTCACTGACGACGAACTCAGCGTCGCGCAGCATCGCGGTGACGTTCCCTATCAGAGCAGAGCGGGACATGGGGGGTAATAAGCCCGTCAAGACACATAGGCGTTTCGGCGGACACGTCCTCGCCGTCGCCCGATTACCTCCGCGCATGGCCGATAGTGTTAAGTGAGGAACGACGACCCGAAAGCCGGATGTGACCCCCCGAACAATCGCCCACAGTGACGGTTATCGGCCTCGACGACACCGACTCCCGCGAGCAGGGGATGTGCACGACGTACGCCGCGACACTCGTCGCCGACGCGATTCGGGAGACGGGCGGACGCGTCGACCGACGGCTTCTCGTGCGACTCAACCCCGCCGTGAAACAGAAGACCCGGGGAAATGCGGCGTTGGCGCTCCACACCGACGTCTCGCCCGAGACGGCGCTGGGACTCGCCGCGGACGTCGTCGACCGGTTGGCCGTCGGTGACGACCCGCGAACGAGTCCGGGCGTCGTCGTCGCCGACGGCGACCCGGCGGCGGTTCCGGAGTCGGTCCGGCGGTTCGCCCGCGACGCCGTCCGCGACTTCCACGCAACCGACGACGCCGTCAAACTCGCCGAGTCGGCGGGGTATCGGCACCGCGGGTGGCGCGGTGGCCGGGGACGCATCGGTGCGCTCGCGGCCGTCGGCGCGTGGGCGGCGTTCGAGGAGTGGACGTACGAGCAGATCTCCTACCGCGAGTTCGACCGCTGCGGCACACCCCGCGCCGTCGACGAGGACTCCGTGTTCGCGGCCGCCGAGGCCGCCTACCCCGACGCGTGGGACACCGTCGACACCGAGGAGAACCAGGCGGTCTGCGTGCCGAACGCGCCGGGACCGATTCTCCACGGCGTCCGCGGCGACGACGTCAACGCGGTCCGGAGCGTCGCCGAGCGTATCGAGAGCGAACCGGTCGAACGGACGACGCTATTTCTGACGAATCAGGGGACAGACGCCCACTTACGCGCTGGAAGGCTCGGCGACGTCGAAGATGGGCGGGCCTACCGCCTCGACGGCCGCGTGTACGCCGCGCCTGAGACGCGCGCAGGCGGCCACGTGTTCGTCACGCTCGCGGACGGAAGCGGAGCGACGCTCCCCTGTGTCGCCTTCGAACCGACCAAGCGGTTCCGCGACCGGGTGCGGGCGCTCCGGGTGGGTGACGAACTCACCGTCTGCGGTGAGGTTTCCGACGGGACGCTCAAACTGGAAAAGTTCGCCGTTCGGGCCCTAAACCGGGTCGAAACGGTCGTCCCCGACTGTCCAGACTGCGGGAGACGGATGAAAAGCGCCGGGCGAAATCAGGGGTATCGCTGTCGAGCGTGCGGGACGAAGACCGCGGGGAAGACCGAACAGTACGTGGAGCGTGACCTCGAAGAAGGTTGGTACGAAGTGCCGCCTTGCGCGCGCCGCCACGTCGCGAAACCGCTCGTCAGAGGCGGCTTCGACGCGCCGACGCATCCGGAGCGATAGGAGCGACTTTCGGCCGACGAACCTCCGCGTAACGATCGTTTCTCGGGAGTACATCCGAGATTACGTGTCGGTAAACACAACCGTACACTCGGTAGCGAGTCGATAGTAAAGACCGAGGTTGTAGACGTAGTATCCGTGACAAACGAGTGGAAAACTCCTCCGGAGCTCTCGTGGCTGTTCGAGGTAGACCACGTCATCTCACCGAGCAGTTTCGGTCCTGACCGCTGTACGCTGTTCCCGGCGGACGCGACGGACGAGGAACTGCTTACCACGTGGGTGTCGGCGGACGAGGGTGCGTACATCCCTCTCGACGAGATGCTCTGAGCGACGCAGTTACGCCCGGTTTCGCGCGACGAACAGCCCAACGTCCGGAGGCGAAGGCACCGTTGTCTGTCCGTGTTTCGACGAGAGGAGCGAACGCGTCGACGTTCTCGGGGTCGACGACGTTCTTCGAGTCGACGACATTCTTCGAGTCGACGACCTTCTCCGACAGCGCGTACGCGACCACAGGTTCGACTGCCGTCACGTGAAGGGAGTTGTCGTGTCGCGGTGCGTCGGCCGTCTCGGAGGCGTCTCGAACCGGTGGTTCCCCGTTTTCGGGCGTGAAGCCCTGGAACGCTACTGTTTCAGGCCGCTGCCGGTGAGCGGGACGACTACGTCTGCGTCGGCGTCGAGGACGCCGCGTTCGCGGTACGTCCGGAGCGCGGCGGGCGCGACGGCACAGGTCGGTTCGACGTAGAAGCCGACGCGGTGTAGCGCGTCGAGTTCGTCGGCGACGGCCGACTCGCCGAGCGCGATAGCGTCGCCGTCGGTGTCGTCGATGGCGCGGAGAATCGCCTCTCGCTGGACCGGCTCTCGAATCTGGATGCCGTCGGCGACGTCGTTACTCCCGTCCGTGTCTTCCTCGTGGAGTTCCTCGGCTATCGGCGCGTAGCCCGCCGCTTGCGCGCCGAGCAGTCGCGGCATCCGGTCGGTCCACCCGGCGTCGTAGAGGGCGCGAAAGCCGTGGTAGGCACCGAGAAACAGCGTTCCGTGACCCAGCGGCGTGACGACGGCGTCGGGGACGTTCCAGTCGCGCTGGAGCGCTGTCTCGTAGGCGAACGTCGCCGTTCCGGCGAAGAAGGCGGGGTTCCACGCGTGGCTGGCGTACCAGCCGTCGCCGGATTCGACCGCCGAGAGGCAGGCGTCGGTCACGTTCTGGCGCGACCCCTCCACGCGAACCGGCGTCGCGCCCGCCCGCTCGATGGCGCGGAGTTTCGACGCCTTCACCGACGCCGGGACGTAGATTTCGGCGTCGACGCCCGCGCGGGCGGCGTAGGTGGCGATCGCCGCGCCCGCGTTGCCCGAGGAGTCCTCGACGACGGTGTCGACGCCGAGTTCGACCGCCCGCGACAGCGTCGTCGTCGCGCCGCGGTCTTTGAAGCTCCCGGTCGGGAAGACGTACTCCAGTTTGAACTGCGCGTTCCACTCGTCGACGTCGACGAGCGGCGTCGTCCCCTCGCCGAGCGAGACGTGGCGCTCGACGGGCAGAAACTCCGAAAAGGACCAGAGACCGTCGCGGGCGTCGAACGCCGTCGGGTCGGGCGCGGAACGGTCGGGGAGCGGCCGCTCGGCGAACTCCAGCGGGTGGCCGCACTCGCAGCGCCAGCGGTCCTCGTACGTTCGACCGCAGTCCGGACAGGAGAGATTCTGTGCCATAGTAGTACTTGCTTAGGACGAGAGCCAATAATTATCGGCTTACAGCGCCAGAGGCTCTTTTTGTATCAACAGTGACACTCACGGATAGTCAGAAGAGGGTAAATAACACACATCGGCGGGGCTAATCTACCGAGTTACTCAAACAGTATCGACGTTCACGCCCACCGAACAGACGTACTCGCCGGTGGCGACCTGCGGGAGACGCCGCGAGCGCCAGAAGATACCCGCGTTGTCGGCGGTGACTCGGCCCTTCAGTTGCCCGAACACGTCCGTCACCTCGAACAGCGTCTCGCCGGCGGAGACGCGGTCGCCGAGGTCGCACTTGAAGTCGACGAGGCCGCCGGCGGGCGACCCGTACTGATCGAAACCGCCGGCGCGGGTTTGCGGCTCGGGGTCCACGTCGCCGTCGAGGAAGCCGTAGCCGTGGAGCACGTTGAAGATGCCGCGGACGCCGAGTCGGATGCTCTCGTCGTCCCACCCGACGCAGCCGCCGAGTTCGGGGTCGACGGTGGGAATCCCCTCGTCGGGACCCGCGCGGGCGAGTTGGCCGTCCGGCCCCTTCTGGTCGAGGATGTAGCCGCACCCGAACGTCTTCGCCAGTTCGAGACACTCGCGGTGGAGGCGGTGTCGCGGGCCGCAGCGGACGCGAACCTCGTTTATCATCCGGCTGGTCGACCCCTGATGGAGGTCGAGGATGAGATCCGCGCGCGTCGCCACCTCGAACGTCGCCGCCGCGATGCGTTCGGTCGACGTGCCGTTCTCGTCGCCGGGGTACGCCCGGTTCATCTTCGTGTCGTCGATGGGGTTGCGATGCTGGGCGACCTGGAAGGCGTGGTAGTTGACGATGCCGACGACGAGTATCGTTCCCGAGAGCTCCGTCGGGTCGATCTGCGGAATCGCCTGCTGGACGACGCCGACTCCGTTGAGTTCGTCGCCGTCGCTCGCTGCCTGAACGTAGAGTGTCTTCCCGTCGCGTGCGCCGTTTATCACCGCGACGGGCAGTCCCACCGAACTGCCGTCGCGAGCCTCACCGACTTCCAGTCGGCCCGTGTCGAACTCACCGGGGGCCGCGCTCGCAGTTCCGAGCGTCGTCGTCATTGGTCGATGGACGGACGCACCTACCTTTAGGGGTTCGGTCCCCGCGAACCGGACGGGGGTACGCGCTTCGGAGCCGGTCTGTCACTCCAAAACTTTATCATATAGGTTATCTAACAGAAGGTAAATGCGTGCCGAGGGTCGGAGTCGCGGAGAGGAGTCGGTAGATCCCCTCCGAGGGAAGTTGATGCAGTTGAAGCGTCGGGGCTGCAATCTCCTCGTTACGGGGTCAGTGTCGGAAGCGGTGACCGCCCGAGCGACCCAACGACTGCTCGGCTCGCCCGTCGAGGACCGCAAACGGCTCGTGACGCTGACGGAGGCACCGACGAGAGGCGTCGACGCTCGGCTCCCCATCGGCGTCTCCGCCGACGACGCCGACGTGAGAATCGTCGAACGGCGACGCGTCGACCGGTCGGCCGTCGAGGGTGTCCGACACGACGGTCGAAGCGGCGACACCGAACTTCGGCGTCTCGAACGCGACATCTCACGCGCCATCGCCTCACTCGACGACGGCAGCGGGTTCGGCCCGAGCGAACTCCGACTGTCGGTCGATTCGCTGGGCACGCTCACGGAGATGTACGAGATACCGCAGGTCTGCGGCTTCCTCCGCCGAGTCTGCGACACCGTCGAAGATAGAGAGGGTATGGGCCACTACCACCTCCCCCTCCCGGACGACAGTCCGCGCGTCGACCAGTTCGCGCACGTGTTCGACGCGCGCATCGAACTCCGTCAGCGCGAACCCTACGGTCCCGAACAACGGTGGCACGTCCCGGACTACGGGACGACGGGGTGGATACAGATATGAGGGGGCACTCGTGAGTACTCTGCATTGCGTCTCGTTGAGCGACCGAGACGGCATCCGGCTCGTCGACAGTATCGAGAACGCGCGGTTCGAGATGTACACACCCGAGCCGGTCGCACCGAGGGAAGCGGAACCCTCGGCGTTTTGCTTTCCGGTCGACCTCGCGGTCGAGCTGCGTACCACCTCACTGCGACTGCCGAAGTTGGCGGGAGCGATCGTGCGGAGCCAGGACGGTCGGACCGTCACGCAGTCGATGAACCGCAGCGGTCTCTCGCTCGACGCCGACGCCTACGACATCGAGATGACGACGGCACCGATGAAACTGTTCGTCGCCGTCGATGCCGCCGTCTCGATACGCTACGGCGAGCGGAGCACGACGTTCGAGTTCGACGACCCGACGCGCGTCTACGTCGGAGCTCGGTCGTTTCACGAGCGGCCGGCCGGCACAATCGTGACGCCGGACGACCCCGAGGAGACGATGCGCGCCGTCTCGCTCCTCGGGTCGGCGCTGAAGACGACGGCCCCGGAGCGGTCGTTCCCCACGCTCCGGGGCCACCCGCCGCTCGTCGAGCGCGGAGAGTCGTTCGACGCCCCCGACCACCTCGAATCGCCTGAGACGGGCGTGACACTGGTGCTTCCCCCGGAACGTTCGGCGGTGTACGCCAGCGCGCCGCTGGCGTACTATCTGGGCGCGACGGTCGTTCCCGGGTCGGAGGCACGGCTCGACGTCGCCGGCCGGTCGTTCCCGCTCGCACCCGGCGGCGACGTCGAACGCGAACTCGGGCGGACGCTCCGGCAAGTGTTCTTCCTGGACTGTCTCACGCGGACGGAGGGCTACTACCCCGTCGACCTCCACGAGCGATACGCCGTCGAGGCGGCGTTCGACGTGGCGTTCGCCTCGCTGTACGAGTTACCGCTGGACGAACAGCTCGCCGAGTACCTCTCGATTCCGTTCGCGGACCTCGAACCGCATCTCCCGGCGTGGAACCTCACGACGGACGTCCGACCGACCGCGGAGAACGTCGAGATGCTCCCGTTCGTCGCCAACGACCTCTCGCTGGTTCGGTGTCCCGACCGGTTGTCGCTCACCCCGCCGGACCCCGAACCGAAGGCCGTGACCGACTTCTTCCGTCAGGCCACTCACACCCCTGCGACGGGCGGGACGAGCGAAACGCTCGTTCGCGGTGCGTCCGACGCCGCGGAAACCGAGGAGATAGTCCATCCGCGACCCGCAGACACGGTCGAACACGCCTGGGTCGGCGAGGGGTTCCCGCTCGGGGCGAGCAAGGCGACGGCGGCGTCGTACCGCCGCCGCCTCGAACGCGACGTCTCCGACCGGACGAGCATCGACATCACCGTCGTCTGCAACGACGAACAGATGCGCGAGGAAGGGGTCGTCGCCGAACTGTACGGCCTCAGGGATCTGTTACAGTTCGAAATCGACATTCGGTACGACCTCACCCGGGAGGAACTGACCGAGGTGCTCTCGCGGCCGACGAACTTCCTGCATTACATCGGCCACGTCGACCACCGCGGAATGCAGTGTGCCGACGGCTTCCTCGACGCGCAAGAGCTCGACGGCGTGGCCGTCGAGTCGTTTCTGCTCAACGCCTGTAGTTCGTACAAGCAGGGCGAGGCACTCGTCGAGCGGGGAAGCTACGGCGGCGTCGTGACGCTCTCGGACGTGGCGAACACGACGGCGACGAAACTGGGGCAGACGCTGGCGCGGTTGTTGAACTGCGGCTTCACGCTCCGGTCGGCGCTGAGCATCGCACAGCGAGAGGTGTTCACCGGGAATCGGTACATCGTCCTCGGCGACGGCGGACTGTCGTTGTGTCAGAACGAGAGTGGGGTACCCGGCGTGTTGCGAATCGAACCTCAAGAAAACGGTGTATACGAGATCGAACTAGAGTACTATCCCGTGAAATCGTACGATCTCGGAAGCGTCGTCAAGCCTCTCTTAGAGACGGTTGATAAATATCATCTGGCAACGGGTACTGTTGGAAAGTTTGAGATACGAAGCGAGGAATTAATCGAATTCCTCGAACTGGAACGTGCCCCTGTGAGAATCGATGGGACACTGAAATGGAGTGACGAACTCAGTACAGAGTCATTTGGATAGCTCTACACCGGGTTTACGGTCCGTTAGTGCAAAATGCGTTGTTCGCCGCTACGGCCCCTGCCTGCGAGAGCAGGAGCGTCATCGTGAACAGGACGCCGATCATTCGTGGGTGGTCGCGCAGGTAACTTGCGATTGGGTGTTCGCTCATGTACATCCGCTACGAGACGCGATGTTGAGATTTAATTAACTAAAATAATCTTATAAATTTAGAGTGCTAAAAACTCCTACACTTGGCGAGTGAGAGTTTCGTCTCCAAGAATCAAAAGATACCCGGTGAGACGGGCGCGCACCGATATCGAGCGAGTCGAACGAGGGGTTCCGTTGTCGGTAGACGCTCTGGCAGAGACCGTCTCCGAACGAAACACTCGGAAGGTCGGGGCGGACGCCCTGCAAGCCGAGTCGGCTTCCGAGCGAGTCGAGCGCCTGCGAATCGCGCTGTACCACGTCCACCTGCCGAAGTTGGCGGCCGCAGACCTCGTCGCGTTCGACGAGAAGACCCAACGGATCTCGCCGACGGAGCGGACGCTCGCCAGCGTCGACTTCCTCGACGGACTACAGTAACCGTCGGTCGCCGGGTCCCGCCGAGGCGGAACGACGAGATTTTGGGCACCTAGACCCATTCGCTACACGTGAGCGACGTTCCTGAGCGACCACAGTCGGGCGGCCTCGTGCAGGCGCTGTCGGTTCCACAGCACGCGAAAGTCGGCGTCGCGTCGGGTGTCCTGTTGGCCCTCTGTGCGTATCTGTTCCGGGTGCTCGAACGGTTCGGGCCGTTCGGCGGCACTCAACAGTTCCCGCTGGTCGGTCCGGAGGGGTGGTTCCTGCTTCTGGCCTTCGTGCTCGCGACGACGACGGCGATGCTCGTCACCGCCGTGTTGACCGTCGTCTCCGCGTATCGGTTGGCGCGCGAACTCTGAGCGCGGTTACTCGAACTCCTGGGGATCGCCCGCGAGTTCGCTGAGGCGTTCGGCCCCCGCGCGGGTTCCCTTTGCGATGACGACGTCTCCGGCGTGGAGTTCCGTCGTCGGTCCCGGCGAGACGACCCAGTCGCCGCCGTTTCGTTCAGCGGCGGATTCGGGACGACGGACGGCGATGACGCGCATCCCCGTCTCGGTTTTCACCATCCGCTCGGCGAGCGTCGCGTCCGCGAGCGTACTTCCCTCGGCGACGGTGAGGCGGACGATGATCTCGTCGGACTCCTCGACGGCGGCGGCGACGACCGGGTGGGTGTCCAGCCCCCGGAGGACGCCCTCGCTGATTTCGAGGGCGGCGTCGCTTATCTCCTCGGTGGCGGTGGCGAGGTGGACGAGGCCGCGAAGCGAGATGGGGTCTTCGACGCGGGCTGCCGCGCGGAGCACCCACGCCTCGAAGCGCGACTGGAGCGCGTCGACCTCGGCTTCCAGTTCGTGGACCTCCTCGGCGACGCCCTCGCTGTCGAACAGCACCGCGCCGTAGGCGAGGTCGACGGCGAGTTCGCTCATGTTCTTCATCAGCACGATGGAGTCGACGGCGCGACCCAGGTCGTCGATGGTCGGGTCGGGCGCGTCCGGCACCTCGTAGGGGTGGCCCGTCGCCGACTCGTACACCGTTTCGAGGCCTTCCGAGCGCCCCCTGAGGATGACCACGTCGCCCGTGTGCAGCGTCGTCTCCGGACCGGGGTTCGTGAGCCACCCGGTCTTTCCCGTCGGCTGCGCCTGCCGGATGGCGATGATGCGAACGCCGGTCTCGGTCTCCATGTTTATCTCTTCGAGCGTCCGGCCGTCGTACGGCGTCCCCTCGGCGAGTTCGGCGCGGACGACCACCTCGACGGCCTCGGGAAGCGCCGCGCGCATCGCCTCCGGCAGACCGATATCTTCGAGCACGATTTTGGCGATGTCGCCGGCGGCGTCCGAAATCTTCTCCGCCGCGCCGACGACGCCGAGGACGGGTGCGAGCGCCTCCGCGTCCTCGGTGGTGCGCGCGGACATCAGGAGACTCATTCGGGCTTTGAGTTGGAGGATGTCCATCTGCTCTTCGAGCGTCAGCACTTCGGCGGCGACCTGGTCGCTGCCGTGTAACACGGCGGAGTACGAGAGGTCGATGAGCAGTTCGGCGGTGTCTTTCATCTCCGAGAGCACCGCTTTCACGCTCACGGGTTCGTACTTGACCTCTCCGGGGTCCATACTCTCGGATTCTCGGCGCGGCGACAAAAGGATTGTCAGGCCGTCGCACCGACGGGACGAAACCCGGCAGTGAAGGTGAGAACGGTAACGCTTTTTTGAAAGGGTCATGAACCTTTGTGACATGGCAGACGAGCTAAAACGGGGCCTCGAAGGCGTCCTAGTCGCCGAATCCGAACTTAGTCATATCGACGGCGACGAGGGCCGTCTTATCTATCGCGGCTACACCATCGAGGACCTCGCGCGCAACGCGAGTTACGAGGAAGTGCTCTATCTGCTGTGGCATGGAGAACTTCCGACGCGCGAGGAACTCGACTCCTTCTCGGCGTCGATGGCCGAGGAACGACACCTCGAAGAGGGTGCGTACGACGAGATTCGTGAACTCGCCGAACAGGACGAGGAGCCGATGGCGGCGCTGCGAACCCTCGTCTCGTCCTTCTCGGCGTACGACCCCGACAGCGGCGTCGAGGACGTCACCGACGAGGAAGTCAACGCTCGCAAGGGTCGGCGCATCACGGCGAAGATTCCGACGGCGCTGGCGGCGTTCAATCGCCTCCGAAACGGCAACGAGCCGGTCGAGCCGCGCGAGGACCTCGGTCACGCCGCGAACTTCCTCTACATGCTCAACGACGAGGAGCCCGACGACGTGCTCGCGGAGACGTTCGACATGGCGCTGGTGCTCCACGCCGACCACGGCCTGAACGCCTCGACGTTCTCGGCGATGGTCACCGCCTCCACGCTCTCGGAACTGCACAGCGCCATCACGAGCGCGGTCGGGACGCTCTCGGGGAGCCTCCACGGCGGCGCGAACGCGAACGTGATGAAGATGCTCAAAGAGGTCGACGAGAGCGACCGCGACCCGACCGAGTGGGTGAAGAACGCCCTCGACGAGGGCCGCCGCGTCCCCGGCTTCGGCCACCGCGTCTACAACGTCAAAGACCCCCGCGCGAAAATCCTCGGCGAGAAGTCCGAGGAGCTGGGGGAGGCGGCGGGCGACGCGAAGTGGTACGAGATGAGCGTCGCCATCGAGGAGTACATCTCAGAGGAGAAGGGTCTCGCACCGAACGTCGACTTCTACTCGGCGTCGACGTACTACCAGATGGGCATCCCCGTCGACATCTACACGCCCATCTTCGCGCTCTCGCGCGTCGGCGGGTGGGTCGCCCACGTCCTCGAACAGTACGACGACAACCGCCTCATCCGGCCCCGTGCTCGCTACGTCGGCGACGAGCACAACGAGTGGGTCGATATCGACGAGCGGTAAGTCGTAGCAGTTCGTTTTCCGGGAGCGAACGCAGTGAGCGACCGGCCGCGGCACGGACCGAAGGGAGTACCGCGATTTTGTTCGAGCTTTTGCCGAGTGAGCGAACCCAGTGAGCGAGCGCAGCGCAAAAGGTCGCGTCTCATCCGGTCTCGTGCTCGCTACGTCGGCGACGAGCACAACGGGTGGGTCGACACCGACGAGCGGTAATCCCGAAGCGACCGGTGTCGGGCTGACAGCTCGAACCGGTCACCGTGGCTGACCGTCTCGAACTCGCTACTGACGTTTTACCACCGGAGTCGACGTACCGAGAGGTGTGGCAACCCACAGCACACCAAGGCTGCTCCCGACGCTCGCCGCGGTGTCGTTTCTGGCAGGCACGCTCTGGGTCGCGTGGGCCGACCAGATTCCGCTGACCGTCGAAGCGGTCACGCTCGGCGGTGCGGTCGGGCTCTCGGTCGTCGCGGCGTTTCGGCGGCTCGTTCGGCACGCGGACGAGAACGCGGGGCCGCTCGACTCACCGCGTCCGCGAGCGTACGTCGAGCGGATAATCGGGTTGAATGTGCTCGCGCTCGCCGTCTACCGCGTCCTCCCGTTGACGGTACTCCGCGGCGGGATTCCGCTTCTGGTCGGGGGCACCGGGGCGTATCTCACGCTCGCAGCGCTCGAACGCGTCGGTCGCCGCGTCACGCTTCGCTGACGGCGTCTACGGACTGTTCAACGGTCGTGACTGCCACAGGGCCACAAGGGTTTTACATTCAAGTGGCCTATGGCGCGGTGCATGGCACAACGACGCGTCGATACCGACGAGATGAAGCAGCGAGCGAAAGTTCGAGCCAAGGTCGAAGCCGACAAACAGGCCGACGTACTCCGCTCTCGGCTGGGCGAACTCGCCGTCGAAGCCGCCGAGGAGTACTTCCCCGAGCAGTACCAGCGCCGCCGCCGCCAAGACATGGTGAAGGCGTTCGCCGCGGGCGTCGCGGTCGGCGCGCTGTCGCGGTGGGCGGTCAAGCGGCAGCGATAGGTCGGCCGCTCGCCCTCGTTTCTTTCCGTCGATTCAGCGACTGCTCTGAGGCGACTCTCTCCCGTTTGTCTCGTGGAGACGCGCTGCGTCGTTCAGTTCGTTAACTGACCAGCACTGAGAGTCTTCACGTTCTGCGGATGCGAGGTCACGGTCTACAACGACGGAAAGGTCACCGCGAGGCGAATCGACGAGAGCGCGCCACCGTCTCTTCGAGCGCCGAATCGAAGGTGTCGCTCCGGCGCTGACCGTCCACCGACTCGCCGGTCCGTCACCCCTCGGTCGCGCTCCCTCGCTCGGCCATCATCCTCGCCGCTCGACTCGCCCAATCGCTTCTGCGGAAACTCCAGCCGACGACGAGCGCCATCCAGAGATAGCTGAGTCCGATGCCGAGATACGCGCCGAGCGGACCGTAACCGAGTATCTCGCCGACCAGCCACGAGAAACCGAGGAAGAAGCCGAGCATCCCGGTAGCGCGCGCGACGAACGGCGTCCGCGTCTCGCTCGCGCCCTGGAGCGCCCCCGAGAGCGCGACGAACACCGCGAGGACGCCACCCGCGAGGCCGTACACTCGCGCGAAGTTCGTCGCGTACCGGACCGTCTGTGGGTCGTCCGAGAAGAGACGGACGAACCACCCAGCGCCGAGAACCAAGAGGAGACCGATGGCTCCGACGGTGACGACGCCGAGCGCCGCGACGGCCCACCCCTCGAACCTGGCTCGGTCCGGGTCGGCGTCGCCGAGCGCCTGTCCGACGACGACGCTGGCGGCGACGCTGTACCCGCGCGAGAGCGGGCCAGTCACCTGCTGGTACATCCGGCGGCCGATCTGAAAGCCCGCGTTGACGGCGGTGCCGAAGCCCAGAAGCAGCGAGTTGAACGGAAACTCCGCGAGCGTGGCGACGAACCCCTCGGCGATGCGCGGGATGCTGACCTCGACGAGTTGGCGGGCGATGACCAGATCGCGGGGCCGTGCGAACGACGCCTCGCTCCACGATGTCCACATTGCAAGCAGGAGCAGCACCGCCGTCACGACGTTGGCAACGGCCGTGGCGATGCCGACGCCGACGACGCGCAGTTCCGGAAAGCCGAACAGACCGAGGCCGAGCACGACGGTGCCGGTGATGTTGAGCGCGTTGGCGAAGACGTTGATATACATCGGCGTCCGCGTGTCGCCGGTTCCCTGTAGCGAACGCGCACCGATGAGCGCGACGTGACGTGCCGGCGCGGTGGCGAAGATGAGCGCGAGATACCGCCCGCCGAGCCGGGCGACTCTCTCGGACGCACCGAGTATCGAGATCGCCCACTCGCCGAAGAAGAGCCCGAACAGCGCGAACGGAATTCCCGCCAGAATCCCCATCAACAGCGCCTGCGTGATGGCCTCGTCGCGGTTGGCCGTCGCGCCGCTCCCGGTGTCCTGACTCGACAGCGCGATGGCACCGCCGCCGAGTCCGAGGCCGATGCGAAGCGGGAACCGGGCGTAGAGGTCTGCGAGGCCGATGGCGACGACGGCCGCCGGCGAGAACAGCGCCGTCACGATGACGTCCGTCGTCCGCATCAGCGTCCGGAACGTCTGCTCGGCCATCACCGGCCACGCCAGGGAGAGCACCCGCCGCCAGACCGGTCGGAGCCGCCGCCACAGACTCACGGTCGGCCCTCGTCGTCTCCGCGCATACGGAGACGAGGCAGCAGGCGGTGTTACGCTCCCCGAAGGGGGAAGTGGCTGCCGGTACTCTCTCGGGTATGGACGTCTTCGTCTACGGGACGCTCACCGACCCCGAGCGCGTCGCCGAGCTCGTCGATTCGTACGTCTTCGTCGGCCCCGCCCGACTCTCCGGTCTCCGCCCCGTCTCGGGGCGGTATCCGACGCTCGCACCCGGCGGCGAGGTGGCGGGGCGACTGCTCCGAACCGACGACGTGGCGGCGCTGGACCGCTACGAGGGCGTCGACGCCGGCCTGTACGTCCGCGTCGACGTGCCACGCGTTTCGGCGGACGAGAGCGAACCGACTGGCCGCGAGAACGCGGACGGTCCGGGCGACGTGGCGGTGTACGTCGGCGACCCCGAGCGCCTCGACACCGAGGAATCGGTTTCCTGGCCGGGCGACGGGCCGCTCGAAGCGCGAGTGCGTCGATACGTCGTCGAACACGACGTGAGAGTGCACGAACTCGAATGAGAATCGTACCGGCAGTAGAAGAAGTCAGCTATCTTTCACAACTCCGTGACAGACGGGTGGCCGACAGGCGTCTGACGGCCGCTCGAGGTCGACGCCGTCTAGCACTTTCACTTTCACTCTGCGTGCCTGACGTTTATATAGGAACCCCGCTTAACTGAGGTTGCACGTCACGCGTGCATTCCCCCTTTCCCCCTAAGGATAAACGATTAACAACCACCGATAGGTATCTCGGGTATGCTCTCTCTATCGGACGTTCTGGCGGCCCGCGAACGAGTGAACGAAGTCGCACGTCACACGCCACTGGAGTACTCGCACACGTTCTCGGATATGACCGGCGCGGACGTCCATCTGAAACTGGAGAACTTCCAGCGGACCGGGTCGTTCAAGATCCGCGGCGCGACGAACCGCATCGTGACGCTGTCGGAGGCGGAGAAGGAGGCCGGCGTGGTCACCGCCAGCGCCGGCAACCACGCGCAGGGAGTCGCGCTCGCGGCCACGCGGGCGGGCGTCGAATCGACCATCGTGATGCCGCAGTACGCGCCCATCTCGAAGGTGAAAGCGACCGAGCGCTACGGCGGCGACGTGGTGCTCTCGGGCGTCGACTACAACGACGCGCAGGCGAAAGCCCGCGAGATAGAGGAGGCCGAGGGCCGGACGTACGTCCACGCGTTCGACGACGAGTACGTGATGGCGGGGCAGGGGACCATCGGCCTCGAAATCGTCGAGGACTGCCCGAACCTCGACACCGTCGTCGTCCCCATCGGCGGGGGCGGCCTCATCTCCGGCATCGCCACCGCGATAACGGCGAAGAAGCCCGACGCCCGAGTTATCGGCGTCGAGGCGGAGGGCGCGTCGAGCGTTGCCGACTCGCTACAGAAAGGCGAGGTTCACGAGTTGGACAGCGTCGACACCATCGCGGACGGCATCGCCACGCGCAACGTCGGCACGGCCCCGTTCGAGGTCATCCGAGAACGCGTCGACGAGGTCGTCACCGTCTCCGACGAGGAGATCGCCGTGGCGCTGATGTACCTGCTCGAACGGAGCAAGACGCTCGTCGAGGGGGCGGGTGCGGTGGCGCTTGCGGCGCTGCTTTCTGACACGTTCGACTACGAGGAGGGAGAGACCATCGTCCCCGCGCTCTGTGGCGGCAACATCGACCTCAACACGCTCACGACGGTCATCCTCCGTGGGTTGGTAGAGACTGGACGCTACCTCAAGATTCGCACCGTGCTCAAGGACAGACCGGGCGCGCTGGAGGACCTCATCCACATCGTCGCCGAACAGCAGGCGAACATCTACGCCATCCGTCACGACCGGACCTCCCGCGACATCGGCATGAGCGACACCGAGGTGGAACTCGACCTGGAGATGCGCGGCCCCGAGCACGTGGAAACGATGCTCGCCGAGATTCGTGAGCGCGGCTACGAAGTCGAAGTGCTCGTCTGAGCCGTCGCCGGGTCCCCGCGTATTAAGTCGTCGCTCTGCGAGGCCCCGAGCATGAAGCGAATCATCAGCACGGACGATGCGCCCGCCGCAGTCGGCGCGTACAGTCAGGCGACGACGAACGGCTCCATCCTCTTCACCGCGGGTCAGATTCCGCTGACGCCCGACGGTGAGCTGCTCGACGACGCCGATATCTCGACGCAGACCGAACAGGCGCTCGACAACGTGATGGCGATTCTCGCCGCCGAAGACGCCGACGCGAGCGACGTACTGAAGATGACGGTGTTCCTCGGCGACATCGACGACTTCAAGGAGATGAACGAGACGTACGCGACGTACTTCGGCGAGGAACCGCCGGCGCGAAGCGCCGTCGAAGTCGCCAACCTCCCGAAGGGCGTGGGCGTCGAGATCGAGGCCATCGCGTCGCTGGAGTGAACCGACGCGTCAAGTCGAGCCTCCTGTGGGGGCTGGTCGGCGTGTTCGCGTTTCTCGCGCTCGCGCAGGGATACGTTCTGGTGGTCGGGCGTCTCCCGGTCGGGTTCCTCGGGCGACTCGCCATCGCACTGCTCGTCGGCGCAGTCGCTGCGAGCGTCTCGTACGCCACCGAAAAGCGGTTACTCGCGCTGTGAGAATCCGCCGATTCAGATATCCTTTCGGAGGCGTATCTCGCCTTCGCTCACTGTCTCGATGTACCCGCCGTCGACCGCCAGATCGTCGGTGTCGGCGTTTTCGCGGCCGAAGACGGCCAAGATCGCGTCGGTGACGCCCGGGTCGGGGTCGACGTAGGCGACGTTCCGCTCGACGGATTTCACGAGGCCGAGTTTCTCGCCCGCGGCGTCGACTAGCACTTTTCCCTCGTCTTCGGAAGTCAGCGTTGCCATCGCTCGTAGTTCGATGCGTGGTACCGTAGTGCTGTCGGACGAAGCGAAAGGAAGGGTTTAAACGAGACACGGGCCAAAATTCGATGCGAGCCAGGATGGCCGAGTGGTAAGGCGCACGCCTGGAAAGCGTGTTCCCTCTGGGATCCAGGGTTCAAATCCCTGTCCTGGCGTTCTCGTGACATAACACTCCGGAGCGTCGCGTCTTGTCGCGACACGGAGCGGTGTTGTGCGTCAGAGTCCGACAACAGGTGATTTGAATCAAGGAAGTCGCAACCTGCGAGCGGAGCGAGCAGGTCCGTCTTCACGTGGTTCAAATCCCTGTCCTGGCGTTTTCCGACGAACAACACCGCGAGCACCGTCTAGGGTATGCAAGCGAATCCATGGGTCGTACACGACACCGCCGAGCGTCGGTGACGACTCGGAGACACCGTTTCAGGCCTCGAAAGAAGTTGCGAATTCGACACAAAAAACGAAAGCGGGGAAAGATTGATACGGGTGGCAGACATTCACAAGCACGAAATGCCTGACACGAAAAGCGGCCGCGAGAGGAAGGGCAGAAACAAGCGTGCGCAGTTAGAGCACCACCTCGCTCGGCAGGAGGTACGGACGCTTGACGTGGACGACGAACCGGAGATCTACGACGACGTGGGGGAACTCGACGAAGACGTTCTCAACCTCTACGCCCGGAACGGCCGAGAGCAGTAGCCGAATCCCTGCTTCGATTTATTTTGCGTCGACGATTGAGCCGTGCGTCTCACACGCGTCGCGGGCGAGCCGACGCGAAGCCGAGTTCTATATAAAGGAAAGATTTTCCGCCTCGGATACCGGTTTGAGAGTTTCGTTAATCACGTTCAGTATCTCTCAGTTCGCCGGTCCTGTCCGCGTGTTTTCGAGCGATGCGCGCCAACGACTGCCGTGGGTATAGATAACTCGCCTACGTAAGGTTTTTATAGAATCACAAACAATCCCGGGGTAGATCATGAGCCAGCGAATGCAACAGGGCCAGCCGATGATTATTCTCGGAGAGGACTCCCAGCGCGTCAAGGACCGCGACGCGCAGGCGTACAACATTCGCGCCGCCCGCGCGGTAGCGGAGGCCGTCCGCTCCACGCTCGGACCGAAAGGGATGGACAAGATGCTCGTCGACTCGATGGGCGACGTCACCGTCACGAACGACGGCGTCACCATCCTCAAAGAGATGGACATCGACAACCCGACGGCCGAGATGATTATCGAGGTCGCCGAGACCCAGGAGGACGAGGCCGGTGACGGGACGACGACGGCCGTCGCGATCGCGGGCGAACTGCTGAAGAACGCCGAGGACCTCCTCGAACAGGACATCCACCCGACGGCGGTCATCAAGGGCTACAACCTCGCCAGCGAGAAGGCCCGCGAGGAAGTCGACAACATCGCGACGCGGGTCGACCCCGACGACGAAGGGCTGCTGAAGAAGGTCGCCGAGACCTCGATGACGGGCAAGGGCGCCGAGCTCAACAAGGACGTGCTCGCGGACCTCGTCGTCGGCGCGGTCCAGCAGGTCACCGTCGAGGCCGACGACGGCTCCCACGTCGTCGACATGGAGAACGTCAAGATCGAGACGCAGACGGGTCGCTCCGCCGGTGAGTCCGAGCTGCTCCGCGGCGCGGTCATCAACAAAGACCCCGTCCACGACGACATGCCCGTCGAGTTCGACGAGGCGAACATCCTGCTGCTCAACGAGGCCGTCGAAGTCGAGGAAGCCGGCGTCGACACGAACGTCTCCATCGACAGTCCCGACCAGCTCCAGCAGTTCCTCGACCAGGAGGAGGAGCAGCTGAAGAAGAAGGTCGACCAGATCGTCGGCTCCGGCGCTGACGTCGTCTTCTGTCAGAAGGGTATCGACGACCTCGCCCAGCACTACCTCGCCAAGCAGGGCGTGCTCGCGGTCCGCCGGACGAAGAAGTCCGACATCGAGTTCCTCAAGAACGTCGTCGGCGGTAGCGTCGTCACCGACCTCGACGACATCGGCGACGCCGACCTCGGCTTCGGCTCGGTCCGCCGCGACGAGGAGGACGAGCTGTTCTACGTCGAGGGCGAGGACGCCCACGGCGTGACGCTCCTGCTCCGTGGCTCCACCGACCACGTCGTCGACGAACTGGAGCGCGGCATCCACGACGCGCTCGACGTCGTCGCCACCACCGTCTCCGACGGCCGCGTGCTCGCCGGCGGCGGCGCTATCGAGGTCGAACTCGCCTCGCGGCTCCGCGACTTCGCCGACTCGGTCTCCGGCCGCGAACAGCTCGCGGTCGAGGCGTTCGCCGACGCGCTCGAACTCGTCCCGCGCGTCCTCGCCGAGAACGCCGGCCTCGACGCCATCGACACGCTCGTCGACCTCCGCGCGGCCCACGAAGAGGGCGACGTGCGTGCCGGCCTGAACGCCTTCACCGGCGACGTCGAGGACACCTTCGAGGCGGGCATCGTCGAACCCGCTCACGCCAAAGAGCAGGCGCTCTCGTCTGCCACCGAGGCCGCGAACCTCGTGCTGAAGATAGACGACATCATCGCCGCGGGCGACCTCTCGACCGGCGGCAACGACGACGAGGAAGGCGGCGCACCCGGCGGCATGGGTGGCATGGGCGGTATGGGCGGCATGGGCGGTGCTATGTGAAAGCGGTCTCCGACCGCTTTCCATAGGCCATCAAGCTTCGCTTGACGCAGCCGATGTAGAACGACCGTTTACGCTACACTCGGGCCTGACGGCTCTCGCGGTGAGTGAGACTGCATCGCCACCTGCCGCCTGTATCGACGTTCGACTGACTTCCGGTTTTTTCAGACGCAAAACATATGCCGGATTTTCGAGTAGCGGCAGCTATGCCCTCCAGACGTGCGGTCGTCGCTGCCGGATTGGTCGCTATTTCGGGATGTTCGACTGGTTCGAGTGACGGGGGAGAGACGGACGAAGACCGACAGACGGAGTTTCGGTCGAGTCGGACTACGGCTGACGAGGAAACCGAGAGTGCGACGCCGATGCAGGAACTTCGCGTCGGCGAGACGGCGGATATCGACGGCGCTTCCGTCACCGTGTCGGCGATAGATGCACAGGAATCGGTCTACGTCACACAAATCGACTGGATGGACGTTCTCACCGCTCCCCCAGCGCGATTCGTCTTCGCGTCGGTAACTGTCGAAACCGAATCGCAGTTCCCAGCATCACGGTTCAGCCTTGTCGACGGCGACGGTCGCATCAGCTCACACACCGATTTCGGGAACCGCCCCGGTTACGCCGTCCTGCCCGACAGCGCTCTTTCATCCGGTGGCGAGCCGAACCGGTCGCTCAGCGCAGACGGGTCGGAGGGATGGATTGGATTCCAGGTACCGGCCCCCTACGACGGTAATAAACTCGAAGTGGCGTTGGCTGCCGACGGCGAGGCGGCGACGTGGGAACTTCCCGAGAAGTCCGTCGAAACGCTTCGCGCGCCGCTCCCGACCTTTGAGTACGCTGAGGTTCAGATACCCGAGGTAGCGCCTCTCAACGGCTCTTTCGAGGTGACCGTTAGCGTCCGGAACACGAGCGACACAGACGGAACGTTTCGCGGGAGTCCGAACGTCAACGAGATGCTGTACGGCCCATTCTCACTGTTCGTTCCAGCCGGGTCGGAGAAAACGTGGAAGACGGAGATGCGAACTTCGGAGTACGCCGATGAGAAGGGCGACGAAATCGGTCTCTCCCTCTTCAGTCCACTGGAAACAATCGAGCGGACCGTCGTCGCCGAATCCGCCCACTCGTAGGCGCGGCCAACCCCGTCGAAGCTTAGCAGTAACTAAATAGCCGCTCCGCAAATTTTGCGCGCATGAAGACGCTGCTCCTCAACAGCGAGGACGTACACCAAAACGCCCGCATGCCGGAGCTCATCCGGGCCATCGAGGACGCCTTCGCCGCCTACGAGCGCGGCGACGCGCAGATGCCGCCCAAATCCTACATCGACCTGCCGCAGTACAACGGCGACTTCCGGTCGATGCCCGCCTATCTGGAGGCGGAGGACTGGGACGCCGCCGGCATCAAGTGGGTGAACGTCCACACCGACAACCCCGGCGACCACGACCTTCCCACGGTCATGGGGACGATGATCTACTCGGACCCCGAGACGGCGTTCCCGCTGGCCATCATGGATGGCACCGAGCTGACGATGCAGCGCACCGGCGCGGCCGCCGCCGTCGCCACCGACCACCTCGCCGTCGAGGACGCGACGTCGATGGGCATCGTCGGCGCCGGCGTCCAGTCGTACACGCAACTGCGCGCCATCTCGCAGGTCCGGCCCATCGAGGAGGTCGTCGTCTCCGACCTCGACGAGGAGCGCGTCGCGCGCTTTATCGACACCTTCGAGGACGAGTTCGACATCCGCGCGGGCAGCATCGAGGAGGCCGCGTCCTGCGACGTGCTCTCGACGGTGACGCCCGTCGAGTCGCCCATCGTCCCCCGCGAGGCCGTCGGCGAGCGCACCCACATCAACGCGATGGGTGCCGACGCCGAGGGGAAACACGAACTCGCCGACGAGGTGCTTCTGGACGCCAAGCTCGTCATCGACGACTACGACCAGACGACCCACTCCGGCGAGATCAACGTCCCCTACAACGCGGGCGTCCTCGGCGACGACGACATCTACGGCCAGATCGGCGAGATCGTCGTCGGCAAGAAGGACGGTCGAACCGCCGCCGACGGCATCACCGTCTTCGATTCGACGGGTCTGGCAATTCAGGACGTCGCCGCCGCCCGCGTCGTCTACGAACACGCCGACGAGAACGACAACGGCTACCCGTTCGACCTGCTGGGTCTGGACGCATAGGCGTCGGTTAGTCGGTCGGGCTCTATCGCCCTCCCACCTTACTCCGCTTCCGTCTCCTCGGTCCCCCGCCGTCGTTCGATACGCTCGAACACCCGCGTGAGGAGCCAGACGATGACCATAAACGGAAGCAACGGTACGATGAGAATCACCAGCAGCAGCGCGTACGTCAGGCCGATGACGTTCATCTCGGTGTCTGGGTGACTGCGGTAGCCGGGCGTCACCGTCCGGTACGCTTTCGTCATCAGCCCCGGCGTCTCGTCGTCGGAACTCATAGCAGAAGGTACGTCGTCCGGCGGATTAAGCGTTGGTCGTCCGACGGGTCGTGCTCGTCGAACTAGGGTCCTTGTAACGGTGGAGAAAACGAAAACGCGTCTGTGTGGCGATTACGCGCCGATACCCATGCCGAGGAACAGCGTCATCGTGATCGCCATGATGATGAATCCGGCGACCATGGCGACGGTAGTGTAGCCGAGGATGTCACGGGCGCGCAGCTGTGCCAGCGCGAGCGCCGGAACCGCCCAGAACGGCTGGATCATGTTCGTGAGTTGGTCGCCCATCATCTCGATGACGACGGCGGTGTACAGCGGCATGCCGAGTTCCCGCGTCGTCTCCAGGAGAATCGGTCCCTGTGCGACCCACTGACCGCCGCCGGAGGGGACGAAGACGTTGACGATGCCGGCGCTGATGAGGCCGAGCACCGGCCAGGTCAGCGGCGTGGCGATGTCCGCGAAGAAGCCGGCGATAGCCGCGGCGAGCGCGGTTCCCGTGAGCAGTCCGGCGATACCCGCGTAGAACGGGAACTGAAAGAGGATGCCGGCGACGTTCTTCACGCTCTTGTCCATCTGAGTGACGATGCGCTTCGGCGTCACCCACAGCACGATGGCGCAGAAGATGAAGAACGCGTTAATGGTGTTGAGGTTGATGGCACCGAGTCCGCTCTGGATAACGTCGGAGACGAAGTAGTACGCCGGGAACAGCGCGATGATCAACCCGAGTACGCGTGAGTCGTTGAGGCGGTCGGCGGGCGTTCTGTTCGTCTCTGTAGCGACACCGCCGTCGGCGGCGACGCCGGAGTCGGGAGCGTCGTCGTCTTTCGTCTGCAGACTGGTCGCGATCTCGTCGTAGACGTTGTCGGGCATTTCCGTAATCTCCTCGCCACCCTTCGGGTGGAGACTCCCCATCACGACGGGGATGACCGCGAGCAGGAGCACGACAGTGACGATGTTGACCAGGCTGCCGATGGTCTCACCGAGTGGGATGCCTTCCTGAGCGTACTCGGGGAACGTCGCCGGAATGGCGGCGGGGTCGGCCATGATGAGGCCGCTCGACGTGGTGATGCCGGAGTGCCAGATCATGAGCGCCGTGTAACCGGCGGCGATGAGAAGCGGGTAATGCAGCTTCAGCCCCCTCTCCTTGCCGCGGAACGCCACCTGACGGGCGATGACTGCGCCGACGATGAGACCGATGGCCCACGAGATGAGTCCGGCGAGCATGGCGACGAACGAGGTCAACGCGACGGCCGAGAACTGCGAGTTCGGTAGACCGGCGATTCGTCGTAAGAGTCTCGACACCGCAGGTGACTTCGCGATGGCGTCACCGACCATCAGCGTGAGTGCGAACTGGGCCATGAAGACCAACAGCGTCCAGACGCCGCCGAACCACGCGTCCATCACGCCTGTCGGCGAGGTGCCCACCAACAACGCCCCGATCGCGGCGATGAACGTGAGGAGGATAACGAGTACGTACGGGTCCGGTACGTACTCCATCGCGATGTCTGCGAACCATTCGCCGAGCCGTTTGACCGGGTCTGTGAGTGCCATCTGCTACAGTCCTGAACGAATAATCCATACATAATGGTTTGGTATGTAGTCTCATCGCAAAGTTCAGAAATTTGAGAGAGTACGTATACGCTGCTGGTGCCGTCAGTATTTGCCATCTCTGGCGCAGTCATCTGCCCTCTGCCGCAACCGTCGGTTCTCCGCCCCAGCCGTCTCGGTCGTGGCTCTCCGGCGACGTGACGCTTAAGCACCGGGGCCACGGACACACCGGCGATGAACGATGTGTGTGTAATTGGCATGGGGACGACTGAGTTCGGCGTCCGCGAGGAGGGCATCGTCGAACTCGGCGTCACGGCGGTCGGGCGGGCGCTTCGCTCCTGTGACGTCGACAGGGAGGAGGTCGACGCGCTCTACCTCGGGAACTTCGTCGCCGGGATGCTCGAAGGACAGGAGACGCTCGCGCCGCTGGTCGCCGACAGCGTCGGCCTCGTCGGCGTTCCGGCGATGAAGACCGAAGGCGCGTGCGCGAGTTCGGGCATCGCCTTCAGACAGGCGTATCAGGCGATTCGAACCGGCGTCCACGACGTCGTCGTCGTCGCCGGCGTCGAGCGGATGACGAACGCCGAGACGTCCGAGTTTACCCGCGCGCTCGGTAGCGCCGCCGATCACGGCACCGACGGGGCGACGGGGTTGACGTTTCCGGGCTTCTACGGGCTCGTGCTCGACCGCTACATGCACGAGTACGGCGCGACCCGCGAGCAGGTCGCTGCCGTCTCGGTGAAGAACCGGAAAAACGGCGCGTCGAACCCGCGGGCGCGGTTCCGGTCGCCGGTAACCGTCGACGACGTCGTCGACTCCCGACTGGTCGCGGACCCGCTTCGTCTCTACGACTGCTGTCCCGCCGCCGACGGTGCCGCCGCCGTCGTGCTCGCGTCGGCGGATGTCGCCGAATCGTACACGGAGACGCCGATAGCCGTGCTCGGCAGCGGGCACGCCACGGGGCGGAGCGCCGCCTACCGCTACGACGACCTGACGACGCTCGAAGCGACGACGCTCGCCGCCGAAGAGGCGTACGACGAGGCGGGCATCTCGCCTTCTGACGTCGACGTGGTCGAACTCCACGACTGCTTCTCGGCGGCGGAGATCGGCGACTCCGAGGACCTCGGCTTCTTCGAGAAGGGCGAGGGCGCGGCCGCCGTCGCGGCGGGTCGAACCGCCGTCGACGGCGAACTCCCGATCAATCCCAGCGGCGGGCTGCTCGCCAAAGGTCACCCGGTCGGCGCGACCGGTATCGGCCAGATTTACGAGGTGTGCCTGCAGTTGCTCGGCGAACACGAAAATCAGGTCGACGGGGCCGAGGTCGGACTGGCGCACAACCTCGGCGGCAGCGGCGCGGTGAGCACCGTCACCGTCCTCGGAGGGCCGTCGGGTGTCTGAGTCGCCCCCGGAGTTTCCGGCGACACGGTGCGCCGACTGCGGCCTGCTGTACGGGCACGAGGCGTACATCTGCCGCGAGTGCGGGTCCGAGACGTTCGAGAGAGCACCCCTCGACGGGAGCGGGACGGTGTACGCACGGACGACCATTCGCGTCCCCGGTTCCGACCACCAGGGCGAGGAGCCGTTCGAGGTGGCCATCGTCGACGTCGGCGGCGAGGAGACGGTGAGAGTGACCGTCCGCATCGAGGAGAACCCCGAACTCGGCCCCGACGACCCCGTCGAGTTCGTCGACAGACGGGACGGCGTCTTCTACTTCCGGGCGGCGTAGCGCCCCGGGCCCGTTTCGGGGGTCGTCCTTTTCACCTCCGGACCCAATAGCTGTCTATGCGTGCCATACGATACCACGAACACGGCGGCCCGGACGTGCTCCGCGTCGACGAGGTGGAGACGCCGACGCCGGGCGAGGGCGAGATACGAGTCGAACTGAAGGCGGCGGGCGTCAACCCGGTCGACACCTACTTCCGCGACGGGTCGTACCAGCCGTTCACGCTGCCGATGGTCCCCGGCGTCGACTTCGCGGGCGTCGTCGACGAGGTGGACGCAGGAGTCGAAGCGTTCGATGTCGGTGACCGCGTCTTCGGCACCGGCCTCGGCAACGACCGCTACGGCAGCGCGGCCGAGTACGTCACCGCGTCCACTGACCGGGTCGCACACCTCTCCGACGGTGTCTCGTTCGCCGAAGCGGGTGCGGCGGGCGTCGCCGCCGTCACGGCGTGGCGTGCTATCGTCGACCACGCGGCGCTCGAACCGGCGGAGTACTGTCTCGTACACGGGGGCAGCGGCGGCGTCGGTCACGTGGCCGTGCAAATTGCCGCCGCGTCGGGCGCTCGCGTCGTGACGACGGCGAACGAGCAGTACCACGACGAACTTCTCGACCTGGGCGCGCGGACGGTGTTCGACTACCGGCGCGACGACCTCGAATCGGCGGTCGTGGAGGCGACCGACGGCGGCCCGAACGTCGTCGTCGACCACATGCTCGAACGCTACCTCCAGTTCGACTGCGACGTCGCCGCGCCGTACGCCCGCATCGTCCTCTTCCGCAACCGGCATCTCGAAGCCGGATTCACGAACGTCCCCGCCGCCGGGGGGAAAGAGCTGCAGTTCCACCTGATGAGCATGTACAACGCGCCGCGACTCGCCGACCCGTTGACGCGCGTCGACCGCCTGCTGGCGGACGGCCTCCTGCGCGTCGAAGTCGCCGGCGAGTACGGCTTCGACGAGGTGGCCGAAGCCCACAGACGGGTGCGCGAGGGGAGTTTCCTCGGAAAGCTCGTCGTCGTCCCCTGAGACGACCTCACCGCCGGTCACGGCGGCCTCTGTAGAGATACACCAGGGCGACGACCGGAACCGCGGCGACGAGCGCGTAGTGCCACTCGTCGGCGAAGACGGCCGGTGCCCAGTAGAGGAGTACGGCGACGTAGCCCACGAGCGCGCCGACGACCGTCCCGCCCCTCGCGTTGCCGAGATACTCCGCGAGCGCACCGGCGACGATAAACAGGACGATAGCCGCGAAAGCGACGGCAATCTCGTCGATCGACGACAGAAACCCGTGTCCGGGGTCGAAGAAACTCGGCATCAGTCCGTCCCGCCCGTCTCGGTCGACGATCCCCGTGCACGCGGTTCCGAAAGGTTCCTCACAGATGCGCTACGGTGGCCAAAACATTGAACGTTGGTCCGTCGAGAGCGCCGAGCCACTGTTTCCGTCGGGGACAGCGCTACTCGCGGAGTTCGACGCGGCGGATCTTTCCGCTGGAGGTTTTCGGCAGTTCGTCGAGAAACTCGATCTCCCGGGGGTAGGCGTGTTTGGCGAGTCGCTCGCGGACGAACTCGCGGATGTCGGTCGCCACCTCGTCGTCGCGGGCGGTTCCCGCCGTGGTGACGACGTACGCCTTCACGAGTTCGCCGCGCTTCTCGTCGGGGACGCTGACGACGGCCGCCTCCGCGACCGCCTCGTGTTCGAGCAGCGTGCTCTCCACCTCGAAGGGGCCGATTCGGTAGCCCGACGAGAGGATGACGTCGTCGGCGCGGCCGACGAACCAGAGGTAGTCGTCGCCGTCTCGCTCGGCGGCGTCGCCTGTCAGAAACAGCTCTCTGTCCGCGTGTTCGACCCACGCTTCGGCGGTCTTCTTCGGTTCGTTCCAGTAGCCGCGGAAGTAGGTCGCCTCGCCGCGGGCGACGGCGAGTTCGCCGACTTCGCCGGCGTCGGTCTCCGCACCGGTCTCGGGGTCGACGACGCGGACGTCGACCCCCGGCAGCGGTCGTCCCATGCTCCCCGGCTTGACGTCCATCTCACAGGCGTGGTGGTTGCCCGCGACCATCCCGCACTCGGTGACGCCGTAGTGGTCGTACACCGTCACGCCGAGTTCCTCGCCGAACCAGCGCATCACCTCCGGATTCAGCGGTTCGCCCGCGCTGTTGCCTTTCCGCAGCGAGAGGTCGTACGATTCGTGGACGTCGCCGGCGGCGACCAGACCCCGATACGCCGTCGGACTCGTGGCAAGGCTCGTCACGTCGTAGCGCTCCATCACCGCGTACCACGCCTCGGGGTCGAACTCGCCCTCGTAGAGCACGTTCGGCACGCCAATGCTCACGGGGGCGATACCCGCCGTCAACAACCCGTACATCCAACCGGGGTCGGCCGCGCCCCAGACCGTCTCGTCGTCGCCGAGGTCCATCGAGCACTGGAGGTAGGGATACAGCGCCGCCAACACGCGGTGGGTCAGTTCGCAGCCCTTCGGCGGGCCGGTCGTCCCGCTCGTGTACTCCAGCGTGCAGAGGTCGTCCGCCGACGTTTCGGCCGTCTCGTACGTCGACGGCTGGTCGGCGACGAGCGTCTCGTACTCGATATCCTCGCCGACGACGCTCCCGCCGCCATCGCCGTCGGCTCCATTGCTCTCGCGGTCGATGACGACGACGTTCTCGATGCCGACCTCGTCCTCGACGGCGGCTATCTTCTCTCGATACTCGGTCGTCGTGAACACCGTCTTCACGCCCGCGTCGGCCGCGCGGACCGAGATGGCGTTCGGACCGAACGCGGTGAAGAGCGGGACGTACACCGCGCCGCGCCGCCAGATTCCCAGAAACGTCGGATAGAGTTCGGGGAGGCGGGGAACGAGCGTCGCCACCGGGTCGCCGCGGTCGACGCCGAGCGAGTCGAGCGCGTTCGCCACCTGCGCGCTTCGCTCGTCGAGGTCGGCGTAACTCAGCGTCTCGCGGTCGCCCTCGGCGGCCCCCTCCCAGTAGACGGCCGGTCCGGAGCCGACGTGCCGACAGACCGTCTCGTGGGCCACGTTGAACCGGTCGGGGCCGTCCCAGTCGAAGCTCTCCCAGACGTCGTCCCACGAGAAGGAGTCGCGGAGTTCTTCGTAGGTGGTCATCGGTGTCTCCTCCGGTCGGTCGCTCTCAGACGCCGAGGAGTGCTTTGTGTGTTCATACCACGATAATTCGAACAGGAGGAGATAAACTTCGGTGTCGAGGCGGTCGCCATCGGCTACTCGGCGAACTCCGGGTCTCGGTCTTCGAGGAACGACAGCGCCCCCTCGCGGGCGTCGGGCCCCGAAAAGAGGTAGCCCAACCCGTTTCGCATCGCCTCGTCTTCGCCCGCAAAGCGCAACGACGCGTTGAGCCACGTCTTCGTCGTCTCCAGCGACGCGGGCGACGAGCGCTTGAGCGCCGAAACGATCTCCGAGACGGCGTCGTCCAGTTCGCTCTCGCCGACGGCTCTGGCGAACAGGCCCCACTCGACGGCCTCCTCGGCACCGAGTTCCCGCCCGGTCAGCGCGAGATCGGCCGCCCGCTGGCGACCCACGAGGCGGGCGAGTCGCTTCGCGCCGTAGAAGGGGTACGCGCCGATTCGGGTCTCCGGCAGCGCGAAGACGGCCTCGCGCGGGACGACCGTGAGGTCCGCAGAGATCAGGAGTTCGAACCCGCCGCCGTAAGCGGGACCGTTCGCTTTTGCGACGACCGGCACGGGCGAGCGCTCGATCGCGCCGAAGCAACCGAGCACCGTGTCGGCGAGTTCGCGGGCGTCCCGCGGGTTCTCGATGTCGACGAGCGATCCGATGTCGTCGCCGGCGCAGAACGCTCGGCCGGCGCCGGTGAGGACGATAGCCCGAGCGCCATCGTCGTCGGCGCGCCGCACCCCGTCGGCGACGCCGTCCCACATCGGAAGCGTCATCGCGTTCAACTTCTCGGGCCGGTCGAGCCGAATCGTGCTCACGCCGTCGGCGAACTCGTAGCTGACGTGTTCCGTCATATGGTGACAACCCTCACATAGCCGGATAGTTCGTGCGGTTCCGGAAAGGTCGACGGTGACGCGGCCCGAGAGGGCGACGGAAGCGTCGCCGACGGACAGACGGAGTTACCGATTCGCGGGAGCCAACGTCTCTATCGTCCGGAGCGTCAGGTCGTCGTCAGCCTGTCGCGGGACGGTGAGCATCGGTCGGTCGAGCACGTCGAGGTCGAGAACCGTCTCCAGTTGCGCCGCCGCCGCCTCGGGCGTTCCGGCGACCCCGAGCGCGCGGACCATCTCGTGGGAGACGGCGTCGCTCGCGGCCGCGCGGTCGCCGCTTCGCCACGCGTTCGCTATCTGGTCGGCCTCGTCGGGGAAGGCGGTGGCGACCGCGCGGCGGTAGCCCTCCCCGCTGCCGACGTAGTACGCGAGGTGGCCGCGGACGGCGTCGTACGCCTCCGTTTCGTCATCGGAGACCGCCGCCGGAACGTAGGGGGCGACGGCGATTGATTCCGGACTGCGTCCGGCCTCGCGCGCCGCGTCGGCGACGACCTCGAAGGCGTCGGAGAGCCCCTCGAACGGGATGTTGTGCGGAATCCAGCCGTCGCAGACCCGGCCGGTCGCTCTCCTGTTCGCGGGGCCGAGCGCCGCGTTGAACACCGGCACGTCGACGTCGAGGCCGGGGAAGTCCGCCACCTCGAACATCTCGCCCTCGTAGTCGACGGCGTCGGCGTCGCTCAGATACGCTTTCACGAGTTCGACCGTCTCGTGGATGCGGCGGACGGGATTCTCGTACTCGAAGCCGTGGAGGTCTTCGATGGCCTTCGGCGTGCTCGCGCCGACGCCGAGCGTCAGGCGGCCGGGAGCGAGTCGGTCGACCGACGCCGCGGCCATGGCGATGACGGCCGGCGAGCGCGAGAACACGTTGACGATGGCGGTGCCGAGGCCGATAGTCTCGGTGCGCATCGCGAGTTCGGCGAGTTGGACAAACACGTCGGTCCCCCAGAGTTCGCTCACCCAGACGGCGTCGTAACCGAGCTCCTCCGCGCGCTCGGCGACCGACGCCGGCGACTCCGCGGAGATGTCGGGGAGCAGCAGTCCGAGCGAGGTCGGCATCCACTACTCCCCGTACCTCGCGACGTTCTCCAGTTCGGACTCGTCGACATCGGAGAAGGCGTCGCGGGCGATGACGCGCTTGTGGACCTCGTCCGCGCCGTCGACGAAGCGGAACTGCCGGACGTTCTGGTAGAAATCCGCGAGCGGGAGGTCTTCGCCGACGGCGTTCGCGCCGCAGCACTGCATCGCCGTGTCGATGGCCTCCTGGACGACGTTCGAGGTGTAGAGCTTGCTCATCGACACCTCGATTCTGGCTTCGTCGTCGGCGGTGATGCGGTCGGCGGCGTGTCGGACCATGCAGCGCGCCGCGTGGAGTTCGGTTTCGGCTTCCGCGACGGCGAACCGGATGCTCTGTTTCTCGGCGACGGGCGACCCGAATGCCTCCCGCTCGCTGGTGTACGCCTTCGCCACGTCGAGCGCCCGCTGGGCCATCCCCGAGTAGCGCATGCAGTGAGTGAGTCGCGCGGGTCCGAGACGTCGCTGGGCGATGGTGAACCCCTCGTTCTCCTCGCCCATCAGGTTCTCGACGGGGACGCGGACGTCGTCGAACTTGATCTCGGCGTGGCTCGTCCCGAGCAGGCCGTCGGCCATGTGCGGGATGCCGCGCTCGATCTCGACGCCGGGCGTGTCGGCCGGCACGAGGATGATAGAACAGCCGCTGTAGGGGTGGGCGTCGAAGTCCGTCCGGGCCATCACGAGCAGAACGTCGGCCTCCAGGCCGTTCGTCGTCCACCATTTGTGGCCGTTTATCACCCACTCGTCGCCCTCCTTTCTCGCCTCGGTCTTGAGCATCTTCGGATCCGACCCGCCGCCCTGCATCGGTTCGGTCATGCAGAAGCCGGAGCGAACCTCGCCGGCGACGAGCGGGCGGAGCCACTCCTCTTTCTGCTCCTCGGTGGCGACGAGCTCGAAGGTGTGCATGTTCCCCTCGTCGGGGGCGTCGACGCGGATGGCGGGCGCGGCCAACAGACTCCGCCCGGCCTCCTCGAACGCCGGGAGCACGTCGCGGAACTGCATCCCCATCCCGCCGTACTCGGTCGAAATCTGTGGCGCGTAGATGTCGCGTTCGCGGGCTTTCTCCCTCAGTTCGGCCAGTTGGTCCTCACCTATCGGTCCGTCGCCCAGCAGGTCGCGCTCGACAGGAATCACCGTCTCGTCCACGAACTCGCGGACGCGGGCCGCGACCGCCTCCGCGCGTTCGGAATCGTCGTACTCCATAATCGTTCATCCGCGTTCTGTGCTAAAAGTTCTCTTACTGCGGTGATTTGTCCCCGGAGAGCGCAGGAGACGCGCGCTCGGTCGTTGACGGGCGGTCCGTCGGTGCCGAGCGGTTCGCCAGGCTCGAACGGTTCGCCGCTATCGGGCGGTCCAGCCGCCGTCGACGGCGAGACACGCGCCGGTCACGTAACTGGCGGCGTCGCTGGCGAGGAAGACGACCGGCCCCGCGAGCTCCTCGGGGTCGGCGAAGCGGTCCAGCGGCGTCCGGTCGACGATGGACTGTCTCAGTTTCTCGTTCTCGCGCACCTCCGCGGTGAGGTCGGTGGCGACGTAGCCCGGCGCGACGACGTTGGCGCGCACGTCGGGGGCCCAGTCGAGCGCGATACTCTTCGTGACGCCGACGAGGCCGTGTTTCGAGGCGACGTAGGGATGTTGCCGCGGCAGGCCGACGACGCCGCCGACGCTGGCGACGTTGACGAGCGAGCCACCGTCGCTCTCGGCGAGGTGTTCGGCCGCCTCCTGCGCGCAGCGGAACGCTCCGCGGAGATTGACGTCGAGGACGAAGTCGTAGCCGTCGGGGTCGACGTTTTCCGGTCGGCCGAGCGCCGCGGCCGGGTTGACGCCTGCGTTGTTGACGACGACGTCGACGCCGCCGAAGGCGTCGGCCGTCTGCTCGAACAACGCTCGGATGTCGTCGTCGTCGGTCACGTCCGTCGGGACGACGAGGCTCTCAACGCCGTGGGATTCGACGGTTTCGGCCGCCGCTTCGACGTCCGATTCGGTTCGGGAGGTCGGAACGACCGTCGCGCCGGCGGAGGCGAGTCCTTCGGCGATGGCGAGACCGATACCTCTCGTCCCGCCGGTGACGACGGCGACGCGACCGGTGAGGTCGAACTGGTCGAGCGCGTTCATCGGCCGGCCTCCTCGGAATCCGACTCGCGGTCCCAGTGGTTCACGCGCTCCTCCTTCTCGCGCGTCCGGAGCTTCTGCTTCTGTATCTTCCCGGTGGGTGTGTACGGGAACTCCTCAACGAACTCGATGTATCGGGGTAGTTTGAACGACGCGAGCTGTTCGCGGCACGTCTCGACGACCTCCTCTTCGGTTAGCTGGTGGCCCTTCTTGACGCGAACGAGCGCCTTGACGACTTCCGTGTAGAACTCGTCGGGACTCGGGATGACCGCCACCTCGTCGACGGCGTCGAGCGCCTTGATGACGCCTTCGACCTCGTACGAGGAGATGTTCTCGCCGGCCCGCCGGACGATGTCCTTCTTGCGGTCGAGGAAGTAGACGAAGCCGTCCTCGTCGAGTTTGCCGTAGTCGCCCGTGTAGAACCAGCCGTCGTGGACGGCTTCGTCGGTCTTGTCGGGTTGGCGGTGGTAGCCCGCCATCAGCGCCGGGCAGCTCTGGATTATCTCGCCTTTCTCGCCGGTCGGAACGGAGTCGCCGTCGTCGTCGACGACCTTGATTCGCTTTTCGGCGGGTGGGAGGCCGATACTGCCGATGCGGCGCTTCTCGGGGTCTGTCGGGTTGAGCATCAGAAGCGGGTCCTCGGTGAGCGAGTAGCCCTCGACGACGCGGAGACCGAAGCGCTCCTCGAACGGTTCGATGAGCTCCGGCGGCGTCCCGGCCGAGAAGACGAGTTCGACCGGGTTCTCGCTGTCATCCGGTGACTCGGCGACGTTGTCGAGCATCTTCAGCATGCTCCCCATCGCGTTGAACTCCGTCACGCCGTGTTCGCGGCACCAGTCCCACCAGCGCGAAGAGGAGAACCGCTCGTAGATGACGACTTCCGCGCCCGCCGCCGCCGCACCGAGCGTCGAGTAAATCTGGGCGTTCGCGTGGAACAGCGGCAGCGCGGTGAACAGGGTGTCTTCGTGGGTGAAGCCCATCCGCTTCTGGAAGTCGACTGCACTCAGCGTCCAGTTCTCGTGCTGGCACTCGACGGCCTTCGGCGGCCCCGTCGTCCCCGAGGTGTACATGTGGAGGCCGACCGAGCTCTCGTCGCCGTCGTGGGGGTCGATCTCGGTCGACTGGTCGGCCGCCAGCGCCGGCAGCGACTCGTAATCGCCGACGGCCTCCGTCGTCAGGATTCGCTCGACGGTCGTCCCCTCGACGGCTTTCTCCGCCACGTCGAGGAGGTCCGGCGTCGTGACGAGCAGCTCGGGCCGCGAGAGGTCCAGCGAGTGCCGCAGTTCGTCGGGTTTGTACTCGGGGTTCGACGGCGCGGTGACGCTGTCGAGATAGCCGTCGGCGAACATGAGAAACAGGAACTCGGGGCAGTTCGGCAGGAAGAGACCGACGGCGTCGCCCGCCTCGACGCCCACCGACGACAACGCGTTCGCGTACCGCTTCGACTCCTCGGCCGTCCCCTCGTAGCTGTATCGGGCGTCCGGAAACGTCAGAAACGACTTCTCCGGCGTCTTCTCCACCCGGCTTTCGAGCAGTGCTTCGATGCGCATTCGTAGCCGAGGGTACGTCCATCCACCACATGTAGATTGTTATTCGTGAACATTTATCTCAGAGCGCAGGCACGTCGCTCGTCAACATTTATCACAGTACGGCGTTCGGAAGTCGTATGGTGCGCGAACACCGGTACGAGGCTGCTCGATTCGTCTGGGGCGAGGACGCCATCGGTCGCCTGGACGGTCTACTGTCGGAGGCGGGCGTCGAACGAGCGATGGTGGTCTGCGGCGAACACGTCGGCGCGAACGAGGAACTGATGGGCGCAGTCGGCGACGCCCTCGGCGAGCGTCACGTCCACACCTACGCCGGATCGCGGGGCGACACGCCGCTCAGGACGGTGGAGACGGGCGTCGAGGCGTTCTTCGAACACGACGCCGACAGCCTCGTGAGCGTCGGCGGCGGGAGCGCAAGCGACACCGCGAAGGCGATCTCCGTCTTCGCTGCCGAGAGCGGTCGAGACCTCCACGAGATGAAGACGCAGACGACGGCGGACGGAGAGTCCTACGTTCCCGACCTCCCCGCGCCGAAGACGCCCGTCTTTTCGGTGTCGACGACGCTGTCGGCCGCCGAGGTGTCGAACATATTCGGCGTCACCGACGAAGAAGCGGGGGAGAAGGCGGTGATTCTCGACAAGAAGATTCGGCCGCGGGCCTGCATCTACGACTCGGCGGCGACGGCGACGACGCCGCCGGCGACGATAGCCAGCACGGGGATGAACGCCCTCGACCACGCGGTGGAGATTCTCTACTCCGACGGCCACGCCGAGAACCCGTTCTACCAGGCGACCGCCGAGAAAGCCATCGACCTGCTCGTGACGAACCTCCCGGCGGCTGTCAACGACGGCGACCCCGAGGCGCTCGTGGACGCGCAGCTCGGCGCGGGCCTCAGCGGCCTCGGCATCGTCGGCGGCATCAGCATCAACCACGGCATCAACCACCCGCTCTGCGCGCGCCACCCCGTCTCTCACGGCGACGGGAACAGCATCCTCCTACCGCACGGCATCCGCTTCACCTACGACGCGGTGCCCGAGCGGATGGCCCGACTCGCCAGCGCGCTGAGCGTCGAGGTGGAGGGCGACTCGGCGACCGACGAGGCGACGCTGGAGGCGATGTGCGATGTGATTCGAGAGCTACAGGAGGAAATCGGCGTGCCCTACCGTCTGCGCGACGTGGGCGTCGACCGCGACGACTTCGAGGCGATGGCGAAGATCGCGGCGCACGACTCGGCGATAGCCAACAACCCGAAGCGGGTCACCGAGTCGGATATCGTCGCCATCCTCGAAGCGGCGTGGTGAGGCGGCAGTAGTGCTCGAAAGCCGTCAGATGCGGCGCTCCTCGCCTTCCCAGTACTGTTCGCGGAGTTCCGTCTTGAGCACTTTCCCGTAGGAACTGCGCGGGAGTTCGTCGACGACTTCGACGGTCTTCGGTTTCTTGTACGCCGCCAGTGCCCCAACACAGCGCGCTTCGATCTCCGCGGCAAGCGTGTCGGCGTCGATATCGACCCCTGGCCGCGGTTCGACGACCGCGGTCACCTTCTCGCCCCAGTAGTCGTCGGGGACGCCGATGACCGCGGCGTTCGAGACGGCCTCGTGGCCGATGACGACCTCCTCGACTTCCCGGGGGAAGACGTTCATCCCGCCGGAGATTATCATGTCCTTCTTGCGGTCCATGATGTAGAGGTAACCCGCCTCGTCCACGCGGCCGATATCGCCGGTGTGGAGCCACCGGTCTGAGAACGTCGCCTCCGTCTCCTCGGGGAGGTTCAGGTAACCCGGCGTGACGTGCGGCCCCGTCACCACCACCTCGCCGGGGTCGCCGGACGGGATGTCTCCGCCCTCGTCGTCGACGATGCGGACGTGGGCGACGTCGACCTCGCGCCCGGCCGAGGCGAGTCGGTCCCCGTCGCCGTCGAGCGCCCGACGGTGGTCCTCGTGGTCGAGCAGCGTAATCAGCATCGGACACTCCATCTGCCCGTACGACTGGACGAACACGTCGCCGAGGCGGTCGATCCCCTCGGCGAGTCGCGCGGCGCTCATCGGCGACCCCGCGTAGTAGACGTTCTTCAGCGAACTCGTGTCGCGGCCGCCGTCGTAGTTGTCGAGCAGTTTGTACACCATCGTCGGCGCGAGAAACACCGTGGTGACGCCGCGAGACTCGACCGCGTCGAGGAATCGGTCGGGGGCGAAGCCGTCTTCGAGGTGGTTCGCGCCGCCCGCCAACACGGTCGACTCGACCAGAAAGCCGGAACCGTGGGTGAGCGGCGCGGCGTGCAGCGTCACCTCGTCCGCCCGCTGGTCGAGCGCGTCCCTCAGCGCGAGCGCCGTCGAGAGCCACGTCCCGTGGGTGTGCTGGACGCCTTTCGGCCGACCCGTCGTCCCCGAGGTGTACATCACCGCGCAGGGGTCGTCGAGCGAGACGTCGGCGGGGCGGTCGGTCGGGTCGGCGTCCAGAAGGGAGTCGTAGGAGTGCGCGCTCTCGCCCCACGCCCCGGAGAGCCTCCCGTCTTCGCTCCCGACGACCACCGTCGCGCGCACCGCCGACTCCATCTCCGCGCGGTGGTCGGCGAACGACGCCTCCGTGACCAGCACCTTCGCGTCCGCGTCGTCGACGAGCATACCTTGTTCGCGGGGCGTGAGCATCGAGTTCAGGGGGACTTTGCTCGCACCGAGTCGGTAGAGCGCGAACGACGTCTCGACGAACGCCGCGTGGTTGCGCGTGAGTACGGCGACCCGGTCGCCGCGTTCGACGCCGAGTTCGGTCAGCCCGCCGGCCAGTCGGCGAACTCGGTCGGCGAGCTCCCGGTACGTTCGCTCTCCGTCCGCGCCTCGGCCCGACAGCGCGACGGCGTCGGGATGGTGTCGCGCCGCCCGCTCCAGCGCGTGTTCGAGATTCATGATACTCGGTAGCACCTAACGAGAAGATAAACGTTCGCCTCGAGCGAGCAGTTATGGTGGGTGTTCGCGTACCGCAGACCGATGTCAGGGCCAGTTCGGTACTACGACGACCTCTCGGTCGGCGACACGTTCGAGACCCGCGGGCGCACCATCACGGAGACGCATCTCGTCACCCACGCCGGGAACACCGGCGACATGAACGAACTCCAGATGAACGCCGCCTACGCCGCCGACACCGAGTTCGGCGAGCGGCCGGTCCACGCGCCGCTGACGTACTCGGTGATGGAGGGGCTCATCACGAGCGACTTCAGAAACGAGGCGTCGAACGTCTGCTACTACGGCCTCGACTCGATGCGGATCCCCGCGCCGACGTTCGTCGGCGACACGATTACGGTCAACAGAGAAGTCGTCGACAAGCGCGATAAGTCGCCGGGCGGCATCGTGACGTTCCGCGACGAGGTGACGACCGACGACGGCCGGACGGTGCTCGTCTGCGAGACGCTGGAGTACATTCGGACGCGCCCGGAAGTGGAGTAGACGGCTCTGTCAAAGTCTCGAGTCGTGACAGAGCTCGCGTGCTGAGTAGAGGGCGCACATACCTCCAAGAAGGAGGTGTTTATCGACGTGCATTATCCTGATGAACTGATGGCTGTCGCGACGACGGAGTGATGCTCAGTGAGTCCACGGGAACAGCACATACACTAATCCCTCGCACTGATTGGACCGCGAGTCATGACTAACCTGCTGAGAAATACATCCTCTCTACCCAGCAGAACCCCGTCAAACTATCACTGATTGAGGGTGTCACCAGGGCCGAGCAAACCAACCGCCAAAACCGGCCGTCCGTTCAGCCTGCCGGGTCAGCCGTCGGCGGCCGAGCGCCGCCGGAAGAAACTCGTGATTCGCAGCGTCAACACGGTTTCATCCGCTTGATTCGAGACGGTCTGTTCGACGGTGACGAGACCGCGGTCGGGTTTCGACGCCGACGCCCGTTTGCCGACGATCTCGACGCGGACCGAGAGCGTGTCGCCGGCGCGGACCGGCGCGAGGAAGTTCGCCTCCTCGATGCCGGTGCCGCCCATCACCGACGTCTGTGCGTAGAAGTCGTCGGTGACGAGGCGGTTCGCCAGCGCCATCGTGTGCAACCCGCTGGCGACGAGTTCGTCGAACACCGACTCCTCGACGGCCTCGGCGTCGACGTGGAACGGCTGGGGGTCGTAGCGGTCGGCGAAGCCGATTATCTCCGCTCGGGTCACCGTTCGTCCACTCGTCTCGAACGCGTCGCCGACGGCCAACTCCTCGAAGTGCAGCGTCTCCATCGCCTTCATCGACTCACCACGCCCGCGTCCCCTCGATTACTTCCCGGGCGTACGCGACGAGTTTCGGCGTCCCCTCGTCCATGGCGGCGTACAGCGGGTCGTCGCTGTCGCCGGCTAGGTGTCGCGCGTAGAACATCTCGCAGACCGCCGCCAGTTTGTACGTCGCCAGCGCCAGATAGAACGTCGAGTGCTCGACGGCGACACCCGAGCGCTCCTCGTAGCGCGCGGCGAGTTCGCGGCGGGTCGGATACCCCTCGCGCGCCGTGAACGACGGCATCAGTTCGGGAATCGGCGGCTCGTCATCGGGGTCGTCGTGCCAAAACAGGAGCATCCATCCCAGATCCGACAGCGGCGCGCCGAGCGTCGAGAGCTCCCAGTCGACGACGGCGTTGACCCGCGGCGGCGTCCCCGGGGCGAGGATGACGTTGTCGAGCTTGTAATCCCCGTGGACGAGCGTGTGCTCGGGAGCGTCGGGGACGTTGTCGGCGAGCCATGACTCCACCTCGTCGCGGCCCGGAAGTCCTTCCGGGCGCTCGGTCCGCCCCGCGGCCCACGCCATCTGCTTGCCCCAGCGGTCGACCTGCCGGTCGAGGTAGCCCTCCGGGCGGCCGAACCCCCCGAGACCCACGGAGTCGACGTCGAGGGCGTGAATCGCCGCCAGCGAGTCGACGAGTTCGCGCCCGAGTTCCGCCCGGCGGTCGGGAGTCGCAAAGCGCTCGGGTTCCTCGAGGCGGACGACGTCGCCGTCGACGCGCTCCATCAGGTAGAACTCGCCGCCGATTACCGAGTCGTCCTCGCAGTACAGCACCGTCGGCGGGACGGGGACGTCGGTTCCCTGCAGGGCGTCCATCACCCGGAACTCCCGACCCACGTCGTGGGCGGTGTCCGCGGTGTCGCCCGGCGGCGGTCGGCGCAACACGAGATCGCGGTCGCCCCACGCGACGAACAGCGTCTCGTTGGAGTGGCCCTCCTGGTGCCACTCAACCGAAAACGTCCCCACGTCGCCGAGTTCGGACGTGAGGTACGTCCGGAGTCGGCGCTCGTCGACGAGTCGTTCCTCGTAGCTCCGCTCGTTGGTCATCGATAGCAGTTGACGAACCACCCTCTAAAACGCACCGCCGAACCGGTCGACGCTCCGAACGCTTTTGCTCAGCGCTCGACGCCGACGACGTCGAGAACCTCGCGCAGGTCGTCGACGCGGTAGTCGACGGCGGGACCGTTGTCGGCACCGTACGCAACGGTCGACAGTCCGGCGTCGGCCGCTCCCTCCATATCGTGCTCGTAGCGGTCGCCGACCATCAGCGCCGTCTCCGGCGGGACGTCGGCGGCCGCGAGCGCCGCCTCGAACATCGCCCGGTCGGGTTTCGTCCGGCCGACCGACTCGGAGGTCGTCACCGAGTCGAACGCGTCTGTGAGGCCGAACACGTCGAAGATGAGATACGCCTCGGCGGTGTCGATGTCGCTGACGACGCCGACGTGACGGTCCGAGTCGCCGAGTCGCTCGACCGTCTCGACGGCACCCGGATTCGGCCGCAGTGTCTCGCGCTGGACGCGCTCGAACAGCGGTGTCCACTCGTCGGCCGGGACGGAGTCGCCGACGAGGGCGTCGACGGCGTGGCCGTAGGCCGTGCGCGAGGACCGGAACGCGGTCCCCTCCCGTTCGTGGAAGTGGCGGCCGACTTCGGTTCGCCAGGTCTCCAACGCCGCGTCGACGGGTATCGAGAGCTCGTAGGCGTCGTCGAGCGCCTCGACGAACCGTCGATGAGATTCGCGCGCGGAGTCGACGTCGAGGAGCACCCCGCCGATGTCCCAGAACACGGCCCGCCAGTCGTTCGTGTCGTCGTTCACGCCCGGTCGGTTGGCGGGCCACCGCGATGAACCCTCCGGCGGGTGCGGTGGGGCGTGTCGGGGGCGCGACGGGGGCCGTCGGAGAGGCGGCGGACGACCGAACCCTACCGGTGTCGGCAGAACTAATGGGGGTGACTACCGTCTATCACGGTAGATTATGTCATCCACGGAGCTGACCCTTCGACCGTTCTTCTGGCGCGCGACGAAGCTCTTTCCCGAGAAGGAGGTCGTCTCGCGCGGCCCGGACGGGATGACCCACTACACCTACCGCGAGTTCGGCGAGCGGGCTCGAAAACTCGCCGGGGCGCTGTCGGCGCTCGGCGTCGAGCCCGGCGACCGGGTCGGGACGGTCGGCTGGAACACCCACCGCCACTACGAGGCGTACTTCGCCATCCCGCTGATGGGCGCACAACTGCACACCATCAACGCGGTCCTCCCCGACGACCACGTGGAGTACATCGTCGAGGACGCCGGCGACGAAGTGCTGCTCGTCGACCCCGGTGAGCCGTTCGAGACCGTCGAGCGACTCTGGGACCGCTTCGACGGCGTCCGCGAGGTCATCGTGCTGGACGACCACGTCCCCGAGACGGAGCTCGACTGCGTCACCGCCTACGAGGCGTTCGTCGCCGACGCCGACCCGGTGGAGTGGCCCGACCTCTCGGAGGACCAGCCGGCGGGGATGTGCTACACCTCCGGAACGACCGGGAAGCCGAAGGGCGTCGAGTACACCCAGAAGATGATATACAGCCACGCGATGATGGTGGCGACGCCGTCGGCGCTCGGCGTCGACGAGAGCGACGTGGTGATGCACGTCGTCCCGATGTACCACGTCAACTCCTGGGAGCTACCGTTCTCGACGGCGATGGCGGGCGCAAAGCAGGTGTACCCGGGGCCGTCGCCGGACGCCGAGACGCTCGCGCGACTCATCGAGGAGGAGGGCGTGACGCTCACCGCCGGCGTGCCGACCGTCTGGATAAATCTGCTCGATTACCTCGACGACCACGACGTCGACATCAGCAGCCTCGAACGCATCGTCGTCGGCGGCAGCGCCGCCCCGAGCGCCGTGATGCGCCGCTTCGAGGACGACTACGACGTCACTATCGAGCACGCGTGGGGGATGACCGAGACGATGAGCATCGGCAGCGTCTCGCGGCCCAAATCCGGAATGCGCGAGTGGGACCGCGAGCAGCGCTTCGAGAAGCGGGCCAAACAGGGGCTGCTCTCGCCGGGGATGGAGATGAAACTCGTCGGCGACGACGGCGAGGAGGTGCCCTGGGACGGCGAGACCGCCGGCGAGCTGTACGTCCGCGGGCCGACCGTCGTCGACGAGTACTACAACCGTCCGGAGGCCAACGAGGGGAGTTTCGAGGACGGCTGGTTGAAGACCGGCGACATCGCCGTCGTCGACGGGGACGGCTACCTCGAACTCGTCGACCGGGCGAAAGACGTCATCAAAAGCGGCGGCGAGTGGATTTCGAGCATCGAACTGGAGAACGCGCTCCTGGAACACGACGGCGTGCTCGAAGCCGCCGTCATCGGGGTGCCGCACGAGCGCTGGCGCGAGCGACCGGTCGCCTGCGTCCAGCGGAAACCGGGGGGGTCGCTCTCGGCCGACGACGTGCTCGCGTTCCTCGGAGAGCGCTACCCGCGGTGGTGGCTCCCCGACAACGTCGTGTTCGTCGAGGAGGTCCCCAAGACCGCGACCGGGAAGTTCGACAAGAAACAGCTCCGCGACGAGTACGGCGACGCCGACCTCCCGTACGCGCCGGGCGAGGGTGAGAAGACGGGCGACGAACGGGAGGCCGAGGACGCGGCGAGCGGCGAGACACCGGCGTCCGACGGCGACCGGTGACGATGAGTTCGACTGACGGCGGTCAGTCACGGCGGGGACGAGACGGCCTCGGGCCGCGGGAACGAAACGGCTCTGGGAGGTGTCCCGCGTGTACTCGTGGGTGAAGCGCTCGAACGTCTACTACGGGTGGTTCGTCGCGCTCGCGTGCTTTCTCGGCGCGACGGTCGTCTTCGGCGTCTCGTACTCCTTCGGCGTGTTCTTCGACCGGATGCTCGTCGAGTTCGGGCGCTCCCGCGGCGAGACGTCGCTCATATTCGGCGTCCAGACGTTCGTAATGTACGTCGGAGCGGCCGTCGTCGGCGGCTTCGTCGACCGCTACGGGACGCGGCCGCTGCTCTTGGCGTCGATGGGCTTTCTCACCGTCGGACTGGGTGGTCTCGCGCTGAGCACGTCGTTCTGGCAGGTGCTCCTGTTCTACGGCGTCGTCACGTCGCTCGGCCTGAGCGTCGTCTATGTCGTCGCCTTTGCGACGGTGCCGCGGTGGTTCGAGCGCCGTCGGGGGTTCGCCGGCGGTATCGCCAGTTCGGGGACGGGCGTCGGTATGTTGGTCGCCACGCCCGCCGCCTCGGCGCTCATTCTCGCCGTCGGCTGGCGCTGGACGTACGGACTGTTTCTCGTCGCAGCGCTGGCGATGCTCGCCGTCGCCGCCGCGCTCGTCGCCGACAGTCCGCGCCGCCTCAACGTGAACGCCGACGTGGAGTTCGACGGCGGCGCACCCGTCGAACGCGAGGTGATGCCGTGGCGGACCCAGTTCCGCGAGACGGTGGCCGTCGCGCGAACCCCCGCGTTTCTGCTCGTGCTGTTCGGGTGGGTGTTCATCTACGCGTCGCTGTACGTCGTCTTCGCGCACCTCGTCGTCTACACGGCCGACGCGGGACTCGGCCGCGGCGTCGGCGTCTGGGGGCTCACCCTCGTCGGCGCGGCGACTAGCGTCGCCCGCCTCGGTATCGGCGGCGTCGCCGACAGACTCGGTCGGACGCGGGTGTTCGTCGCCTGTTCGGCGACGATGGGCCTGTCGACCATCGTGCTGGCGGCGACGGAGTCGGCGGTGGCGGTGCTCGCGTTCGCGCTGGTGTACGGGGCCGCCTACGGCGGCAACGGTGCGCTGTTGTCGCCGCTCACCGCCGATCTGTTCGGTGCGGAGAACATCAACGTCGTCTTCGGTCTCGTCTCCGTCTCGTTCGCCATCTCGGGGCTCTTGGCCCCGCCGTCTGCGGGTCTCGTCTACGACGCCTTCTCGAGTTACGCGCCCGCCTTCGTCGCCTCGGGGGTTCTCGGCGTCCTCGGCGCGGCGATGGTCGGCGTCGCCGACCGGTTGACGACGGCCGCCTCCTGAGTGTTCTACGTTATTCGATGTGAATCGCCGGGCGGAACGGCACCGCCGCCGACGCTCTGTCGCCGGGGTCGTAAGCGTCCTCGCCCTCGGCGTACAGTTCGACGTCGGCGCCGAACTCGTGGGCGAGGAAGCCGGTCGCCTCCTCGTAGGCGGCGTACTCGTCCATCTCGGCCATCGCGTCGACCGTCTCGTCGTCCCGGCCGCGGACGACCTCCACGAGGTCCTGCACCAGTTGGTTGACCTCGTTACCCTTCTCGCGCAGGTCGGGGTTCTGCATCACCTGTCCCATCACCGCGCCCACGTCGTCGCCGGCGTCGGCGACCACGTCGAACACCGCTCGCTTCCAGTCGGCGGCGACGTACACGCGGACCACCTCGGGGTCCGTCTCGGTGACGCCGACGATGTCGCGCACGTCGTCGGTCAGGCGCTCGATCTGGCGCTCCTGAATCTCGACGTCGGGTCGAATCAAGTCCTCGTCCACCTCGGGCCACGGCGCGTCCTCGGCGGCCGTGCCGGTCAACTGCTCGTGCAGTTCGTTGGCCATGAACGGGACGAACGGCGCGAGGAGGCGCAGGCGCGTCTCCAGCACCTTCCGGAGCGTCCAGCGCGCGCCCGGTCGGTCGGTGTCGGTCCGGCGGCGATACCAGCGCAGGTTCTCCTCGAAGCCGTAGAAGGCGGCCTGACTCGCGCTGCGCGTCTCGGAGTTCTCCATCGACTCGGTGACGCTCTCGACGGTCGCCTGCAGTTTCGACAGCAGCCAGCGGTCGACGTGTTCGAGGTCCTCCTCGCCCTCGGGGCCGTCTCGCGGCCGTCCGCCGCTCGACCCTTCTTCTGACTGGGGTTCCGCGCTCTCGACGAGTTCTTGTGCGCGGTTCCAGAAGCGTTCCAACTGGCTGCGGACGCTCTCGACCTGGTCGTCGCGCCAGTCGTAGTCCTGCCACGGCTCCGCCGAGTTGAGCAGGAAGAAGCGGACGGTGTCCGCGCCGTAGTTCTCGATGGCGGTGCCGGGGAGGACGACGTGACCCTTCGAGGAGGACATCTTCTGTCCCTCCAGCAGTCCCATCCCCATCACGACGATGCCCTGCGGCCAGTTCGGTTCGTCGAACAGCTCGGCGTGGTGGAACAGGTAGAACGTCAGGTGGTTCGAGATGAGGTCGTTCGCCGAGAAGCGGTAGCTCACGGGGTACCAGTAGTCCCACTCCTCGCGCAGTTCCAGTGCGCGCTCGTCGGGGTCGGAGACGGCCTCCGCGCCGTAGAACAGCGTGTCGAAGAACTCTCTGGTCAACTCCTCGGTCGGCACGTCCCGCAGGCGGTGGGCGACCGTGTAGTAGGACATGTAGATGGTCGAGTCCGACAGCGGTTCGATGACGAAGTCGGTGTCCCACGGCAGCCGCGTCCCCAGCCCGTAGTTGCGGATGCAGGGCCACTCGTTCAGCCAGTCGATGGTGTGGTCGTACTCGCCGCGGGTGTTCTCCGGGATGGCGTCCATCCCGTCGACGACGCGCTTCGTCTTCGCCTTCCAGTCCTCGTCGTTGTAACGCAGGAACCACGTGTCTTGCTCGGCGACGACGACGTCGCCGCCGCAGCGGCAGACGACCTCCTCGGAGAACTCGTACATCGAGTCGAACGCGCCGGAGTCGCGGTAGTCCTCGCGGAACTGGTCGCGGATGTCCTCGACGACCTCGCCGGCGTACTCGCCGTACATGTCGAGCATCGCGCCGCCGTGGAACTCCTTGTTGTAGAGCTCCTTCGTCGCCTCCGCCAGCGCCGGATCGTCGGAGGACTCGATTTCCCGGGACTCGACGGCGACCCGCGCGGGAATCTCGCCGTAGTCCTCGATCTCGAGGATGGGAACGGGGTCGATGGCGTCGACTTCCGCGGGGTCGATTCCATACTGCTCCATCCGCTCGGCGTCGGCTTTCGCCTCCCGCAGCGCCACGTAGTCGTCCGGCGAGTGCGCGGGCACGGACATGACGACACCCGTCGCGTTGTCGGCGTCGACGAACGAGGCGGGCAGCACGAGCACCTCGTCGTCGGTGACGGGGTTGGTGACGCGCTTGCCGACGAGTTCCTCCCCGCTGACCGTCTCGTGTACCTCCACGTCGTAGGCTTGCAGGCGCAGTTTCTCGGCCGCTTCGGCGGAGACGAACCACGACTCGCCATTCACGTCGGCGACGACGTACTCGGCGTCGGGGTCGATGTAGGCGTTCGTGACGCCGTACACCGTCTCGGGGCGGAGGGTGGCCATCGGGGCGACGACCGTCTCACCGTCCCGCTCGAAGGAGAATCGAACCAGCGTGTACTCCTGGTACTCGGCGGTTTCGCCCTCCAGCAGGTCGTGGGTCGTCACCGGCTGCTTCTCGTTCGTGCAGTACTTGACCGGGTGTAGGCCCTTCTCCAGCAGCCCGCGGTCTTTCAGCGTCTCGTACTGCCAGGTGATGAACTTCGAGTAGCGCTCGTCGTTCGTCGTGAACTCGCGTCGCCAGTCGACCGACAGGCCGAGCGACTTCATTCCCTTCTTGTAGTGCTGTTCGATGAAGTGGCGGGCGAAGCCCATCGGCGTCTCCAGTTCCTGCAGCGTCTCCTCGGGGACGTTGTACGTGTCCTTCAGGACGCTCAGTTGCTTCTCCTCGCCCTTCTTCAGACGCTCGACGGCACCGATGATGGGCGTGCCGGTGACGTGCCACCCCATCGGGAACAGGACGTTGTCGCCCTGCTGTCGTCGGTAACGGGCGTAGACGTCGGGGACGGTGTACGTCCGGGCGTGACCGATGTGCATGCCGCCGCTGGGATACGGATACGGCACCGTGATGAACGTCGTCTCCTCGTCGTCGGGGGCGTCGGCGGGGTCGGCCTCGTATCGGCCCGTCTCGGCCCAGCGCTCCCGCCAGCGCTCTTCGAGTTCCTGCGGGTCGTAATCCATACCCGACCTTGAGGGAGGCAGACTAAAATAACTCCTATACTTGACTTGTGAGACTGTCGGATGGCGGCAAAAGTTGCGTCAGGAGCTAGCACGCGACGAACGGCGTCGTGGGGGGCCGAATCGGCCTCGGACGACCGGCGGCGTCGGGTCGTCTCGAATCAGACCGTCTCGGTCTCGAACTCGCGGGCGACCGCCGACGGATGAACGTCGAGCGCGTACGGGATGGCGTACGCGGTTACGACCGCGAGGCCGTTTGCGACGACGGGCGCGAGCGCTTCCGCGACGGCAGCGCCGCCGACGGGCGTGTTCGAGACGAGGCCGAGCGCGACGACCTGGAAGCCGAAGCCACAGCCGACGAGCAGGACGAGCGATTCGACGCGGCGTGCGTGCGCTCTGCGGTCGTGGGCCGCCGAAGGCGTCCGGCGGCGGACCCAGGCGACGCCGCCGACGAACGACGCGAGCGTGACGACGACGAACGACGCGGTGGGGTCCGGTCTCGCGGCGACGCCGAGCGTTCGGAGTCCGGTCGAGAGACCGACGAACAGGAGCGTGAACAGGAACGCGGTCGTCGTCGCCCACTGGAGGCCACCGACGAGTGCGGTCCGTGGCGACGGGCGGTACGAAGTCACGGAGACAGGTATGAGAAGAGTTCACTTATACCTCACGGTTCGGAAAGTAGCGCCGAACGGACAGTCAACGCGACGAGAAAGCGCGCGACGGACCGAGGAGGGCGATTCGGCGTGAAGGACCAACACGGCAAAAACCGGAGAGAGAAACGGACGAGAACCGACAGTGACCGACCATCCGCGCGACTCAGTCGAGGTCGATGCGGTGGGAGTCGTCTTCCTCGCCGACGGTGCGCTTCGGGAGGTGAACCGTGAGCACGCCGTTGGAGTAGGTGGCGTGCGTCTCGTCTTCGGAGACCTCCTCGGGGAGACGGATACTCCGGCTGACGGACTCACTGCGGCGCTCGCGGCGGATGTACTCGCTGGTGTCGTCGTCGCGGGCCATCTCGCGGGAACCGCTCAGCGTGAGGGTCCGTCCGGACAGCGAGAGGTCGATATCCTCCTTCTCGAAGCCGGGCATGTCGGCGGTGACGACGAACTCGTCGTCCTCGTCGGCGACGTCGACGGAGATGCCGGTGGTGTTCCACGTGGGGCGGCTCTCCTCGAACTGTCGGTTCATTCCCTCGAACTGCTTGCTCATTCGCTCGAACAGGTCTTCGAACTCGTCGAACGGGTTGGAACGTCGCATCATCTCTAATTCACCGACGCCCTATAAGGCGGCCTTCGAATATAAAGATTGCTGGATCGAAGATAGCAGTTCGCACGCTACGGGGCCCCTACTTCCTTTATTCTGCATTTTCCGAGAAATACGACGTGAACGAATGGACTCACTCGATGTCGATTCGGTGCCCCTCGTCGTCGTCCGAACGGCGCTGCTTGGGCAGCCTGACGGTCAGGACGCCGTGTCGGTACGAGGCGTCCGACGCCTCCTCCTCGACCGCCTCGGGCAGGTGGACCGTTCGGGAGGCGCTCCGACGAGTCCGCTCCCGTCGGAGGTAGGCGTCGTCGCGCTCCTCGGCGGTGTCCGCGTGTTCGGCGCGAATCGTCAACTGGCGGTCGCGCACCGAGAGGTCGATGTCCTCGGTTTCGTAGCCCGGTAAGTCTGCGGTGACGACGAACTCGTCGCCGCGCTCTTCGAGGTCGATGGAGATATCTCTGAGCCTCGACATCCCCGACGATTCGAAGTTTCGGCTCAGTTGGTCGAACAGGCGCTCGATCTCGTCGAACGGGTTGTTGCGGTCCGGCATGACACGTGAGAGTCCGTCCGCCGACCGTAAGAATATTATTCCGCTCGGTGACACGCCGTCCGCTCGGAAGCGTCAGTACAGCACGTGACGGGTGTCGTACGACCCGAGTCGCCGCACCCACCCCTTCTTCGCTATCTCTTCGACGTCGGCGACGGCTTCCTTCGCGCGCGCTTCGTACAGTCCGGCCTCGAAGTCGATGTGGAACAGGTAGTCGCCGAGGCGGTTGCCGCTCGGCCGCGACTCGATGCGCGAGAGGTTGATGTCTCGTTCGGCGAACGCTTCGAGCAGTTCGAGCAGGAGTCCCGGATAGTTCGCGTTCGGATAGACGACGAGCGAGGTCTTACCGCCGGCCTCCGAGCGCTCTTCGACGGGCGCGACGACCAGAAAGCGAGTCGCGTTCGAGGAGCGGTCCTGGATGTCCTCGGCGAGCACGCGGAGGTCCGACCCGGCCGTGTCGGGGTGGGCGATACCGGCGACGCGGGGGTCGTCGCGGGCGCGCTCGACGCCGCGGGCGGTGCTGGCGACGGCTTCGGCCGCCACGTCGGGGTAGTTCTCTTCGAGGTAGGTGCGGCACTGCGCGAGCGCCTGCGAGTGACTGGCGACCACGTCGAACGACTCACCCTGGGCGACGAGCGCGTGGCGAATCGGCGTGATGAGTTCGCCGACGACGCTCACCTCGCGCTCGGCGAGCGCGTCGAGGCTCTCGGTGACGCTGCCTTCGATGCTGTTCTCGATGGGGACGACGCCGCGGCGGAACTCGCCGTCGGCGACGGCGTCGACGATGCTGGCGACCGACTCGCGGAACTCCACGTCGTCGGCGACGGCGCTGGCGGCGCGGTGCGAGTAGGTGCCCGCGGGTCCGAGGGTGACTGCCTGCATTGCCGGTTCGTTGTCGGGAACGGGGGAAAAACGCGTCGGGTACGGCGGAACTACCTTCGCGGCTACTGGTCGGCGCAGAACTCGACGAAGTTCCGCAGGATGCGAAGCCCCGTCTCGCCGCTCTTCTCGGGGTGGAACTGCGTGCCCATCACGTTGCCGTCCTCGTTGGCGACGACCGCCGGGAACTCCACGTCGTAGTCGGTGGTGGCGACGACGGCGTCGTCGCTCTCGGGGACCGCGTAGTACGAGTGGACGAAGTAGGCGTACTCGCCGTTCACTCCCTCGACGAGCGGGTGGTCTCGCTCGACGGACAGCTCGTTCCAGCCCATGTGCGGCACCTTCTGGCCCTGCGAGAACCTGACGTTCGTCCCCGGGATGAACCCGAGGCCCTCCACGTCGCCCTCGCCGGCGTGCTCGGCTTCCTCGCTCGTCGTCAGAAGCATCTGCATCCCGAGACAGATGCCGAAGACGGGTTGCCCGCGGTCGTCGGCCGCTTCGAGCGCTTCTCTGTATGGGTCGGCGTTCTCCATCCCCTCGCGGAACGCGCCCACGCCGGGGAGGACGATGCCGTCGGCGTCGGCAAATCTCTCGGAATCGTCGGTGACGGTGACGTCCGCGCCCGCGCGTTCAAGGCCGCGGACGGCGCTGCGGAGGTTGCCGAGGCCGTAGTCGACCACGACGACGGAGGCCAGCGCTTCCTCCGCGGGAGGTGGTGATGTCGTACTCACACTCGAACGTAGACGCCCCAGCGTGCAAGTGTGTTTCCGTCCGGGCGAAGATAACCGTCCGGGCGAACGTTGCCGTCCGCGCGAACGTGGCCGTCCGGACTGCGGTGAAGTGAGAAGAAAAGGAGATACGGAGCGACGCTACTTCGTCAGCGACTCGGCCATCCGGCGCGGGAAGCCCAGCAGCAGCGTGAGGAAGCCGTCGGGGCTCTCGTCGGCGCGGAGCCGCGAGCGGACCCGTTGGCTGAACATCTCGACGCTAATGATGAGCAGGAGGATGACGAGAATGGTCGCCATCATGTTCGTGAACTTGAACAGCCCCTGCTGGACCGCCAGCACCTGCCCGAGGCCGCCGCCGCCGATGATACCGAGCGTGACGGCGATGCGGACGTTGATCTCGAAGATGTAGAGCGTCCACGCGATAAAGGGCGTGGTCACCTGACTCAGCATCCCGAAGGTGATGGTCTGCGGACCGCTCGCGCCCGTCGTGCGCATCGCCTCGATGGGGCCGTCCTCGACCTCTTCGAGCTCGTCGGTGTAGAGGCGACCGAGGTTACCGATGGTGTCGGTGGCGATAGCCAGCACTGCGGTGGCGGGTCCGAGACCGCCGAGGGGGACGTAGATAAGCGCCCACACCAGCGCCGGGATGGCGCGAATCGCCGACATCATGCCGCGGAACACGAAGTTCAGCGGGAACGGGAGCACGCGCTCGGAGCCGAGGATGCCGAACAGCAGCGCGAGCGGGAAGCCGATGAGCGTACCCGCAAAGCCCATCGCGAGCGTGATTCCCGCTTCACCGAAGATGGCGAGCGGACCGCCGGTCTCGGGGTCCGTCAGGCTCGCCTCGGGGTCGAAGATGAGGTTTCGCTCCTCGATGAACGCCCAGTACTCGGCGAAGCCGCTCGGGTCGAAGAAGGGGAACGCCGAGAAGTCGAGGAACGGGAAGTAGTCGGTGAGCGCTTCGAGGAAGTTCGGGAAGTACCGCGTCAGATCCGCCTGGAACATCTCGACGGCGTACAGCGCGTTGTAGAAGAAAAACAGGACGACGGCGGCGGCGGCGGCGACGAGAAGCCACCGGATACGGCGTCCCCGTCGAATCTCGTCGAACTGCGCTTTGAGACGTGGGTCTCTCTCGACGCCGGTCTGCTGCTCCGAGGGCGTGTCGGTGCTCATTTCGTCACCGCCTGTCCGTCGGCGTCGTCGGCGCTGCTCGCCTCGAACATCCCCTCGGTGTCGATGTCGCCGTAGATCTCATCGATGACGTCCATCGTGAACTCGTCGCGGTAGCCGTCGAAGACGAGTTCGCCGTTGCGAAGCCCGATGAAGCGCTCGCCGAACTTCCGGGCGAGATTCACCTGGTGGAGGCTGATAGCGGCGGTCAGCCCGCGCTCTTTGGCCGCTTGTCGGAGATACCGCATCACCTGCTGAGAGCTGCCCGGGTCGAGACTCGCCACTGGTTCGTCCGCGAGCAGGACGTTCGGGCGCTGGACCAGCGCGCGGGCGATACCGACGCGCTGTTGCTGGCCGCCGCTCATCTGTCGCGCTCGTTTGCGGGACTCGTCGAGGAGTCCGACGGTGTCGAGCGCGTCGAGTGCGCGGTACTTCTCCTCCGTATCTTGGAGTTGAAGGATGCTCTGGAGAAACCCGGTTCGGCTGAGCGACCCGGTGAGCGTGTTCGAGTAGGCGCTCATCTGCCCGATGATGTTGTGTTGCTGGAAAATCATCGCGATGTCTTTTCGAGGGCGGTCGACCGGCGTGCCGTCGATGCGGATTTCGCCGTCGGTCGGAGTGGTGAGTCCGTTCATACACCGGAGGAGCGTCGACTTCCCGGACCCGGAGACGCCCAAGACGATGACGAACTCCCCCTCCGGCACGGAGAAACTGACGTCTCGCAGGGCGACGGTGTTGCCGAACTCCTTCGTAACCCCCTCCACAGTAATGTTGCTCATGGTGCTGGTCAAAAACAGTCGGCAGTCGGGCTACGACAGGTCCTCGAACTCGAGACCGAGTTCGTCGAGCACCTGCGCGATGGGTTCGTAGTCGTCGTGCGTGCCTTCCTTGACGCCGGTGAACCACAGCGGTTCGCCCTCGTAGTCGTCGCCGTGGCTGAGGTCCTCCTCGGTGACGTTCAGGATGGCCTGCTCGACGTCCTCGCGGACGGGGTCGTCCCAGTTGCTGCGCGACAGCAGCGGCGCGCGCGGCAGCGGGTCGGAGACGGCCAGCAGGCGGAGTTCGGGGTCCTCGGTGCCGGCGCGCTCGTACTCCGCGGAGATGTCGACGAACTCCTGCGACATCTCGTCGAACTGTTCGGCCGGGACGTGCGGGGCCGTCGAGAACGCGCCCGTCGTCGCGGCGGCGACGTCGTCGCGCTGAATCATCTGCTCTCTCGCCGTCGTGTGGTCGGAGTACTCCGCGTCGAAATCGACGGCGTCGCCGTCGGGGGCGTTGCCCACGTCGAGGCCGGCGTCCTGCAGCATCGTCAGCGGGACGAGCGTGCCGCTCACCGAGAGGATGTCGCCCATGTAGATCTGCTCGCCCTGCAGGTCCGAGAGCTGGCTGATGCCGCTGTCGGGCGTCGTCGTGATGAGCGAGAAGTACTGCGCCGCGCCGTAGGCGACGCGGATGCCGATGACGTCGGCGATGTCGCGTCCGGCGACGGCCGCCGAGGGCGAGGTGTCCGCGATCTCGCCCTGGTCGTTGCGAATCGCCTGCAGCGTCGCCGTGTAACTGGCCGCGCGCGACGGCTCGACGGTGACGGAAGCCTCGGATTCGAGGTACTCGAACATCGGCTGGTACTGTTCGGTGATTTCGACGTCGGCCTCCGCGGGGTTCAGGAGGAAGCGGACGACCGACTCCGAGTCGGCCTCACCCGTCGTCGTCCCCGTCGACTCCGAGTCGCCGCTCGTGTCCTCGCCGCCGGTGTCGCCTCCGCTCTGGTTGTCGCCGCCGGTTTCGTCGGAACCGCCGTCGGTACAGCCGGCGAGCCCCGCGATACCCGCCGCGCCGGTCGCTTTCAGAAACGTGCGTCGATTCGATGCCCAGCCGAATTTGTCGGACATGAAAGACAGCATCGACTATCAGCATTTAGTAGTTTCTATGTGTTCTATATATTAGGAATTCGAAATAACCATATAGACAATAATTATAGCAATCGTTCGCTCAGAACTCGCCGAGATTCGACTGTCCGCTTCCGCCGTCTGCGACACCGGCGATGTCGGCGGCCCGGGTGATGACTCGCTCGAACGTCTCCTCCTGACTCCGGTCGTATAGCGTCGCGGCGGGATGGACCGAGATGAGCACGCGGTACGGTCGGTCGCCGAACCGAACTTCCTCGATGGTCCCCGCTTCCTTCGTGACCGACGCCGAACGGTCCAGGAGGTGCTCGGTGGGAACCTTCCCCAGCGTCACCACCAGCGACGGGTCGACGCGCTTTATCTCCGTGTCGAGGTAGTCGCGGCAGTTCGCCAGTTCCTCCTTCGAGGGGTCGCGATTCTCGGGCGGTCTGCAGCGGACGCAGTTCGTAATCCGGACGTCCGCGCGCGCGAGGCCCACGTCGCGGAGCGCGTCGTCGAGGACGCTCCCCGACCGTCCGACGAACGGTTCGCCCTGATCGTCCTCCTGTGCGCCCGGCGCCTCGCCGACGAAGAGGATGTCCGCGTCCTCGGGGCCGTTTCCGTTGACGATGCGACTGCGCGAGTCGACGAGCGCTGAACAACGCGTGCACTCTTCGACGCACAGTCCTTCCATCCGTGCTCGTTCGTCGCCCATACAGTACGTGCCGGACGGCAGCGGCTTAACTGTCGGCAGTCACCGCCGGCCGAGACTCAGTCGATGCGCCACCGACGCGCCCCGCGGGCGGCGAGGCGCGCGACGCGTACGGGCTCGGGCCGCCCGCCGTCGAGCGTGAACGCGCGGACGGTCTCGGCTGCCTCGTCGTCGTCGCAGCCGACGGCCCTGACGAACAGCGTCTCGTCGTCGACGACGACCCGGCGACGCGGCGGTTGGACGCGGTAGATTCGCCGTCGCTCGGCGAGTTCTTCGCCTGAAAAGTGCGTGCGGAGTACGTCGTCCAGTCCGGGACTTCGCTCGAAGGAGACCGACAGCACCGGACGGGAGACCGTTCCGTGGAGTACCCGAAGGTCGACGAGATTGAACCACGCGGGTGCGATACCGGCGAGAACGAGAACGCGAACGTCTTCTCGGCCGAGCGACTCGAACAGCGAAACGACCGCCGACGTCGCGTCCGTCCCGCCGACCGCGCAGGTCTCGAATGCGACACCGTCGACGACGCCGTCGGCGCGCACGACGACGCCGCCGAGGACGCTCTCGTCGTCGCCGTCCGAGAACGCGACCCCGAGCGCTCGCGCGCCGCGTTTCACTCGTCCTTGATGTCTTTAAGCGTGTTCAGGAGTTCCTCGTTCGACGCACCGATCTCGAATTCCACGCTCCCCTCGTGGGTGTTCTCACTGGTCGCAACGCCGTCTTCTTCGTCGAAGTCGGTGCTGTAGTCCTGGTTCTCTTGTTCAGATTCGTCGTAGCTCCCAAAGCCCATGCATCTAAACCTTGCCGATTCAGCCTGAAAAAGCTCTCGGAAAGGTTGAGAAACAATGACAACCACGCCGCATTCACCGCTGTTTTTCACCGTCGAAACCGAGAGAGTCTGTATGGAACCGATATGCGTCACCGCGGACGCCGAGGAGTTCACCTGTAACGCATACCTCGTTCTCGGCGACCACCCGACGCTCGTCGACGCGGGAACGATGCCGGGCGTCGTCGACGTGATTCGAGAACACACCGACGAACTCGACGCGGTCGTCCTCACCCACCAGCACACCGACCACATCGGCGAACTCGACGCGGTTCTCGACGCGTTCGACGCCGACCTCTACGCCTACGGCGACCACCCGCGCCGGACGCACGCGCTCGAACCCGACGAGCGGATACCCATCGGCGACGAGACGGCCGAAGTCGTCTACACGCCGGGCCACGCCGCCGACCACGTCTCGTTCGTCAGCGAGACGAAACTGTACAGCGGCGACGTCGTCGTCTACAACGACGGCGCGTTCGACGACGGCAGTTTCGGCCGAACGGACATGGCCGGCCAGTCCCGCGAGCGCCTCATCGAGAGCCTCCACGACCTCCTCGAACACCTCCCCGAGGCGGTGACGGCGATGTACGCCGGCCACGGCGACGTGTTCGAGGCGGAGGAAGACGGCGACAGCGTCCGCGACGTCGTCGAACGAGCGTTGAAACGAGCGGAGCGCCGCGAGCCGAAGTACTCCGGGCGGTAGCGCACAGCAAGCCGTCTTCCGCCGACAACGGAGAGTTATGTCGTCGGAACACCAGTGTTGGACATGACGACCGTGCAGGTTCGAGATGCCGACGCTGCACCGCTGGGGAGAGTCCACTACACCGGTATCGCGCTGGCGGCGATTACGGGCGTTATCCACCTCGCGCTCGGCATCCCGAACGTCCCGAGTACGCTCGGAATCCTGTTCGTGCTCGCGGGGCTCGGCTTTCTCGGCGGCGTCGCTCTCCTTATTGGCGGCGTCGCGCGCCGGCCGCTGTATCTCGCCGGCATCGTCGTCACCGTCGTCCAGATTCTCGCGTACGTTGCGCTCAACGCCGGAAATCTGTTCAGTCCGGTCGCCGTCGTCGACAAGGTCGTACAGCTGGCACTCGTCGGCGTGCTCGTGGTGCTGTATAGAAGAGAGACCTGACGAATCAGGCGTTGCGCGGTTCCTTCGACTTCGGGCGAAGGTGCTTGTAGCCACACTTGCGGCAGAAGTCGGTGCGCATCGGGTTACGGGCGTTACAGCGCATGCAAATCTGTTTTTCCAGCGTCCGGTTGACGGCGTGCTCGAAGCTAGGCATGCAACCTGCTTCCGGTGCGAGTCGTATAACGCTTGCGAGAACGCGCTACCGGGCGCGGAGCGTCGACTCCGCGTCGTCGCGCCGCCGTCGAGAAATCGAGTGAGCGTCGTCTACGCGCCCGCTTCCTGCAGCGCCGCCTCGATGTCCTCGCGCTGAGTGACGCCGACGAATCGGTCGACGACGCCGTCGTCGTTCTCGATGACGAGCGTCGGCAGCGAGCGGACCTGATACTGGTTGGCGACGTCCTGCTCCTCGTCGACGTTCACTTTCTCGAAGTCGACATCGGCGTAGTCTGTCTCCAGTTCTTCGAGAATCGGGTCCTGCGTCTTGCACGGTCCGCACCAGTCCGCATAGAAGTCCTTGAGTCGAACAGTCATGGTTTCCCGACACGGGGTTACCTATCGCCGCGCATAAGAGTTTCTCACCTGTTCGACGACCGCACCCGAGCGCGGCCGGCCGTCGATTCCGCCGACCGACTCGATTCTCCGACCCCTCTCGCCGCAGAAAGCGGTCAAAATCCGAGTCGAAACGTTTAGGCGGGCCACGGACAGAGGTGGCTCCATGAGCAAGGGAGACAACAGCGGCGGCCTGATGTCGAGTGCAGGTCTCGTCCGCTACTTCGACGCCGAGGACCGAAACGCCATCCGAATGAACCCCAAGACGGTGGTGGCGTTCGGCCTGCTGTTCGGCATCGGCGTCCTCGTGTTGAACCTCGTCGCGTAGACGGCGCTACAACGCGTTCTTTTTCCGCGACACCCCCCAACGGGAGCGTATGCTCACCGCAGGCGTCATCGCCGTCCAGGGCGACGTGTCCGAACACGCCCGAGCCGTCGAGCGCGCCGCCCGCGCCCACGACGAAGACGCGGAACTCGTCGAGATACGCCACTCGGGGCTCGTCCCCGACTGCGACGTGCTCCTCATGCCCGGTGGCGAGTCGACGACCATCTCACGGCTGCTCCGGCAGGAAGGCATCGACGAGGAGATCCGCACCCACGTCGCCGCCGGCAAACCCGTCCTCGCCACCTGCGCGGGCCTCATCGTCGCCGCGCGCGACGCGAAAGACGAACGCGTCCACACTCTCGACGTCCTCGACGTGACCGTCGACCGCAACGCGTTCGGCCGCCAGAAGGATAGTTTCGAGGCCCCGGTCGATATCGACGGTCTCTCTGAACCCTTCCCGGCGGTGTTCATCCGCGCGCCGCTCATCGACGAGGTGAGCGGCGACGCGTCGGTGCTCGCGCGCTGGGACGGAACGCCCGTCGCGGTCAAGCAGGGGCCGGTCGTCGCAACCTCGTTTCATCCAGAGCTGACCGAGGACGTGCGGCTTCACCGGCTGGCGTTCTTCGAGCAGGCCGCGGCGTCGCAGTGAAAAAAAGTGGCGGAAATTTCAGCTGAGACGACAGTTTAACTACGGTGAGTGTGTCTGCGCTGATACATGTCAGGCGATACGCTGCTGAAGGAGTTGGTGGGTCTCCCCGAGATAGTCAGACCGAGTGCCTCGCCGGACGGCGGGCGCGTCGCCTTCTACTACAACGGTACGAGTCGCAACGAGATTCACGTCCTCGATGTCGAAACCGGCGAATCGGAGCAGTGGAGCGACGGCGGAGTTCCCCGACAGACGTGGTGGCCGCTCTCGTGGTCGGCCGACGGGGAACGGATATTCTTCCACCTCGACGCCGACGGCGACGAACAGAACGACATCTACGCGCTCGAAAGCGACGGAGCAACCGAACCGGTCGTCGAGACCGAGGGCCAGACCAACCTCCACGCCGTCGGCGACGACGGCGAGACGCTACTGCTAACCTCGAACTACGAGGGGCAGATGGACCTCTACCGTTATCTGTTCTCGGACGGCGAGATGGTGCGACTCACCGACCACGACCAAATCTGGGAGGCCTGTCTCTCGCGCGACTGCGAGCGCGTCGCCTACGCGGCGAACGAGTCCGGCGACTCGGATAACAGAGACACGTACCTCGTCGATATCGACGGCTCCGGGCGGCGGAAACTCAACGTCGGGACGGTGGGGTCACACACGGACCCGTACGACTGGGGACTCGACGGCGACCGACTACTGATTTCGGACAACACCGAGGAGTTCGCTCGCTGTGGCGTCTACGACCTCGTTTCCGACGAGGTCAGATGGTACGGCGACCTCGACTACGAGGAGTCGCCCGCGTGTTTCACTGCGGACGGAACACGATTTCTCGCGGAACGCGTCCGCGACGCCGCCGTCGTCCCCGTGGTGTACGACGTCGAGACCGGTGACGCCCGCGAGTGTCCGCTCGCCGACGGCGTCGCGGAGTTCGGATGGCGAAGCGCGAACCTCCTCGTGAACGATCGGGCACTGCTCTCCTACACGACGCCGGTCCGTCCAACGGAACTCGTCACCTTTGACCTCGACACAAACGACACCGAGACGCTGTTTCGGCCCGACTACGGCCGCTTCTCGCTCGACGACTTCGTCGACGCCGAGTACCTCACCGTCGCTTCCGACGGCGTCCCCGAGACGCGGCAGGCGGCGGTCGAACACGACCCGTACGAGACGCTCGACGTCGGCGCGCTGTTCTACGACTCCGGCGAACGTCCGTCGCCACTCTTGGTCAACCCTCACGGCGGGCCACGCCGCGCCGACCGGAAGTGGTTCCACTACCGGACGCAGTACCTGCTCGCGCGCGGCTACTCGATTCTCCAAGTGAACTTCCGCGGGTCGAGCGGCCGCGGCCGCGAGTTCGCCCAGAAACTCGTTGGCGACTTCGGCGGGGCCGAACAGGGCGACATCGCCACCATCACCGAGCACGTGCTCGAAACGCGCGACTGGCTCGACGAAGAGCGCGTCTGCGTCTTCGGCGGGTCGTTCGGCGGCTACTCGACGTACTGGCAGATGGTCCAGTATCCGGAGCTCTACGCGGCCGGGGCTCCCGTCGTCGGTTTTACCGACCTCGAACTGATGTACGAGGAGGCGATGCCGCAGTTTCGAACCGGGTTCATGGAAAAGTATCTCAGCACGCCCGAGGGGAATCCCGAACTCTACCGGGAGCGAAGTCCCGTCACCCACGCCGGAAACCTCGACGCGCCGCTGATGATGGTCCACGGCGTCAACGACCGCCGCGTTCCGGTGTTGCAGGCGCGGGTGTACCGCGATGCGCTGGAAAAACACGGCTACGAGGAGGGCGAGAACGGCGAGTTCGAGTACCACGAAATCGAGAAACGGGGCCACAACACCGCCGACGTGGACCTGCGACAGTACACGTTGGGGCTGCTTGAATCGTTTCTGGACCGTCGTCTCGGGACCTCGAAGCGGTAAGTCACCGAGAGACGACCCCACCGACGCGGTGACTCGCGCCGAAACGCACGCTTTTCACCGCCGGCGCGCGTCCGCCCGGATATGAGCGACACGGACTCGGAAGCGGACGCGACGAAAACGGACCCGGAGGACATCCTGGACGACCTCTTCGAACTCGTCGAACAGCGCAGAGCGGAACTGCCCGAGGGCTCCTACACCACGTCGCTTTTTACCCACGAGAAGGGCGAAAACGCCGTGCTCGAAAAGTTGGGCGAGGAGTCCACCGAGATTATCCTCGCCGCGAAGGACGACGACAACGACGAGTTGGCCCACGAGAGCGCCGACTTCGTCTACCACCTGCTCGTACTGCTGTCGATGAAGGGGATGACGCTTGACGAGTTGCGAGAAGAACTCGCCGCGCGGTTCGGTTGATTAACCGTCGACGAACTGCGCCAACTGCGGGCGACGCCGGTCGATGTCGAAGTGCGGTTGGACCGACCCGGAGGCGGCGATGCGGTCGAGCGTCAGCATCGGGTCGCCGCCTGCACGCTCGGTTTCGTCGTACAGCGTCTCGATAGCGGCACGCTCCAGTGCGAGCGAGTCGAGTTTTCCGAGCAGCAGCGCGAACGCGACGCCCGCGCGGCCGTCCGGGAACGAGTCGAGCACGCGTGAGAAATCCGCCGCGTCGGCCGGAGTAGCCGAATCGGTAGCCGACTCGCTCGCCTGCGTGCGCAAACAGACCATGCAGAGCTCGGCGACGTCGCTGCGCCCGGGCGCGTACTTGCGGAGGTCTTCGGGAACAGCGAACGAAACCGTCGGCGACTCGCAACTCGAACAGACCATGGTCGAAGGGAGGATACGAGACCCGAAAAGCGCGTGGCTCCCGGCATGCGAGACGCGGTCCCGTCGCGTAGTCTTGCTGATACGGCGAGGCGGACGGACGCGGGCTGGGAGGAAACGGAGATGAGAGTGGGAGAAAACGACGCGTCGCGTGCGTCGACGCTCAGTCGGCCGTGACGGTGCCGGGCTCCTTCGCGGCGGCCTTCTCGGCTTCTTCCTTTTCGGCCTTCTCCTCTTCTTCCTTCTTCGCTTTGATCTTCTTCATGCGGAAGATCTCCTCGCGCTCCTGTTCTTCGAGCTTCTGCTCGATGTACTCCTCGGCGTCGTAGAGGTCCGGAAGCACCTTGAACTCCAGCGCGTTGACGCGGCGCTTCGTCGTCTCGATCTCGTGGAGCATCTTCTTCATCGCCGTCTCGACTTCGGCGGCGAGGATGATGGATTCGAGGAGTTCCTCGTAGGCGTCGGCGGCCTCGTCGATGCGGGCCGAAGAGCCGAGGAGACCGTAGCCGCGCTGGTCGAGGCTCTTTCTCACCCGGCTGGACTCGATCTGCGGGACGACGACGCCCATGATGTTCTTCGACTGCGTCGTGATCTCGGGGTGCTCTTTGAGCGCCGCGGCCGCGCCGCGGACGGCGACGTCGCCCTCCATCGCGCGCGCCATGTTGATCTTGTGCTGGGCGCGCTCGTAGTCGTCGGACAGGCCCGACCGCACGTCCTGCGCCTGGTCGAGGATGTCCATGAACTCCATGATGAGACCGTCGCGCTTCTGTTCGAGCGTGTCGTGACCTCGCTCGGAGAGTTCGATGCGGTCCTCGATCTCCATGAGGTTCTTCCGGGTTGGTTTGACGTCTTCGGCCATCTCTTGTCGGGAGGTTGCGGATGGAGGCGGTTAACCTTTTTCTGTTTTTCCCGCCGTCGACGGAGTCGAGAGTCGCCGCTCGTTGGGCGGATAAACGGAGGGAGAGAGATATCGAGATTAGTCCGCGGCGACTTCTTCGGCGGGTTCCTCGCCGACGTCTTCGCGGTAGTACTTCTCGATGAGGTCCTCGTCGATACGGTTCAGTTCCGGCTTCGGGAACATCGACAGCAGGTCCCAGCCGATGTCGAGGGTCTCCTCGATGGTTCGGTTGGTGTCGAAGCCCTGGTCGATGAACTCCTCCTCGAAGCGGTCCGCGAAGTCGAGGTACTTGTTGTCGCGTTCGCTCAGCGCCTCGCGGCCGACGATGTTCACCAGGTCGCGGAGGTCCTCACCCTCCGCGTATGCGGCGTACATCTGGTCGGAGACGTCCGCGTGGTCCTCGCGGGTGAGGCCCTCGCCGATACCGTCGTCCATCAGCCGAGAGAGGCTGGGGAGCGGGTTGATCGGCGGTTCGATACCCTGCGAGTTGAGGTTCCGGTCGATGTAGATCTGTCCCTCGGTGATGTAGCCGGTCAGGTCCGGAATCGGGTGGGTGTCGTCGTCACCCGGCATCGTGAGGATGGGAATCTGCGTGACCGAGCCCTCGCGGCCCTCGATACGACCGGCACGCTCGTAGAGCTGTGCCAAGTCGGTGTACATGTAGCCGGGGTAGCCACGTCGACCCGGCACCTCTTCGCGCGCGGCACCGATCTCGCGCAGCGCCTCGCAGTAGTTGGTCATGTCCGTGAGGATGACCAGCACGTGGTAGTCCTTCTCGAAGGCGAGGTACTCGGCGGTCGTCAGCGCCATGCGCGGCGTGACCGTCCGCTCGACGGCGGGGTCGTCCGCGAGGTTCATGAAGACCACGGAGCGCTCCAGCGCGCCGGTGCGCTCGAAGTCCTCCATGAACTCGTTGGCCTCTTCGGCGGTGATACCCATCGCGCCGAAGATAACGGCGAACTCGCTGGCGTCTTCGCCCTCGTCGGTCGCCTCCTCGGGCACCGTCGCCTGACGGGCGATCTGCAGCGCGAGGTTGTTGTGCGGCAGGCCGGACGCCGAGAAGATGGGCAGTTTCTGCCCGCGGACGAGCGTGTTCATCCCGTCGATGGCGGAGACGCCCGACTGGATGAACTCCTCGGGGTACTCCCGGGAGAACGGGTTGATCGCCTCGCCGATGATGTCGTGGCGCTCGTCGGGGACGATCTCCGGGCCGCCGTCGATGGGCTGGCCGGAGCCGTCGAGAACCCGCCCGAGGAGGTCCTCGGTGACGGGCATCTTCAGCGTCTCGCCGAGGAAACGGACGGACGCGTTCTGGTCGATACCGGTGGTCCCCTCGAACACCTGGATGGCAACGAGACCTTCCGAGGATTCGAGAACCTGGCCGCGCTTCGTCTCGCCGTTCGGCGTCTCGATCTCGACGATCTCGTCGTAGCCGACGGGTTCGTCGACTTCGGCGAACACCAGCGGACCGCTGATTTCGGTGATGGTTTGGTACTCTTTCATTAGTAGAGCTCCCGGAGCTGTTCGGCGATGTCGTCTTTCAGGTCGGCGATGTACTCCTCCCACTCCTCCTGGACGCCGACGCGGTTGATGCGCGGTGCGGCGTCGATGGCCGTGATCTCCTCGACGGGGACGCCGGCTTCGAGCGCCTTGAACGCCTCGTCGTGGTAGTGGTGGATGGCCGTCAGGAGCAGGTACGTCTTCTTCGGCGGACAGTAGGTGTCCGTCGGGTGGAACGCGTTCTGCTGGAGGTACGCCTCGCGCAGGTAGCGCGCGACGTCGAGCGTCAGCTGCTGGTCCTCAGGCAGCGCGTCCTTACCGACCAGCTGAACGATCTCCTGCAGTTCGCCCTCCTCGTCGAGCACGTCGACGCCCCACTGGCGCTCCTCGGGCCAGTCGTCGGCGACGTTCTCGACGAACCAGGGGTCGAGCTGGTTCTTGTACAGCGAGTACGACTCGCTCCAGTTGATCGCCGGGAAGTGTCGCCGTTCGGCGAGGTCGGCGTCCAGCGCCCAGAACGTCTTCACGATGCGAAGCGTGTTCTGGGTGACCGGCTCGGAGAAGTCGCCGCCCGGCGGCGACACCGCGCCGATAGCCGAGACCGAGCCTTCCGTGCCGTTGATGTTCTCGAAGTAGCCGGCGCGCTCGTAGAACTGCGAGAGGCGCGCGGCGAGGTAGGCGGGGTAGCCCTCCTCACCGGGCATCTCCTCCAGCCGGGAGGAGATCTCGCGCATCGCCTCGGCCCACCGCGAGGTGGAGTCGGCCATCAGCGCGACGTCGTAGCCCATGTCGCGGTAGTACTCCGCGATGGTGATGCCCGTGTAGATGCACGACTCGCGCGCGGCGACGGGCATGTTCGACGTGTTGGCGATGAGCGACGTCCGGGCCATCAGCGGGTTGCCGGTCGTCGGGTCCTCCAGTTCGGGGAAGTCCTCGATAACCTCGGTCATCTCGTTACCGCGCTCGCCGCAGCCGACGTAGACGATGATGTCCGCGTCGGCGTACTTGGCGAGCTGGTGCTGGGTGACCGTCTTCCCGGAACCGAACGGCCCCGGAATCGCGGCCGTCCCGCCTTTGGCGATGGGGAAGAGGCCGTCGAGGATGCGCTGTCCCGACACGAGCGGGATGCGCGGGGTCTTCTTCTCCTTGGAGGGGCGGGCCTGACGGACCGGCCACTCCTGGTGCATCGTGATCTCCTCGCCGTTGTCGAGTTCGACGACCGTCTCCTGGACGGTGAACGAACCGGCCTCGATGGCGGCGACTTCGCCGCCCTCGGAGTTCGGCGGGACGAGCACCTTGTGGTCGATGGTGACCGTCTCCTCGACGGTGCCGACCACGTCACCGGGGGCGACTTCGTCGCCCTCCGAGACTTCGGGTACGAACTCCCACTCTCTGTCCATCTCGATACCGGGCGCGTCGACACCGCGGTCGAGGAAGGCGCTGTTCATCTTCTCTTCGAGCACGTCGAGCGGTCGCTGGACGCCGTCGTAGATGGTGTCCAGCAGGCCGGGACCGAGGTCGACGGTCAGCGGCTCGCCCGTGTTCTCGACGGGTTCGCCCGGGCCGACGCCCGAGGTCTCCTCATACACTTGGATGGTCGTGGTGTCGCCCTCGATCTCGATGACTTCGCCCATCAGCCCTTCGTCACCGACGTACACGACGTCGTTCATCCGGGCGTCGAGGTCGACAGCGGTCACGACCGGACCACTCACGCTCTGAATTCGGCCGTCCTCTCGGACGGTCTCTTGTGTTGCTTGGCTCATTGGTTCTCGTCCTCCATTAGGTCGATACCGATCGCTCGTTTGATCTGGTCACGCAGTCCGCCGCCGCCCGCACCGCCCGCACCGAGCGTGACGAGCGTCGGTTCGATGCTCTGCTCGACGGACTTTCGGACGTTGCGCGAGAGGTGCGCGAGGTCCTCGTCGTGCATCACGATGATGCCGACGTCGCCGTCGGCGAGCGTCTCTTCGACGGCGGCGTCGAGACGCTCGTCTTTCTCCGCCTCGGGGACGTTCTGGAACTTCCGAACGCCCGCGAGGCGGAAGCCGGTGGTGAAGTCGGGACTGCCGATGACGGCTATCTCCTGACTCATAGTATCACCAGTTCGTCTTCGATTTCGTCCTCGGAGAGCCCCGCCTCGCGTGCACGGGCGATGGCGCGGATGTTCTCCACTTCCCGCTCCTTGGCGAGAATGTAGGAGATGATCAGCGACACCGACAGCGGGAACACGTGGCCGAGGCTCTCGGAGTACTCCAACAGCGCCGCTTCGAGCGCGCGCTCGAAGCCGATGAGGCTGTCGGCGCGTTCGAGGTCGGTCAGCGCCGCCGAGAGGCGGTCGCCGTAGACGCTCTCGCGGATACGGGTCACGAGCTCCTCCGGACTCGACGCCAGCTGCGACAGCTCCGTCGCGCTGAACAGGCGGCCGCCGTCGATGTAGTACTCCGAGGGGTCGATGTTCGCCCCGCTTCGGGCGAGACGAAGCGCGTTCCGCGCGTTGCGGAAGTCGATTTCGGCGTGCAGGAACTCGCGGTACTGCTCGGTCGACTCGTTCGTGACGAGGCCGCTGAGCAGGTTCTCGTAGAACGCGCGGTCGACGGCGTTCTCCAGCGGGACCAGCACGCCCGACTCCTCGTAGTCGTCGTACGCCGCCCGCAACGGCGGGCCGTAGATGGTGCCGCTCAGTCGGTCGACGACCTCCTCGATGGTGGTCGCTTCGAGCAGCCGTTCGATGAGACGGTCGTCGAACTCGCCGGCGCGGATGAGGTCGGTCTCGACCTCCTCGCGCGGCGTGTCGGCGTAGATGCCGCGGATGACCGTCTTGACGTTCCACGCGTCGAACTTCCGGAGGTAGCGTGCGATGAGGTCGTACAGTCGCCCGTCGGCCCAATCGAGGATGTCGTTGAACTGCTTTGCGAGGCTGCGGTTCAGCGCGTACTCGATCAGGTCGACGCCCGAAAAGCGGGCCCCGAGGGCGTTTATCTCCTCTTCGTACGTCGACTCCTCCATGAAGCGAGCGATCTCGGCGGGGCCCATCCGGAGGAGTTTGCGGTAGTCCTCGTCGTCGTACAGTGCGCCGCGTCGCGCTCTGACGCGGGCGTTGACGTACTCCGGATTCGAGCTGCCGGTTGCGCTCATTGTTCGAACAGTCGGGCGCTCACGTCCTTTAAGTTGTCCTCCCAGACGGCGTCGAGGACCGAATCGAACGTGTTGTTCACCCGAACGCGGGAGTTTCGTCCCTCGACGACGACGCCGCCGAGACAGGCGCGGTCGCCCGCGAACTCGTAGCCGTCGTAGTCGGCGAGAATCTCGGCGATGAGCGCCTCGTCGTCGGCGCGTCCGTAGACGAACACTTCGTCCTCGTCTTCGAACTCCGTCGACGCCGCGTCGAGCAGCTCACGGGTGAGCTCCTCGCGGTCGGCACCGTCGAGAGCGACCAGTTCGGCCTCGACCCGCTCGTAGACGTCTTCGAGCACGTCGCGGCGGGCTTCGAGGCGCTGCTGTTTCGCCTGCAGTTTCGCGCTGGAGAGCGACTGTTCGCGCTCCTGGGCGATCTTTCGCTCGACGGCGCGTTCGCGCTCTTCGAGCAGTTCCTCTGCGTCGGCTTCGGCTTCGGCGACGATCTCGTCGGCACGCGCTTGGCCCTCCTCGCGGATGTTCTCCGCACGTGCGCGGGCGTCGTCCCGAATGTCCTCAACGACAGTATCCAAACTCATGGTGGAAAGAGAGAGGTGGTTTAACCGAGGATGAACACGACGACGAGCGCGAGAATGACGAGCGTCTCCGGCAGGACCGTCAGGATGAGGCCCTGAACGAAGAGGCTGTCGTCCTCGGCGAGAGCGCCGACGGCGGCGGCACCGATGCCACGCTCCGCGTAGCCTGCGCCGAGTGCGGCGAGACCGACCGCGAGACCGGCGGCGGCGGCGCCGTCGAGCGCCGGGCCGTTGGATCCTTGAGCCTGCAGTGCAACGTTAGCGACTTCGGGTAGGGTTTCGATCATGGTGGGTAGGTATGGTTCCGGTTAGTCGTCTCCGAACAGTTGGTAGTTGACCGCACTGCGGTCATAAAACTTCCCAAAACAGACGGCCAAACCGCCCGCTACGGCGTTTGCTACCCGGTGTCACAGACTGGAGAAAATTGTCGTCAGCAGAAGAGAGAACCGAAGTCGAACGCCGCGGGGCGGTCAGTCTTCGGTGGTGTACTTGCGGTCGTAGCCGAACGGTTCGTACTCGCGGCCGCCGCCCTCGTAGAACTTGCCGAAGAACTCGACGTACTCGAGACGGACCGCCTGCAGACCGGCGCTCGTGATACCGAGCGTCAGCACCAGCGCGTGGCCCAGGATGAGCACGACGATGCCCACGAGGAACAGCGCCGCCCCGCCGTGGAACAGGCCGCCGAACATGATGGCCTCCGCGCCGTAGTGTTCGACGACCCACTGCGGGCCGTGGTCGATGAGGAAGTGAATCTCACCGTCGTGCTGATACGCGCCGAACACGAGCAGGTTGACCGCGAGCGCCATCCCGGCCTTCGCGAGCAGCACTGCGCCGATACGGGCGTACGAGAGCACGTTCACGAGCACGTTGAGGAACTCGACGACCTCCGCGAGGTCGGCGATGGCCAAGAGGACGAATCCGACAGCGAACGCCCCTAAGCCGACGAGACCGACCGTCGCCGGGAACCCGTTGAAGCCGAGCTCGAACATCGCCTGCATGTACTGCTGGTTCGACTCTGGCGCAGCGCCGGTGCCGTCGAACAGCGTGAACAGGAACGCGGGTTTTGCGCTCGCGACGTGCTGGCTGAAGATCCAGACCCACAGCCCGTTCATCATCAGCAGCCACGAGCCGCTCTCGAGGACGGCGTGCTTCAGGTCGTGGTGTTCGGCGACCTCGAAGAAGTCGAGAATCCACCCGATGTTGAGGTGGACGATGCCGACGAAGATGCTCACGACGAGCCAGCCGATAGCCCAGCTAATGCCGGCGGGCGAGAGACCCTTCTCCATCGGCGGGTGGCCGCCCCAGATCAGCGCGCCGAGCTGGTGCAGCCCGAATATCTCGCCGTAGAGGATGCCGAACAGGATGGTGAACGCGCCGGCGAACAGCGTGATGCCGCCCATGCTCCTGAAGGCCGGACGGTCCTCGAACCGGCTGTAGAGATAGTACCCGATAGCGGTGTAGATGATCCCGTAACCGAGGTCGCCGATCATGAACCCGAAGAAGACGGGGAACGTCAGGAAGACGAACACCGACGGGTCGAACTCGCTGTACTTCGGTCGGCTGACCGCGTTGACCAAGACCTCGAACGGCTTGACCGCGCCGGGGTTGTCTTGGACGACCGGCGGGTCGTCGTTCTTCGTGACGACGCTTCCCCCGTCGGCGCGCGCTTCCGGTTCGTCCGCGCCGCCGTCGGCGGCGGTCGGTTCCCCGCCGGTGCCGCTCGGCACCTGTTCGCGGGTGGCCTCCTGCCCGTCGCTCGTGAAGCTCGCGCGCTGGATCTCCTCGACTTCGACGTGTTGACCGACGTCGTCGCGGAGCGCGCTCGCAAACTGCGTGTATCGTTCGGTCGGAATCCACCCCTCGGCGACGAAGGCGTTCTCCGTCGTCGCAAACGAGAGCGGCGCTTCGGTCTTCTGGACCTCGATGGAGAGCTGTTCTTCGGCGGCGAGCAGAAAGCCCGCGGCGTCGATTTTGACCTCTTCGAGTTCGTCGTCGACCGTCGTCAGCCGCGACTCGAGTTGCTGTTTGCGGTGGCGGAGTTCGCCGACGTACTCCTCGGGGCTCGACTGCGATTCGGGAACGTCGTACGTCGAGAAGTCGGTGCCGACGAGCGCCTCGTCGAGCGCGTCTTCGCCCGCGCCGTCTGCGGGGTACGCGAAGACGGCGAACACGTCGTCGCCCTCGTGAATCTCGAACGCTTCGACGCTGTCGGCGGCGACGAGCGAGTGTTCGACGTCGTCGCGGTCACCTTCGCCGACCGCGACTTGCAGCGTGTCGTAGCCCGACAGCAGGTCGAGGTCGATGCCGAGGTCCGCGAACGGTTCGACGGCGTCGATATCCTCCTGGATGCTTCGCAGTTCGTCGCGGAGTTCGTCGCGGCGGTCGTCGAGTTCGTTGACCTCCGCGCGGACCTCCGCGAGCTCGGCTTCCAGCGCTTCGTCGGTGACGATGCGGGTCGGTCCCGCGTCCTCCTCGTCGACGTCGAGGATGCTTTCGAGCGAACGGACCGTCACGAGTTTGTCGGAGGCCGTCTCCGCGCCCTCGACGGGCGTCCCCTGTGAGAACCCCTCCCAGGAGCCGTCGTAGTCGGAGACGTCCAGCAAGTTCAACTCGTGGGTCGCCTCGATGACGTCGTCCATGAACCGTTTGGCCCCGGTAACCGAGACCTTGCTCATCTGCTCAGGTCTGAGCATGCACCGCCTCCTCGAACCGCTCTACCGTGTACTCCACCGCCTCCTCGACGTTCGACTGCGCCTCGGAGACGAGCTCCTCGCGAGCGCGTTCGCCTTCTTCGATTATCCGCTCGCGTTCGGCCTCGATATCTTCGCGAGCCTCCTCGAGGCGGCGCTCCTCCGTCTCGGATGCCTCCGCTTCTGCCTCGGCCCGAATCTGCTCGGCGCGATCGCGGGCGTCGGAGATCAGTTCGTCGCGCTCGCGCTCAGCCTGCGCGATGATGTCGCCGGCGTCGGATTCGGCCGACTTAATCCGTTCGAGAACCTCTGGTCTCGGCATACTCACTAATCGTTGGAACGTTGCACCACGGCCGTATAAGGTGTTTGCGGAAGCAATCGGGCGATTCGGCGGACGCACATAGCTGTTCCGGGGCCGCGGCGACACGCGACGCCGCCTGGGACCGTCGAACCCGTCGGTATCGGAGAATCCGCAGGATTATGCCCACCGAGTCCGAACCGCCGGCAATGGGTATCCTCGAGGACAAAGGACGGGCGCGGCTGTTCTACAAGTACCTCTCGAAGGTGTACGATCAGGTCAACCCGTTCATCTGGAACGAAGAGATGCGCGCGGAAGCGCTGGCACTTCTCGACATCGAACGGGGTGACCGCGTTCTCGACGTCGGCTGCGGCACCGGGTTCGGCACCGAAGGCCTGCTCCAGCACACCGACGACGTCCACGGTATCGACCAGAGCATCCACCAGATGGAGAAGGCGTTCCAGAAGTTCGGCAAGCGCGACAAGGTCAAGTTCTACCGCGGCGACGCCGAGCGGCTTCCGTTCAGAGACGACAGTTTCGACGTCGTCTGGTCCTCCGGGTCCATCGAGTACTGGCCGAACCCGGTCGACGCGCTCGAAGAGTTCCGTCGCGTCGTCAAACCCGGCCAGCAGGTGCTCGTCGTCGGCCCGAACTACCCGAAGACGACCGTCATGCAGAAAGTCGCCGACTCCATCATGCTGTTCTACGACGAGGAGGAGGCCGACCGGATGTTCGAACAGGCGGGCTTCGAGGACGTCGAACACGTGCTGATGGGGCCGTCGTACGACCCCGACATCGCCATCACCACGGTCGCTCGCGCACCCGAAAAGTAGCGGCGAGCGACGACGGCAGCTCCGAGCGACGAGACTGCTCGACCGACTTTTCCACGGAGCCTCGTTCGTCGGGCGAGCGCCGTTTCGAACTGCCGCTCATCGAACGGCTGCCGAGAGCGTGACGAGCGGTCGGCCTGCGTACCGCACGCCGACGGTCACCGACGACCCGACGGGTAGTTCCGGGTCGTTCGTCCCGGCGACGGTGACCGATGCCGTCTCGCCGGCGCGCCACTCGGGGCTTGCGGCGGCGTTGAACGGGCCGGTCGGCCCGGGACGAAAGCCGTCCGCGGAGAAGAACGGAACCGGCGGATGGTGGTCGAGCGGCCTCCCGTCGACGCGAACCCGGAGGTCGAGTCGCCGCACGTCCAGCGTCTCGCCGCCCCGATGGACGAACTGCAACGTCTCGCCGGTGGCGGTGAGCGACAGCGCCGCCTGCGTTCCGCCGTCGGCGGTGGTCTCGGCGTGTTCGAGTGCGACGGCCCCGACGCTGGCCGCGAGGCCGACCAAGAGCAACAGCAACAGCGCGGTTCCGACGGTAGAAACCGAGGCGCGGGCGCGAGTCGACACGCGACGGGGTAGCCTGGCTCTCGGTGATAAATGTACGCAGCGCCGAGCGCCGATGGCGGCGGCGACTCGACTGCGCCGACGAGAAGCGGAAACCGGAGGGGTTCGATGGAGTGACGCGTCGACTCGGAACTACGCGTCGGCCACGGTGCGGGCGTCCGTCGGCGGCGCGAGCGAGTCGTTCGGGTCGCCGACGTTCATCGGGTCGTCGGGCGTGAGTTCGATGGAGACGAACGAGTTCCCCCGAATCGCCTGGACGACGAACCCGTCGTCGGGGGCCGTCGTCCAGAGGACGCCGTCGGCGTTAGTGCGGCCGAGGAACGTCGGTTGTTCGTTGCTCTCGGGTCGGCCGATGCTGATGTTTCCTTGGACGGGGTCGCCGGTGGCGGCGTTGACGAGTTCGATGCGGAGCGGCCCGCCGGCGTACGTCGGATTGACGCGGAGTTCGAGCCCCGAGCGGGTGCCGTTGGTCGACTGCGCGACGTGGACGTTGTCGAGACGGATGCGCTGTATCTCTCTGAACACTCGTCCGTCGTGGCCGCGGTCGACGTACGCGGTGAGGTCGCCGCCGGCGTACCGAACCTTCCCGACGAAGATGTTGCTGGCCTGTACACCCGTCGGACTGTTGAACTCGCCGCGTTGCATGATGGCCGGGTACGCCCGTTCCATCACGTCGGGGAGTTCGCCGACCGTGATTCGGCCGGACGCACCGGAGGTGCGCTTCGAGGCGTCGTACACCTCGCGGACGTAGACGCCGTCGTCGATCATCGAGAGGACGACGCCGTTGGCCGTCGTCTGTACGTAGGTCCGGACGGGGTGGGCGCCGCCGCGGAGGGCGGCGGCGGCACGCTCTCGAATCGGTCCGCGCATCGTCTGGAGCTCGAGTTGTACCGACCCGACCCGCCCGTCGATAGAGAAGCCGTCGATGCCGTCGGCGGTCCGCGCGAGCATCGTGGCGTTCGCTCGGAGCTCGGCCGCTTCGGTGTGGACGTGCGCCAACCGAACCAGCAGTTGCGCGGCCGTAATCTCGCCGTCGGTGTGGGCGGCGAGGGCCGCTCGCTCCTCGGATCGGAGGTCGTCGACGCGGATTTCGAGCTCGGTCAGCGCTCGCAACACGGCCTTGCGGCGCTCGTTTTCGTTCTCCATCGCGGCGAATCGTTGTTCGGTCGTTCGCGTCCCGAGGTCGGAGCGAACCCGCGTCTCTCGAACGGCCAACGAGGCGCTCAGGTTCGCCGACGACGCCCCGAACGCCGCGTTGGAATCGTCTTCGTCCAGCATCAGGACGCTCGTCTCGTTGTCGATCTCGGCGAGCGACGGTTCCGGCTCCGTGGCGAGGGACGTCGATGACTCCGCGGCGGGCGGCGTTGCGACGGCGACGCCGCCGACAGACGAGATGAGGAGGAGAAGGGCAGTGAGCAAAGCGGCGGGCTGTCTCATCAACGGCGCGTACACAGTCATCATATTAAAACCGGTCGCTGTCCGACACGCGACGGTTCGTCGACAGGAAGCGGCGGCGAGCCAGCGCCCGAATCCGACGACGTCGACTGGTGCCGAAGCGTAGTGAGCGCTACCTCCGAGCCTACGAGCGGGTGTCGGCGACGGTCGTCGGAACAGATGCCGCCGTCGTGCGGCGACGCTCGTCGCGTGGCGACGTCCGGCGCAGAGCGCCTGTCGGCCATCCGATGGAAAGCGTTTTGACATCCCCCCGAGAGTTGGTGAACTGTATGCGGTATGCCGCCCTCGTGCTCGCCTTCCTCGTCTTCTCAGCCGGCTTCGCTCCACCGGCCGCTGCCGTCGTCGATTCCGACGACGGGCAAAGAGCGACGCTGCTACAGGCCGAAGAACCGCCGGACACGGAACTCGTCATCGCCATCAAGCGCAACGGCGACGCAAGGTGGTCGGTCATCACGCGGTATCCGCTGAGCGACAACACCAGCAGCGCAGCGTTCGAGCAGTTCGTCTCGGACCTCCGCGCGGGCGAGGCCAATGCGACCCTGGACGAGCGGACGTTCGAGCAGTTCGCCGCGCTCTCGTCGGAGGCGACGGGCCGTGAGATGGAGATTCGAAACGTCAGTTACCGAGGCACCGTCGAGAACGACACCGGCGTGCTGAACATGACGTTCACGTGGACGAAGTTCGCCTACCGGGGCGACCAGGACCTCAGAGTCGGCGACGCGTTCGAGACGCCCGACGGCGGGACGTGGTTCCCCCGTCTCGAAGCGGACCAGCGGCTCATAATCGAAGCACCGGACGGCTGGAACTCCCAGGACGTGAGCTTCCCGGCTCGCACCCGCGACGGCACCACTGTCATCGTCGACGGTCCCCGAGAGTTCACCGACCGCTCCGGAGACGGCAGCGTCATCGACATCTCGTACGACTCACCGGGGTCGGGACGGTTGACACCGGGAGGAGACGGCTCGGGTGACCTCACGCTCATCGCGGGCGTCGGCGCGGTGCTCGTCTTCGCGGCGATGCTCGCTGCGGTCGTCCTCCGACGCCGGCAGGGGTTCGAGGAGGTCGACGGGGAGGTAGTCACCGTCGACGGGCCGACGACGACACCACCGCCGCGCGCGACCGGCGGCGGTGCGTCAGTCGCCGATCCGCCGTCGGAGGAACCGGAGGAGGACGACGACGTCGACCTCTCGCTGCTCTCGGACGGCGAACGGGTCGAACACCTTCTCGAACGCAACGGCGGTCGGATGCGACAGACGAACATCGTCGCCGAAACCGGCTGGTCCGACGCGAAAGTGTCACAACTGCTCTCCTCTCTGGCCGAGGAGGGACGAGTCGAGAAGCTCCGCCTCGGCCGCGAGAATCTGATTTCGCTGCCCGGCGAGCACGGAAACGGGAACGGCGACGGCGAGAACTGAGACGTCGTCCGCAGCTCGTACTCGAAGACGAGTGAGAATTTGTCGTACGTCGTCACGTACCGCCCTCTCGTTCCGAAAACGTTTACCGGCGAGTAGAGGTAGTGGTTGATGATGAAGATTCTCGTAACCGTCAAGGAAATCGCCGAAGTCGAAGACGACTTCGAGATCGACGGGCTCGGAATCGACGAGGCGTACCTCGAGTACGACCTCAACGAGTGGGACGACTACGCCGTCGAGGAGGCGGTTCAGATAGCGGAGGCGGGCGACGACGTCGAGGTCGTCAGCGTCACCATCGGCCCCGAACGCAGCGAGGAGACGATTCGGATGGCGCTCGCCAAGGGTGCAGACCGCGCGATTCGCGTCTGGGACGACGCCTTCGAGGACGTCCAACTCCTCGACGTGGCCGCGAAGACGCGCCTTTTCGCCGCCGTCGTCGAACAGGAACAGCCGGACCTCGTGCTGACGGGCGTCCAGGCGTCCGACGACGGCTTCGGTGCGACGGGCGTCTCCGTCGCCGACGAAGTCGGCTTCGAGTGGGCCGCCGTCGTCAACAAGCTCGAATTAGACGCCGACAGCGGCGTCGCCAACGTCCGCCGGGAACTCGAAGGCGGCGTCGAGGAACTCACCGAAGTCGACCTCCCCGCGGTGTTCACCATCCAGACGGGTATCAACGACCCCCGCTACGCGAGCCTTCGCGGCATCCGCCAGGCCCAGCGCAAGGAGATCGCTCCAATGGGCCTCGCCGAGCTCGGACTCGACGCCTCCGCGCTCGACAGCCCCATCGAACTCACGGGAATGAGCGAACCCGAGAGCGAATCGGACGCCACCATCTTCGAGGGTGACGCCGAGGGGGCGGCGGCTCAACTTGCGGAGATCCTCCGCGAGAAGGGGGTGGGCGCACAATGACGGTCCTCGCCGTCGCCGACCACCGCCGCGGTGACCTCCGCGACGTGAGCTACGAACTCGTTACCGCGGGCCGCCAAGTCGCCGACGCGACCGGCGGCGACCTCCACGTCGCGGTCATCAGCGGCGACATCGACGGGTTCGCCGAGAACCTCAACCTCGCGGGCGTCGACACCGTCCACACCGTCGAGAACGGCGAGGAGTTCAATCACGACGTGTACGCGGGCGCGGTCGAGGCGCTGTACGCCGACGTCGAGCCCACAGTCCTGTTGATGCCAAACAGCGTCAACGGCCTCGACTACGCACCGGCGGTCGCCAACGCGCTCGACCTGCCGCTCGTCTCGGATGCGGTCGACTTCGACTACGACGACGGGCTCACCGCGACCCGCGAGATGTACGGCTCGAAGGTCGAGACGACCGTCGACGTCGACGCCGAACGCGTCGCCGTCACGATTCGCGGCGGCGAGTGGCCCGCCGCCGTCGACGCCGGCGACGCCGAGATCTCGGCGTTCGACTACAGTCCCGACGGCGAACTCGGCTCTCGCGTGCTCGGCTTCGAGGAAGTCGCCGGCGGCGACGTCGACATCACCGATGCAGACGTCTTGGTCTCTGTCGGCCGCGGTATCGAAGAGGAGGAGAACCTCGAGCTCGTCGAGGAGTTGGCCGACGCCCTCGGTGCGACGCTCTCCTCGTCGCGCCCCATCGTCGACGCCGGGTGGCTCCCGCCGAACCGGCAGGTCGGCCAGTCCGGTAAGGTCGTCACCCCCGACGTCTACCTCGCGGTCGGCATCTCCGGAGCGGTCCAGCACGTCGCCGGGATGAAAGGCTCCGACACCATCGTCGCCATCAACACCGACCCGAACGCGCCCATCTTCGACATCGCCGACTACGGCATCGTCGGCGACCTCTTCGACGTGGTGCCGGCGCTCATCGAGCAGTTCTCCTGAACCCCGACCTTTTGCGCTGCGGACCGCCTCCGGCGGCCCTCGGCAAAATCTCGACCAAAAGCACTCCTCACTCATTTCAGCGCGGCAAGCCGCGCTTCCATTCGTTCGTCGGCCGAAAATCGCTCTGCGATTTTCGCACGCGACGGGACCGCGTCCTGTGAATGGCCTCGGTCGCGGACCAATCCCACGTGAAATCGGCCGAGGAAAGACACCAAGTGGCGACCTCCTTTTCTCCGTGTTTCGGTACGTACTTCCCTGACCGTCCCTACCCGTCCGATAATGGAGTATTTGGAGCGCCGGGTCGCGATGGTCAACGACCGCCTCGAAGCGGTCGTCGAGTCGGTCGAACCCGACGAGTTGGCCGGGCAGCTCGGCCACGTCTCCCTCGCGGGGGGCAAACGCGTGCGACCCACGGTGACGCTCCTCGTCTGCGAGGCGGTCGGCGGCGACCCCGCCGACGCCGTCGACTTCGCCGTCGGCGTCGAGCTCGTCCACAACGCTTCACTCGTCATCGACGACATCATCGACCGCTCGGACCTCCGCCGAGGGACGCCGAGCGCGTGGGCCGAGTACGGCTACGGGACGGCGATTCTCGCCTCCGACGGCCTACTCGGCGAGGCGTTCGCACTCTTTTCGACCGAGGAGCAAGCGATGCAGATCGTCGCCGAGTCGATGGTCGAACTCGGCGAGGGCGAAGCGACCGAACTCGTCGCCCAACCGACGAACGAAGAGGAGTACATGGAACTCGCACGCCGCAAGACGGGCGCGCTGTTCCGCGCCGCCGCCGAGGTCGGCGCGGTGGCGGGCGGGGCCGACCCGTTCGCCGTCGAGTCGTTCGGCGAGTACGCAGAGCGCGTCGGCATCGCCTTTCAGATTCGTGACGACGTGCTGGACGCGACGGCCGACGCCGACGACCTCGGCAAACCCGCCGGTCAAGACGAGGTGATGGAACGCCCGTCGCTCGTCCAGATTACGGACATGACGCCCGAGGAGGCCGACGGTCGTGCGCACGCGCAGTCGGAGGCGGCGCTGGACGCACTCGACGCGACCGACGTACCCGACTCCGCCGCGCGCGAGTACCTCCGCGACCTCGCGGAGTTCGTCGTCGTGCGCGAGCGCTGATTCTCGACGCTCAGGCGGGTTCGGCCCCAGTCGGGTACTTCGACTCCGCGATGGCGAAGGTGAGCGTGCTCAACACCCCGAGGAGCGTCCCCGCCGTGAGCGCCAGCGCGAGATCCGTCAACGAGAGCGTCCGGACCAGCGCCACCGACTCGCCGGACGGGAACAGTCCCGAGAGGAAGAAACCCGACAGGGCGTACAGCACGAGTGCGATGGCGACGACGTAGAACGGCGCGTTGAGGTAGCGCCACTTGAACTCGTCGACGAGATACTCGTCGGTCACCTGCCCGAGGCTGCTTGTGATGCCCGCGGCGGCGAACCACTGCACCGCCCCGTGGACGAACGCCGCGAGCAGCGCCGGTACCGTGAGCGACCCGCCCACGGCGCTTTCGACGGCCCGTATGGTTTCGACGCCCTGCGCACCACCGACGATGATGAGGGCCGCGGCGACCACGTACGTGATGAGCGTCACCCGTCCGGCGTACAGGATGTTGCGCGCACGCGCCGCGGCGTCGTCGACGAACCGCTCCATTCCGAGTCCCCGAAAGAGGACGTAGAGTCCCAGCAAGGCGGAGATGAGGCCGAGCACGGTCGCCCCCTCGATGTCGAACAGCGTCGCAATGGTGACGAACGGGTAGATGAGCAGGAGAATGCCGAGAGGGACGAGAATCGTCCCGCGGGTCTCGGGGTCGTCGAGCACCTGCTTGATGGTGTAGTACATCGACTCCAGGTCCTGGGCCTGCCGGACGACGACGCGGCGGACGCTGTCGATGGGGACCCGCGAGCGGATGACCGGCAGCACGGACTCGTCCTGTGCGCCGTCGGTGATGACGACGGCGCGGACGTTCTCGCCGGTCTGGAGGCTCGCCAGCACCTCGTCGACCTCCTCGCCGACGGCGCGGTTGGCCTTCACGTCGTTGCCGTTGAGGCCGGTGACGGCGGCGACTTCGACCTCCTCGGCGTCCTCCGGGGCGCCGTCTTCGAACTCCGCGAGGAGGTCGTCGTGGACGTGGATGCCCTGGAACAGCACGTTCACGTCGGAGTCCTCCGGGTCGGCGGTTGCGAGCGCCACCGCGGCCTCCTCGACGGCCTCTCGGCCCACAACCGGCGTCTTCATACCGGTCTTGCGGCCGAGGTCGTCGTCGAGGTCGACACAGAGGACGAGCAGCATCGTCAGCGGCTACGCCAGCATGCTATATTTGTTTTCGGGAGCGTGGGTGGTCTCCGGTCGGCCGGTTATCGGCGTTCGAGGGGCAAGAGCGCTCCTCGGAGTCGGCAGCGGTTCGACAGAGACGAGCGCCACCGGCGACGAGAAAGAACACGCCGATGCCGACGAATAGCGGTCACAGAGCGAAGGACGCGCCGAATGGGAACACGCAGCACACGCAGTCGAGAGACGAGTCGCACGCCTTTTGACGCTGCGCCGAATACACCGCTAACAAGCGAATGATTTCGAAGGGCTGCGAACAGTGCGCTATGGGAGGCAAGATGGTGCTCTTCGTCTACGGGTACTGTGACCAGCGGGACTGTTTCTACTGCCCTCTCGGCGAGAACCGAAAGAACGTCACCGACGTGTACGCAAACGAGCGTCTCGTCGAGGAAGACGAGGATATCGTCCGCGAGGCCAAGCGGATGGACGCGCTCGGTACCTCCATCACAGGCGGCGAACCGCAGGAGGCGCTCGACAAGACCTGTCGGTACCTCCGCCTGCTGAAATCGGAGTTCGGCGAGGACCACCACACCCACCTCTACACGGGCATCACGGGCGGCCGCGAGAACATGCGCCGCCTCTCGGAAGCCGGCCTCGACGAGATTCGGTTCCACCCGCCGCTGGAGCTGTGGGGCGAGATGCACGGCACCGAATGGGAGGAGATCCTGTACATCGCCCGCGAGGAGGGGCTGACGCCCGCCTTCGAGATTCCCGGTATCCGCGCCGAGGAGGAGTTCCTGGAGTTCCTCGACGAGGGCGCGGCCGACTTCTGCAACATCAACGAGTTCGAGATGTCCGACGGAAACTATCGCCGGATGCAGGAGAAGGGCTACGAACTCCAAGAGGGTCACATGTCGGCCGTCGACGGCTCGAAAGAGGCGATCTTGGACGTGATGGGCGACCACGAGCGCGTCTACTTCTGTACCTCCGTGTTCAAGGACGCCGCCCAGCACAGAAACCGCTTGAAGCGGATGGCCCGCAACATCCGCCGGGAGTTCGACGAGATAACCGACGACGGCACCCTCGTCTACGGCAAGACGTGGGAGCCCGAAGCGCGCCTCCGGGAACTCGGCGTCCCCGAGGAGTTCTACACCGTCAAGTCCGACCACGTCGAACTCGCGTGGTGGCTGCTCGAAGAGATGGTTCAGGAGGGCGACGTGGAGAAAGGCGAAATCGTCGAGCAGTATCCGACCGTCGACGGTACCGTGGTCGAGCGGACGCCGTTGGCGTAGATTCGGTCGAGGGGCTCCGGGTTCTCAGACGTACTCCACGGTGAGCGCGTAGTACGCACTCGGGCCGAACACGAGCGCCGCTGCGACGACGACCCACTCGTCGAGCGTCACGCCGAGCACGCTGCCGGCGGCGAGCAGACAGACGCCCGCGGCGACGCCGCCGAAGATCAACAGTCGGCGGGTCGACGGCGACGGAACGACGCCCTTACGAGCGGCGTACAGCGCGCCGGTGAGCGAGACGAGGAGCGCGTCCGCCGTCGCGTACAGCACGGTGTCGGCGAAGGAGCCGACCGCGAGAAGTCCGACGGCGAAGCCGAGACAGCCGAACGCGGTTCGTGCGGGCGAGAGCGGGTTCAGCGGCGACCCGTACCGAAGATAGTAGGCAAGCGGCGGTAACAGCGCCAAAAGCGCCAGTAGCACGCCGAACGTGACTCCCGCCACCGGCGTCAACGCCCGAACGCCGCCCAGCGTCGCCTCACCGAGGAGGACGAGGCCGACGAGCCCGCCGAGCGCGAGTACGGCCGTCGGCGGGAGGACGTTCGTCGGGTCCTCGTCGTGGACGACGGCGTAGGCGGCGAACGGGTAGCCGAGGGCGACGGCGGCGAGCGTCGACCGCAGCACGTCGCCGGAGAGGACGAGCGACGAGACGAGAAGCGACAGCGAGAGAAACGCCCCGGCGACGAGCGCGAACTCCGGGACGCGTCGGCTCATGGGGCGGCGTTCGGTCGGAGCGGCAAAACGGGTTTCGACCCGGAGGGCGATACACAAGCGTTTAGACCGCACCCTGAGTAGTTACGTCCATGCCGGACTGTCCACTGGCCGACGAATGCCCGAGTTTTTCAGAGCGAATCCAAGGGATGGGATGTCAACACTACGGTGACCGCGGCGGGGCCGAGTGGTGCAACCATTACAGCATGCCCATCCGCGACCTGAAGCAACAACCCGTCAAACCCGGTGAGGAGGTCGTCGTCGAAGTGACCGACATCCACGAGAGCGGCGCGGGCGTCGGGCGGACCGAAGACGGGTTCATCGTGTTCGTCGACGGGATTCTCCCCGACGCGCGAGCGCTGGTGAAGATCACGAAGGTGAAATCGAGTCACGCCCGCGCCGACGAGGTGGAGCGACTCCCGATGGACCCCGAGGAGGAAGAGCCGGAGCCCGAACGGAGCGGCGACGACGAGGGGCCGAAGCGGCCCACGGCGCTCGGCAGCCGCGACAACTTCTGGGGCTCGTAAGCAGCGCTCGCCGCCGACGCGGCACCCACGGACAGTTCCGACTTTCGGTTTTTCTGTACCCTTTTTCACGACGGCGTTCGACGCACGCGTATGGACGAACAGGACGTGACCGAGATACTCCAACAGGCGGGCTTTGCGCCCGACGAGAGCGTCCTGACGCAGCGACAGGCCGAGGTGCTCGCGCTCCGCGAGCGCGGCGTCCGCCAGTCCGACATCGCGGAGTTTCTCGGCACTTCGCGCGCGAACGTCTCCAGCATCGAAGCAAGCGCCCGCGACAACGTCGAGAAAGCCCGCGAGACGGTGGCGTTCGCCGAGGCGCTGACCGCCCCAGTCCGCGTGGAAGTCCCCGAAGGAACCGACCTCTACGACGTCCCGAAGCGGGTGTACGACGCCTGCGACGCCGCCGGCGTCAAGGTGAACCACACCGCACCGGATCTGATGAAGATCGTCAGCGACGCCGCGGGCGACGCCATCCGCGGGCGTGAGGTTCGAGTGCCGCTTCTCGTCGGCGTCACGAGCGAAGGCGCGGTTCGGGTTCGGCGGTCGGCGTAAGCGACCGAGAGACGAACGCGCGAAAACGGACGACACTCACGGGGGTTGCCGACTTAGGAGACGCTTTCTGTGTGGGGCCACCTCCCACACAACATGGATCTCGGAGTATCCGGAGACGTAGCACTGCTGACGGCGAGTTCGAGCGGTCTCGGTAACGCGAGCGCCGAGTCGCTGGCGGCGGAGGGCGCACACGTGGTCATCTGCGGCCGCGACGAGGAGCGCCTCGACGCGGCGGCCGAGGAGCTCGACTCCGTCGGCGACGGCGACGTGCTCGCGGTGCCGACGGACCTCACCGACCGCGACGACGTCGCGGCGCTCGTGGAGGCGACCGTCGAGGAGTTCGGCCAACTGGACCACCTCGTCACCTCCGCGGGCGGTCCGCCGAGCGGCAGTTTCGACGACACGTCCGAGGAAGACTGGTACGACGCGTACGACCTGCTCGTGATGAGCGCCGTCTGGACCGTCAAGGAGGCCGAACCCCACCTGAAGGAGAGCGACGCGGGCACCATCACCTGCATCACCTCGACGAGCGTCCGCGAGGTCATCGACGACCTCATCCTCTCGAACAGTGTCCGCCGCGGCGTCATCGGCCTCGTCAAATCGCTCTCGCGGGAGCTCGCGCCGGACGTCCGAGTCAACGCCGTCTTGCCGGGCGCACACGAGACCTCGCGCGTCGAGGAACTGGTCGAAGACGCCGTCGAACGCGGCGACGTCGACAGCTACGAGGAGGGGCTGCAGGGCTGGTCCGACGGCATTCCGATGGGTCGCATCGGCAAGCCCGAGGAGTTGGGCGATACCGTCGCGTTCCTCGCCAGCGACCGCGCGAGTTTCGTCAACGGCGTCGCGCTCCCCGTCGACGGCGGAAAGATGCGCTCCTGAGCGCTCCGAGCGTCAGAACCGCCCTTCTTCCTTCAACACCGAAACGACCTCCCGAACGCGCTGTGCCCTTCCCTTCGACACCACGAGCACCCGGTCGTCGTAGGCGACGACGGCCAGTCCCTCCACACCCACCAAGGAGACGTGTTTGTCGTCGCTGGCGACGACGTTATCCGCGGCGTCGATGGCGAGGTAGTCACCGAGCGCGACGTTGCCGTCCTCGTCCGCGTCGAACACGCGCTCCAGGGCGTCCCACGACCCCAAGTCGTCCCAGTCGAAGGTGGCGGAGACGACGGCGGCGTGGTCGGTGCGTTCCATCACCGCGTAGTCGACGCTCACGTCGTCGACGGCGGCGAATCCCCCCGCTGCGTCGCCGTCGTCGAGCGCGTCGACGAGCGGCGCGAGTTCGGTGTCGCGGGCGGCGGTGAGGAACGCGTCGGGCGTCCACGCGAAGATACCCGCGTTCCATAGGTACCCCGCGTCGACGTACTCGGACGCGGTTTCGGCGTCGGGTTTCTCGTGAAACGCCGCGAGTTCGGCGTGCGGTTCGGGTTCTTCTCGCTTCTCGCCGGGTTCGATGTAGCCGTACCCCGTGTCGGGGCGCGTCGGTTCGACGCCGAAGGTGACGAGCGCGCCCGTCTCGGCGGCGACGCGAGCACCCGCGCGGGCGACGGATTCGAAGTTTCCGGAAACCGTGTGGTCGCTCGGGAGCACGAGCACGACGCAGTCGCCGACTTCCTCGCGGATTCGGTGGGTTGCGTACGTCAGCGCCGGGCCGGTGTCCTTCCCCTCGGGTTCGACGAGGACCGTCGCCTCGGGGGCGTGCTCGGGAATTTCGTCGGCGAAGTCGGCGCGGGTACAGACGAATAGGTCGTCGGCGAAACTCGCGCGTTCGGCCGTCTGCGAGAGCAGCGAGTCGTCGCCGGTCACGGAGAGAAACTGCTTGGGGCGGTGGCTCCGGCTGGCGGGATACAGTCGGGTGCCGGTGCCGCCTGCGAGCACGAGCGCGACGAGCGGTCTGTCCATGGGCTACGGACTCGGGCGGGGAGCAAAACTACCGGGGAGTCGAGCGACAGAACTCACCACGTCTCGACGACGCCCGCGCGGACGTCTTCGGCACAGCCCTGACAGTCGGGGTGGTCGGCGTCGAAACAGGAGGGTCGACCCTCGTCGTCGATGCCGACGGCTCTCCGCTCGGCGTAGCGGCGGCAGACGAGTTTGGCACGGCCCTCCTCGTCGACGGGGAGCGCGTCGGGGACGCCGCCGGACTGTCCCTCGCGGTAGGCGCGTTTCGACTCGGCCCACTGCCGACCCGCCTTGCGGAACGTCTGCCGGACGAATCGTTCGAGGCGCGGGTCCATGCGCTCGGATTGCGGCCGAGCGGTAATAATCCTCGTGGAGTCGATGCGTTCACTTTCGCTCGTCGAACGGACGACCGGCGATTGTCGGCAAAAGTACCCGCCAAAACGGCCGAATTCGAGCGCCCAGCGTGTCAGACGCGCGTCCGACGCAGAGCGGCGAGAGAAGCCGCCAACCACCGGTCTTCACTTTCATTGCGGTGCCGGAACTTTTTATACCAGTAGGAGCCAACGGGCGTATGCCTCTCATAGAAAACCAGAGAAGAGGCAGTGAGACCACATGACAGATTTGCGTACACACGCAGCGGAGATTGCGGAACAGTTCTCGGACCACCTCGACGTGGACGAAGACGACATCGAAGAGCGACTGGACAACCTCGTCAACGAGTACAAGGTCCCCGTGGACGAAGCGCGACGGAGCGTCGTCAACCACTACCTCGACGAGGCGGGACTCGAACGCGACGCGATTCGCTCCGGCGGCGGCGGGAGCCAGGCCGTCCAGGTGTCGGACATCGACGAGGACGAGCAGTGGGTCGACCTCACGGTCAAACTCGTCGAACTGTGGGAGCCGCGCAGCGACTCCATCTCGCAGGTCGGCCTGCTGGGCGACGAGTCCGGCACCATCAAGTTCGTCTCGTTCACCACGTCAGAGCTTCCGGAACTGGAGGAAGGAGCGGTGTACTCGCTTCAGAACGTCGTCACCGACGAGTACCAGGGTCGGTACTCGGTGAAGCTCAACCGGACGACGACCATCACCGAACTCGACGAGGAGATCGAAGTGGGCGACGACTCGGTGAGCGTCGAGGGCGCCTTCGTCGACATCCAGAGCGGGTCGGGACTCATCAAGCGCTGCCCCGAGGAGGGCTGCACGCGCGTGCTCCAGAACGGCCGGTGTTCGGAGCACGGTAACGTCGAAGGCGAGTTCGACCTGCGCATCAAGGGCGTCCTCGACGACGGCAACGAAGTCCAGGAGATCATCTTCAACAAGGAGATGACCGAGGAACTCACCGGCATCGCGCTGGAGGAGGCCAAACAGATGGCGATGGACGCGCTCGACACGACCATCGTCGCCGACGAGATGGCCGAGGACGTGCTCGGACGCTACTACCGCGTCTCCGGGCCGACGCTCGGGCGCTACGTGCTCGTCAACGAGTTCGAACAGCTCACCGGTCCGGTCGACGCCGAGGCCGTGCTCATCAAAGCGAGGTCGATGTAACATGAGTCAATCCGCACCCACCCGCGAAGTCGCCCGACGCGTCTTCGCCCAAGAGTTCAACGACGCTGCATACACGTTCAAAGAGTCCGACGACGAGCGCGCGCCCGTCTACCTGCTTCTGCCCTCGGGCGCGCAGGCGAACCGCGTGTTCCTCGTCGGCACGCTGACCGAGAAAGAAGACGTCGGCGAGGACAACGAGTACTGGCGGGGCCGTATCGTCGACCCCACCGGGACGTTCTTCGTCTACGCCGGGCAGTACCAGCCCGAAGCCGCGAGCACGCTCCGCGACCTCGACGCGCCCGCGTACGTCTCCATCGTCGGCAAACCGCGGACGTACGAGACCGACGACGGGACAGTGAACGTCTCGGTCCGTCCCGAGTCCATCAGCGAAGTCGACGCCGCGACGCGCGACCGCTGGGTCGTCGAAACCGCAGAGCGCACGCTCGAGCGCGTCGAGCGCTTTGAGGAGGAAGGCAACGAGTACGGCCGGATGGCCCGCGAGCAGTACGACCTCCCGGTCGACAGCTACCGCCAGACCGCCATCGCCGCGCTCCAGAGCCTCGAGACGACCGACGAACTGGAAGCCGAAGCGTAATCGCCTAGTCGCCTAGTCGGCTGCCATCGCAAGCGACACACCACCGACCACGCTCCGGACCGAGTGCGCGCACGCATTCCCCCGGCGCGTCCGGTTCGGAGCCGCGGTCGTAACGCGGTGGTCCGGTCGGACTGGAACCTGACGAGGAAGTCGCACGGAGAGCGACGGCTACGAAGAGGATCGACGACAGAACGCCGCCCGGCACGGCGCGAACGGAAACGCGTCGGGTGTTGCAGCACCCGGACGCCGGGCATCCCTACCACGGAAAGCCCAGTGAGCACTGATTGCCCACTCTCACAAGAAGCTACGGAAAGCGAGCACCGAACACAGAACGTCACCGGACCGCACCGCGCCTACGACGACCACGGCCGCCTCGACCATCGCTACTGGCGGTGCGAGCGTTGCGGGTTCGAGAGTGTCGACCCCCGACTCCGCGGCGGTTGTTTCCGCTGCACCGCGGCGCAGGCGGACGAGGGAGGCGGCGATGCCGACTGACCGCGACTCGCCGAGCGCCGACTGGCGGCGCGTGTACGAGGCGATGGGCGTCGACGACGAGGAGGAGAACGCCGAAGAACGCCTCGACGACGCGCGAATCGACGCCTACGCGGAGGAGGCCGACTCGAAGGAGTCCAACGGCGACGAAGCGACCCCGCCCGAGTCCGAGAACGGGCCGACCCGTCGGGAAGGCCACGCCTGAGTCGGAGCCCACACCTGACCCGACGGCGTCGCAATCCGGTCCCTGCTGACCGCCGGCCCCGCCACTGATACGCCCCGCGACCGTATCCTCCACAGCCGCCATGCGAGAGCCGCCAGCTACGCCCGCCGTCGATTCGCCCGAACCCTCCGAGTACGACACCGTCGTCGACGCCGTCGACGCGGGGGCCGACCCAGACGGTGAGAGACCGTTCGACGTTGCGCCGCACCTCGACGACGACACGCTCGTCCGCTTTTCGCCCGGCACGTACCTGCTCGAACCAGTTTCGAAGCAAGGACTTTCGAACGCGGCGCTGTACGCACCCGACGGCGCGACGCTCGTCTCGAACGGCGCGGGTCTCCACGACGTGATTCAGCTCCGCGACGCCAGCGATGTCCACGTAGAGGGGTTCGGACTCGAACAGAGTGCAGAGAACCCCGCGCGGACGAAACTCGTCGTCGACGGCGGGACGAACTGTCTGCGCGACTACCGCGTCGTCGGCGCGTACGACCCAAACGACTACTCGGGAGACAGTCGCTCCGGCGATCAGACGCGGAATCAAGCCGTACTCCTCGAATGTGCCGGCGAGTCGACCGAACTGCTGGTCGAGCGCGTGGACCTGCGCGACGGCGGGACGGCGTCGGCCGTCTTCGTCGACCCGACGCTCGAAGCGAGCGACGACTTCCGGCCCGGCGGCACCGTCGCGTTCGTCGACTGCCGGGTGGAGGGATGGACCGAAGGGCTGTATGCCAGCGCCCACGCCGGACCGCTCGTCGTCCGCGGCGGGCGGTACGCGAACAGCAACATCGCGCAGGTTCGGACGGGCGGACCGAACGCGCTGGTCGAGAACGTCGAGGTGGCGCTCGACGACCCGGCGGCGGTTCCGGACGAGTCGACGACGCGAGGCATCTGGGCGCGCGAAGGCGAGTTCACGCGCGTCGTCGACTGCGACGTGCTCGTCGGCGACGCGTTCAGTGACGGAGAAAGGAAGTCAGACGCCGTACCGAGCGTCTCGGGTGCCATCGTCCACGGCGCGAAAGCGGGTCGACTCCGCGTCGAAGAAACGAACGTCTGCGTCGACGCCGACGGTGTCAACGCGGTGCGGTCGCTGGCGGCGAAAGACGGGCAGTTCTACGCACCGTCGATGGTCGAGCGCGGCGAGACGGTCGACTCGTCGACGCTCGACCGGCGACTCGAACTCGTCGGCGTAACGGTTCACGGCGACGCGACGGGGGTCGGGACGTTCGGCCGGATGGCCGTCGACGTGCGGAACCGGCGACACGATTCGACGCTCCGAGACTGTGAGATTCGACAACCGGGACCCGGGCGCGACGGAGTGCGCGTCGTCGCCTCCGACCGCGTCAGCGTCGTCGATTCCGTCGTCGACGTGACCGGCGTGCAGTTCGACGTCGACGACCGCAGTGCGGAGACGTTCACACGGTCTGGCACGGGGTGACGAGTAGTCGACGACAGGGTTCGGAACGTGACGTACAGCCGAACGGACTGGTTACTCGTCTGACGAACGATTAAGTATCACGAAGCCCCAACCTCAGAACATGGGCAACAAGAACAAGACCATCTCGTTTCGCGTCAACGAGGACGCGTTCGAGACACTCCGCGAGATCGCCGAGGAGCGAGATATCTCGCTCTCGGCGGTGTTTCGTGACTACGTAGACACGCTCGTTGCCCACGACGGCCAGGTGCGAGTCGTCCCCGAAAACGAGTTAGAACGGAGTCACGACGACGGCACGACCAGTTTCCCGCCGACAGTCGAGGTGCCAAAGAGCTTCATCCGCGAGCACGAGCGCCTCGAACTGGAGACCGAACACCTCCGCGAACAGCTGGAGGAACACAAACGCTACGTCAACTACCTCCGCGAGCAACTCGAAGAGCTCGACGGCGACGACGAGGACGTCATCCAGTTAGAGGAGTTGGACGGCGAACGCGACGACCAGCCGTTCCGACTCGGCTGAGGGTCTCCGGATGTTCCGTCTCCTCGCTTACCGCGTCAGCGACCGCTTCGCCTCGGCGGATTGCTGCTGCATCTCCCGGTTGCCGTCGACGGCCGCGAGTGACTCCACTGCTTCGAGGGTGCGCACCGACTGATCGAGAAACGAGAGGACGTCGCCGGGATACGCGTACAGCATGTAGTCGTCGGTCATCACGTCGACGATGGCGTCGGGGCCGAGTCCCTGCGCGCGGAGGTCCAAGAGGTAGCTGACGAACTTCCGCTCGGGGTGGCCGCAGTAAGGGTTCGTGTCGCAGTCGCAGTCGAGAAAATCCTGCGCGAAGTCCAGCACGCGCTCGCGGGTCGCCTCGTCGAGTTTTTCGAGGCCGTCGCCGGTGTAGAGCACGTCCAGCGTCGCGCCCTTGAACGCTCCCTTCGGGATGCTCGTCTCCAGTTGGGAGGCGATCTGGCGGTGGTTCTTCAGGTAGATTTTGTCCGTGATGGCCACTGTTAGGCGGTGATAGTCGGGTCGGCCCCAAAAGCGTCTCGGCTCTCGGAGCGGAGCTGCGTAGGCGTGCGCCCTGTCGTCGGATGGCGAATCTCCAGCAAGTCGTAACGTATTTGAGTCACAGCGAAGTACGAGTGGGTGTGTCCGGGTTGGGGTAGTGGACCATCCTTCAGCCTTGTGGAGGCTGAGACGCGGGTTCGATTCTCGCACCTGGACCTTTCTGACGGGAACTACCACACGAGCGACTGCGCTCGAAGAGCGCGTCGCGAGTATCCGTGAACGTCGACAGTCCGACAGAGAGAATCGAATCAGGGAGTGGAGCGAACGGAGCGAGCGGAACGACCGTGGTTCGATTCTCGCACCTCGACTGTTCTGTCTCCGAGCAAAGCGAGGAGACGAAGGTCTATCGGAAGAGAGCGAACCACGAGAGTCGCAGCGCGACGGAGTGAGCGACCGTCTCTCGGTGGTTCGATTCTCGCACCTGGACCTTCTTCCGAGCGTTTCCTCGTGAGCGTGTGCTCGCGTCAGCGAGCACCGCGAACGAACGCGGAGCGTGGGGAAGTCCGACGAGAGACAGCGAGCCGAGAGCTCAGTACCCGCCCCCGTCCTCGAAGCAGCGCCCACACCGCGATGCGCCGCCCTCGTCGACGGCGTCCGTCAAATCGACAACGACCGTCGACTTCTCGGAGACGTGAAACAGCGCCCCGCAAGCGGCGAGTCGGTAAGCGTGGTCGTTTGGTTTGTGAACGGTCTTCGTCTGTTCGTTGAGTACTCCGCGCATAACTCCTAGCGACGGGGTGTACACGGTAAAAGACAGTACCAATTCACTACGGGTACCCGGCGTTCAGCCGACACGTCTCGGAGGGACCGGCACCTCGAACTACGCGGTGGTTCGCCTCGCGACTACCGCGTAGAACGGGTCCGTTCCCGCCTCGACCGCCGAGACGACGCGGCGGTCGTCGAATCCGCCGACTCGCTCGACGTACCGTCGGACCAACGCCGCCCGTCCGTCCATCGACGCGGTTCGCCACGCGCGAATCGCCTTCCGAGCGAACATCCGGTTCGAGAAGGAGACGACGCAGACGCCGCCCGGGCGGAGAACGCGCCGAATCTCGGCGAAGACGGGACCGGGATACTGGAGATACTGTACCGACACCGCGAGGAGGACGGCGTCGACCGAGGCGGGTTCCACCGGAAGCGAAGGGGTTTCGTTGAGATTTCGGACGAAGAACTCGTCCAACCGGGGATTTTCGGCTAACTCGTCGCAATTCAGTCCGTGGCCGACGACGCGGTCGTACTCGGCGTCGGCCGGGAGATGCGACACCCAACTGCTCATCAGATCGAGGACGGTGTCGTCGGGGTCGAGTTCCCGTCGGTACAGTTCGGTCAGTTTCGTTCGGAACGGCTCGTCGACGTGGTGGACGAACCGAGACGAGGCGTAGAAGCGGGCGTCGTCTCCGGAATCGAGTTTTGAGCGCTCGACCGGCGAGAGCAGCGTCGGCGCGTTCGGTCCGGCCGGCGTTCCGGAGTCGTCGGTCACCTCAGAGCGACCCTGGCGGATTCGAAGAGCGGAGCGACCGAATGGAGTCGGGCGAACCGCTGGTCTGGATGATGTTGAACGCGGTCATCAGATCCGTCCGCGAGACGATCCCGACGATGTCGCCGCTGGCGTCGATGACGGGCAGACGGCCGACGCCGTTCTCCTGCATCATCTGTAGCGCCTCCATCGCGTCGAGTTCGGGGGTGACGCTGGCGATGTCGCGCGACATTACGTCCTCGACCCGGTAGGCGTCGCGTTCGACCTCGTCGACCGAGCGGGCGTCGTTGAGCGTCACCATTCCGGTGAGGCGGCCGTCCCGCAGTACGGGGTAGCCCGTGTGTCGCTCGGTGAACATCCGGTTCATCAGTTCGGCGATGCTCGCGTCTTCTTCGACGGTGTGGAGGTCCTCCTTGTCGGTCATGATGTCGCGGACGGTCACGTCCTGGAACGCCGCCTTCATCACGGTCTGTTGGGCCTCGCTGGACGCGCCGATGTAGATGAAGAACGCGAGCGCGACGAGCCACAGATTGGCGAAGAGCCCGAAGAGACCGAGCAGGAACGCGAACCCCTTGCCGACTTCGGCCGCGATCTGGGTCGCTCGGGCGTACGACCGCGAGCGGGCCAAGAGCGCGCGGAGGACGCGACCGCCGTCCATCGGGAACCCCGGGAGCATGTTGAACACCGCCAGAAGCACGTTCGTCAGCGCGAGGTAGCCGAGCACGAACTTGAGGGCGTCGAGACTCGACGGAAGCGCGAGAAACCCGACGTACGAGATGACGCCGAGGGCGACGCTGACGATCGGACCGGCGAGCGCGACGTTGAGTTCCTGCTTCCAGTTCTCGGGAATCTCGGTGAAGCGGGCGACGCCGCCGAACAACCAGAGCGTGATGGATTCTATCTCGTAGCCGTACCGGAGCGCGACGAGCGAGTGACCGAACTCGTGGAGGAGGACGCAGGCGAACAGTCCGATGGCAGCGGCGCTGCCGAGTAGCCACGGCATCGGTCCCGCCGTGAGCGCGTCGGCGTCGAGCGACGATCCGAACAGGTTGTTGACCGTCCCCACCAGCGAACCGACGTCGAGTCCGATGAGATACGCAAAAAGCGGTAGCACCAGCAGGAACGTGAAGTCCAACAGGATGGGGATGCCGAAGGCGCTCCCGATTCGAATGCCTCGCATACGACAGGTTAGGGTCCGGACGTTCTTAAACTCGGGCGTGGCTCCGATGCGTGTCGGGAAACGCTTACGCCCCGGAGGTCGTAGACGCGGATATGGAGTCCAGTAACGTCGGCGACGGAGGGGCGGTCGTAAAGCGTGAGTCGGACGTCGAGTACGAATCCGTCGGCGCGGCCGAGGGGATGAACAAAGGCGTGCTTCTCAGCGATGCCGACGGCGCACCACACTTTGCGATTCGACGGTTCACTCTCGATCCGGGAGCTTCGGTACCGAAGCACACCAACGAGGTCGAACACGAGCAGTACGTCCTCGACGGCGCGTACACCGTCGGTATTGGCGGCGATGAGTACGAGGTGTCGGCGGGCGACTCGCTTCTCATCCCCGCGGGCGCCGTCCACTGGTATCGAAACGAGAGCGAGGAGGCGGGCGCGTTCCTCTGTGCGGTGCCGAACGGCGACGACAGCATCGAGTTGGTCGAGGAGTAGCCGAGAGTCGAGTCGTCGAGAACCGAGACAGAGCCGTTCCGGAACCGGCGGCCGGATCGGCGTCGCTTCGGAGCGTCGCTTCCGAGAGTCGAATCCCTGAAATACCTCGTTCTCGTACCACTCGACGTGTCTCAGCAGGTCGCCCACGTCGACACGCTGTTCCTCCACGAGAGCGGCGGCCGCGACGACTACACCGTCGTCGCCACCCGCGACGACGACCGCCTCTTCCGGGGCCGACTCGACCTTAAGGAGACGAACGCCGGTCCCCGACCGGGCAAGTTCCGCATCGTCGACGGCTCCAACGAGGAACCGCGAAGCCCCGACCAGTTCGTCGAACTGGCCCGCCGAGCGTCGCGCATCCGCATCTCCCAACAGACCTCGCGCAGCGGCCGGAGCGAGCTACAGGAGATGCTCGACGGCTACCAACTCGACGCGCTCGTCGTCCGGACCTGTCGGTTCTGCGCCTCCGGCAGCCGCTACTCGCCCATCACCGAGGAGACGGCTATCAAGATGGACAGGGAGTACATCTGTCCCGACTGCGCGATTCGCGAACTGGAGCGCGAGCTCTCGTTCAAGGGCAACCTGACCGCGGCGGCGCAAGAGCGCCTCGAAGAGCTCCTCCTCGATGTCCAAGACCTCGACCGCATCACGAACCTGCTACAGGGAAATCTCGACCCCGACCTGACGAAATTCGACGAGATAAGCGCCACCGTCGAGGACGTCGACCCGGTCCCGACGAGCAGTCTGGACCTGCACCCGAAACTACAGGGGATGACCGAGGAGCGGTTCGACACGCTCCTGCCGGTCCAGAGCCTCTCGGTCAAAAACGGCCTACTCGACGGGCAGGACCAACTCGTCGTCAGCGCGACGGCGACCGGAAAGACGCTCGTCGGCGAACTCGCCGGGCTGAACCGCGTCTTGGAAGGGAAGGGGAAACTGCTGTTTCTCGTTCCCCTCGTCGCGCTCGCCAACCAGAAGTACGACGACTTCAGAGAGCGATACGGCCACCTCGCGAACGTCACGATTCGGGTGGGGGCGTCGCGCATCAACGACGACGGCAACCGCTTCGACCCGAACGCCGACATCATCGTCGGCACGTACGAGGGGATCGACCACGCGCTGCGGACGGGCAAAGACCTCGGCGACATCGGCAGCGTCGTCATCGACGAGGTGCACACGCTGAAGGAAGACGAGCGCGGCCACCGCCTCGACGGGCTCATCTCGCGGCTGAAGTACTACTGCGAAGATCGGTCCGAGCGCCGCGAGAACTACGAGGGTGCGCAGTGGATCTACCTCTCTGCGACCGTCGGCAACCCCGAGTGGCTGGCGCGGCGACTGGCGGCGACGCTCATCGAGTTCGAGGAGCGGCCCGTCCCCATCGAACGGCACCTCACGTTCGCCGACGGCCAGGAGAAGGTCAGAATCGAGAACAAACTCGTGCGCCGCGAGTTCGACACCAAATCCTCGAAGGGCTACCGCGGCCAGACCATCATCTTCACCAACTCGCGGCGGCGCTGCCACGAGATCTCGCGGAAACTGGAGTACGACGCCGCGCCGTATCACGCCGGGCTCGACTACAGGCGGCGGAAGACGGTCGAACGGAAGTTCGCGAACCAGGACCTGGCCGCCGTCGTGACGACGGCGGCGCTGGCGGCGGGCGTCGACTTCCCCGCCTCGCAGGTCGTCTTCGACTCGCTGGCGATGGGCATCGAGTGGCTCTCCGTCCAGGAGTTCAGCCAGATGCTCGGCCGCGCCGGACGGCCGGATTACCACGACAAGGGGAAGGTGTACATGCTGGTCGAACCCGACGCCGCCTACCACGGGTCGATGGAGATGAGCGAGGACGAAGTCGCGTTCATGCTCCTGAAGGGCGAGATGGAGGACGTGTCGACCCTCTACGACGAGTCCGCCGCCGTCGAGGAGACGCTGGCGAACATCACCGTCGCCGGCAAGCGCGCGAAGCGACTGAACGACCGAATGCTCGGCGAAATTCCGACGAAACACGCCGTCGGCAAGTTGTTGGAGTGGAAGTTCATCGACGGCTTCGACCCGACTCCACTGGGCCGAGCCATCACGCGGCACTTCCTCGCGCCCGACGACGCGTTCCGGATTTTGGACGGGGTACGCAACGGACTGGACCCCTACGCCATCGTCGCCGAGATGGAACTGGCCGAGGACGACCTCTGAAGCGGCGCGCCGGACTCACGCGCCCCAGAAGAGCGCGATACCGCCGACCGTCACGACCGAGAGGAGCAGCTGTAGCGGTGCGCCGACGCGGGCGTAGTCGGTGAACCGGTAGCCGCCGGGACCGTACACCATGAGATTCGTCTGGTAGCCGATGGGCGTCGAGAAGTCGGCGCTGGCGGCGAACGTCACCGCGAGGACGAACGGGAACGGGTCGACGCCGAGCGTCCGCGCCGCCTCGACGGCGACCGGAATCATGAGCACGACACTCGCGTTGTTGCTGATGAGCGCCGTCACGAGCACAGTCACGGCATAAAACACCCAGAGCACGCCCACCGGGGGGAGAAACGCCGCCGTCGAGGCGACGAGTGCGCCGATGAAGTCCGCGCCGCCCGTCTGTTCGAGCGCGATGCCGAGAGGGATGACGCCCGCGAGCAGGAAGATAACGTCCCAAGGAACGGAGTCGTACAGCTCGCTCGGGTGGACGACGTCCGCGAGCACCATCGCGACGATACCGCCGAACGCCGCGACGAGGATGTCCAACACGTCGAACGTCGCGAGACCGACGACGGCGACGACGATGGCGACGGCGACGGGAATCTTCGACGTTCGGTACGACTTCTCTTCGACTTCCCGAAGCAGGATGAAGTCGCGGTTGCTCGCCAGCCGGTCGATGGCGCTCTCGGACGCCCGTAGGAGCATTGTGTCGCCGCTGCGGAGTCGCATTCGGTCAAATCGCTCGTTGACGACATCCGGGCCGCGGCGAATCGCGAGCACCGTCGCGTCGTAGCGCTCGCCAAACGTCGAACTCGCCAGCGTCTCGCCGACGAGCGCCGACCACGACGGGACGACGACTTCGACCAGCGACTGCTGCGGGAGTTCGGCCTCGATGGTCTGCGTCTCGGCCGTCGGCGACGCGGTCCCCACCGCGCTACTCGTCTCCGGGACGAGCGAGACGCCTTCCATCGCCATGAGCATCCGGAGTGTGTCGAGGTCCGCGCGGACGAGCAGCCGGTCCCCCGGGTGGACGACGGCGTCTGTCAGCGGCGGCGAGAACGACTCGCCGTCGCGGAACAACTGTACGACATCGACGTCGAGCGGCGTCTCGTCGAGCGCCGAGCGGACCGTCTGACCGGCCATCGGCGAGTCGGCGTCGACGACGACTTCCGTCAGATACGCCCCGAGGTCGTACTCCTCGACGTAGCCCTCGTCGGCCGAGATGCGCTCCGGGACGAGTCGCCGGCCGACCGTGAGCAGGTACAGCGTTCCAGTGACGAAGACGAGGAGACCCAAGTGGGTGAACTCGAACATCGAAAACGGGCGGTCGATGAGGCGCGCGGACACCTCGCTCGCGAGGATGTTGGTGGAGGTCCCGATGAGCGTGAGCATCCCGCCGAACATCGACGCGTACGACAGCGGGATGAGTAGCTTCGACGGGGAGACTCGGCTGTCGCGCGCGAGATCGGAAACGACGGGGATGAGCATCGCGACGATGGGCGTGTTGTTGAGAAACGCCGACGGAATACCCGCGACACCCACCGTCGCGAGCAACTGTCTGCGCTCGTCGGTCCCGGCGAATACCGCCATCTTCGACCCGAGAATCTGGACGATACCGGTCCGCTGGACTCCGTTGCTGATGATGAGCATCGCCAACACCGTCAGCGTCGCATCGTTCGCAAAGCCCGAGAACCCCTCTTCGACCGACACGCCCGTCACCGGACCGAGCACGACAAGCGTAACCATCGACATGATGGCCGTTATATCCGCGGGGAGCGCCTCCGTGACGAAGAGCACGAACGTGGCCACGACGACGAGAAAGACCACGGCCATCTCTAGCGTCACCGGCGGCAGCGACGCGACGCCCGTCTGGAGCGCCGCGACGCTTGCGACCATCGGGGTCAGAGGATGAGCCATCGGCGGGGTGGCTACAGAACCGACGCGGAAATACGTTCAGCCGACCCCCGCGCCTCCTTGCGAATACCTCACTCTTTTGCCGGCGGAGACCGTCTGAGGGCGCGTGGCAGCGATAACACCGGGAATTGTCTTCGTCTTTCTCGTCATTCTCGTTGCGCTCGTCCTCTTTGCGACGGAACCGGTTCCAGTCGACGTGACCGCGCTCGGGATAATGGTGACGTTGATGCTCGTCCAGCCGGTGACCGAAGCGCTCGCGTCGGCCGGACTGCTCGCCGCACCGATTGTGATGATTTCGGTCGAGCAGGGACTGTCGGGGTTTGCGAGTCGAGCGACGCTCACCGTGCTGGCGATGTTCATCCTCAGCGAGGGCGTCCAGCGGACCGGTGTCGTCCAGATACTCGGTGCGAAAATCGCGGCAATCACCCGTGAGAGCGAGAGCCGCCAGCTGGGTGCCGTCGTCGGCCTCGTCGCCCCGATCTCGGGGTTCATCAACAACACCGCGGCCGTTGCGATTCTCCTCCCGATGGTGACCGACCTCGCCGAGCGCGGTCGGACCTCGCCGTCGAAACTGCTGCTGCCGCTATCGTACGCGTCGATGTTCGGGGGTACGCTCACGCTCATCGGAACGTCGACGAACATCCTCGCGAGCGACATCTCGGCGCGTCTCGGCGTCGGCGCGTTCTCGATGTTCGAGTTCACCGGACTCGGAATCGTGGTGACCCTCGTCGGCACCGCGTACTTACTCACGGTCGGCCGGTATCTCACCCCCGCGCGCATCAGACCGCAGTCGGACCTCACAGAGGAGTTCGAGATGGCCGAGTATCTCACCGAAGTGCTCGTCCGAGAGAACTCCCCCCTCGTCGGCCAGCGAGTGCAGGACGCGCTCGTCGAAACCGCACTCGACGTGGACTTGCTCCAGTTGATTCGTGACGGCGAGGTGTTCCTCGAACCGCTCGGGCCGAAAGAGATTCAGGCGGGCGACGCGTTCGCCGCCCGGACCGACCGCGACACCCTGATCGAACTGTTGGACGTGGAGGGACTGGACCTCGTGCCGGTCCGCGTCGACGAGGAGACGCTGGAGGCCGGCGAGTCCGGACAGAACCTCGTCGAAGTCGTCGTCGCCCCGCAGTCGGCGCTCGTCGGCGAATCGCTCTCCTCCATCGGCTTCCGACAGCGCTACGACGCGACCGTGTTGGCGCTGCGGCGCGGCGGCGAACTCATCCGCCGGCGGATGGACGACGTCGCGTTGCAGGTCGGCGACACGCTGCTCGTGCAGGCGTCGAGCGATAGCGTCGAACGTCTCGACCGCAACCGCGACTTCATCGTCGCCCAGGAGATACAGCGCCACAACTTCCGCGAGTCGAAGATTCCGATCGCCGTCGGGATCGTCGCGCTCGTTGTCGCCGTCGCGGCGCTCACGCCGATCGAGATCGTCGTCGCGGCGCTGGCGGGGTCGCTGGCGATGGTGGCGACGCGGTGTCTGAAGCCGACCGAGATTTACGACGCCGTGCAGTGGGACATCATCTTCCTGCTCGCGGGCGTCATCCCTCTCGGCGTCGCCATGCAGGAGACGGGTGCGGACAGGTTGCTCGCCGACGCCGTCGTCGCCAGCGCCACGACGCTCCCCATGCTAGGGGTGCTCGCGCTGTTCTACGTCGTGACGGCGCTTCTGACGAACGTCATCTCGAACAACGCCAGCGTCGTGCTCATGGTTCCGGTGGCGGTGGAGGCCGCGACGCAGATCGGGGCGAATCCCTTCTCGTTCGTCATCGCCGTGACGTTCGCAGCGTCGACGGCGTTCATGACGCCCGTCGGCTACCAGACGAATCTGTTCGTCTACGGTCCCGGCGGCTACAAGTTCACCGACTACGTCCGCGTCGGTGCACCGCTACAGTTGCTGTTCGCCGTCGTCACGACACTCGGTATCACGGTGTTTTTCCCCGTCACGGGGTAGAAAGGAGGAACGAAACGCTTTACACTGGATGCCGATTCTGTACTGATGCGGGACCATGGGTTAGCCTGGTATACTTCGGGCCTTGGGTGCCCGTGACCCCGGTTCGAATCCGGGTGGTCCCATCCCACCTTTTTTCCGCCTCGGGGTCGCGCTTCGCGCGACCCGCTCGGCGTGAAAATCTGGACCAAAAAGGCCGCGACTCGCTTAGCTCGTCGCGGCACAGTGTCTTCGACGGCTTCGGATAGAGTTATCGGCGTGTCTGAGATAACGTGGACGATGACCGAAGAGCCCTCTCCATCCGTCTCCGTGATTGTGGAGTACGGCGAACGGTTTCGAAGGCAGGTCGTCGACGCGGACCAACCTAGTCCGGACCCCCTGATGGCGATGAAGATAGTCGTCGACGGAGAGTACCTGATGGGGAACTCGAAACCGGGCCACGGCGCAGGCGGATACATGACCGACGTGTTCGGCCAGTATCTCGCAGTGGTTGAGGACCTCCACACGGGAGAAGGATACGTTCCACTCGGTGGGTTCGATTCCGTAGACCGATACGTGGTCGAGCATTGTGACGGCCCGACGTGGACCACCATCGAACCGCGAGTTGACCACGTGGAACTCGCGCACTGTCTCACCGTAGAGGGTGTACGAAGCCCCGAAAAACGATTGTCCTCCGTCAGGGCCGTGACCGTTCCAGTGGACAGCTGGACCGAAGCGGTCGTTGACGCGGCGACTGAATACTATCGACGGATGGTCGACTCGAATCCGCCACTGCGCTCCGACTCTGAGCTACAATCGTTGCGGACAACACTCGACTCTCTCGATTGATTAAGCGAGCCGGTCTTCGGAGCGGACACCCCGAAGAATCGCTCTCAGTGCCCTCCACCCGTCTGCGCGCCCACCTTGAACTCGGGAGCGATATCGTCCCACGCGACGCGACCGACTTCGACGATACGCTCGGGATCGAGCGCCGGCGCGCGCAGTACACTCGCGCCGAGATCGGTGGGCGGGTACAACGTCGCCCCGTCGAGTTCCTCGGGCGGCGTAATCGGTTCCGTCCCCGGTCCGGTCGCCGCACCGCAGACGATGCGCATAACCATGCCGAGGAACTCGTGCGGCAGACACATCAGGTCGTAGACGCCCTCGTGCTCGAACGTGTAGAGGAAGTACGTCTGCGGCCAGAGAACCGGCGACGAAATCACGGGTTCGGCCCTCGGGGTACGGAGTTTGTAGCCGAACACCGGATGGTACGACGACACCGTGTGAATCTCGCGCTGGACGGTGAACCGAACCGTCTCACCGGGTTGGATGTACAGACCGGTCGGGTCGAAGAACCACTCGCCCTGCGTGAACGTTTCGGAGGGGGCGCGAACGGTCAACACGACTTCGTGGTCGGGTTCGACGGGTGGGTCCCTCCTGGAGAGGTCCGCATACCCGAAACCGGGTCGGACGGGTGTGGTGTCGCTCTGGGGCGACTGCGCGAACGCGGAACCGGTCGTTGCCGTGAGCGCGGTCCCAGCGCCGAGGAGCTTCATCACTGTGCGTCGACGCAGGGCGGGTAACTGATAGTCGACTACCTCGGGTCCTCCCCGAGGAGTCGAGTCAGCAGAGGAGTATGGTGTCTGATTGACGTCTGTCGTCATCGAACACTAGATATAGATGCAAGCAGAGATATTCATTTTCACACGCTGTCACGACGGTCCAGTTCTCGCTACAACAGTGCTGCCAGCACTGTCGCACCGATCGAAAAACAGCGACTGGTTTTTAGAAACCTACGCCGCGCAGTTGTTCGCACCCGTCTCCAGCATCTCCGCCTCGCGGTCGCTCCCGACCGACTCGACCCCGCGATTCAGTCCGATGATGGTCCCGTAGTTGTCGGGTTTCTCGGGCGTGTTCTCGACCATCCGCTCGACGAACTCGTCGCGCCCCAACCCGACTAGCGAGAGCGACTCCCGAACGTCCGAGAGCGACGCTTCGACCGGTTCGCCCGGCGACCCGTGCTCGAAGCGGCCGTCGTTCGTCACCGTCACGTGACCCGGCAAAACCGTAATCTCGTCGGACAGCGACAGCAGCGTCTCGTGGAGCGTGTCGTACGCCATCTCGGCGCCTTTCGTCGCGTCGTCATCGCCGAACTCCAGTTCCGTGCGGCCGAGCGAGTCCAGAAACAGCGCGTCGCCCGTCAGCACCGCCTCGTCGCCGACGCGGTAGACGACCATCTCGGAGGTGTGACCGGGCGCGTGCAGCGCCGTCACGTCGAGGTCGCCGAGCGAGATCGACTCGCCGTCTGCGAGCAGGTCGAATTCGAAGTCGAGGTCGCGTTCCGCCGCCTGTTCGCCGAGGTGATAGGGCACGTCTAGCGCCTCGGCGAGCGCGCGGCCGCCGGAGATGTGGTCGGCGTGGACGTGCGTGTCGAGGACGTGCGTAATCTCCAGATCGAGTTCGGCGGCCGTGACGACGTACTGGTCGGTGTGCTGGGTCGCGTCGACGACGACGGCTTCGCCCGCACTCCGTGACCCGACGAGATAGCTCAGACAGCCCTTCGCGCGGCGCTGGAACTGGACGACGACCGGGTCGTCGTTTCCCGTCTCGACGGGCGCGCGTTCGTACAGCGCGTTCCAGTCGCGCATTCCCCCTTTGACGACCGACACCTCGTCGTAGCCGCTGGCGTCGAGTTCCGACGCGAGCGTCGTCGACGTCGCCCCCTTCCCGCAGATAGTGACGATGGGTCTCCCGTCGGCCCAGTCGTCGATGGTTCGCTCGACTTCCTCGTCGAGCGTCTCCGCCGGACCGAAGGGGAGGTTCTCCGCGCCTTCGACGTGCCAGGCGACGTAGCTGTCTTCGGGCCGTGTGTCGACCAGGAGATACTCCTCGCCGTGGTCTTGCTTTTCGGCCAGTTCGCGGGCGGTGATCTGGGTGAACATGGGCCTCACGGTCGTCTACGCATCTACGACTGTTAACAGTTCTCAGAGGCGTCCGCATCAACCGGCGATCACTTCCGCCCCAAGGCGATACTTCTTACAGGGGGAGGGTCTAAGCCTGTGTCAATGGCGCAGGCATCGAATCAGGAGTTGACCGAGCGGTTCATCCAGTTCTACCGCAACTACTATCGGGACCGCATCGGCCAACTCGCCCAGAACTACCCCAACGAGCAGCGCTCGCTCCTCATCGACTACGACGACCTCTATCGGTTCGACCCGGATCTCGCCGACGACTACCTCTCGCACCCCGAGCAGATGCAGGAGTACGCCGAGGAAGCCCTCCGCCTCTACGATCTCCCCGCAGACGTCAGCCTCGGCCAGGCGCACGTCCGTCTCGACAACCTCCCCGAGAGCATCGCGATTCGCGGTATCCGCGTCCACGACGACCACGTCGGGAAGATGGTGAGCATCCAGGGCATCGTTCGCAAAGCGACCGACGTTCGGCCGAAAGTAACGCAGGCGGCGTTCGAGTGCCAACGCTGCGGGACGATGGCGTACATCCCGCAGTCCGACGGCAGTTTTCAGGAACCGCACGAGTGTCAGGGCTGTGAGCGACAGGGACCGTTCATGGTCAGTTTCGACCAGTCGGAGTTCATCGACTCACAGAAGCTTCGAATCCAGGAGAGTCCCGAGGGTCTCCGCGGCGGCGAGACGCCCCAGAGCATCGACATCAACGTCGAAGACGACATCACGGGGAAGGTGACCGCCGGCGACCACGTCACCATGGTCGGAGTGCTCCACATCGAGCAGATGAAAAACGGCCAGGAGAAGTCGCCCATCTTCGACCTCTACATGGACGGGGTTTCGGTGACCATCGAGGACGAGGAGTTCGAGGACATGGACATCACCGACGAGGACAAACAGGAGATCATCGAACTCTCCTCGCACCCGAACATCTACGACGAGATGGTCGCCTCCGTCGCGCCCGCCATCTACGGCTACGAGAAGGAGAAACTCGCCATGATCCTCCAACTGTTTTCGGGCGTCACCAAACATCTGCCCGACGGCTCTCGCATCCGCGGCGACCTCCACATGCTTCTCATCGGCGACCCCGGTACCGGGAAGTCGCAGATGCTCTCCTACATCCAGAACATCGCGCCTCGCTCCGTCTACACCTCGGGCAAAGGGTCGTCCTCGGCGGGTCTCACCGCCGCCGCCGTCCGTGACGACTTCGGCGACGGCCAGCAGTGGTCGCTCGAAGCCGGCGCGCTCGTGCTCGCGGACAAAGGCATCGCGGCGGTCGACGAGTTGGACAAGATGCGCCCCGAGGACCGCTCGGCGATGCACGAAGCGCTCGAACAGCAGAAGATTTCGGTGTCGAAGGCGGGCATCAACGCGACGCTCAAATCCAGATGTTCGCTGCTCGGCGCGGCGAACCCGAAGTACGGTCGCTTCGACCAGTACGAATCCATCGGCGAGCAGATCAACCTCGAACCGGCGCTCATCTCGCGGTTCGACCTCATCTTCACCGTCACCGACCAGCCCGACCCCGACCACGACAGCAAACTGGCCGAACACATCCTGCAGACGAACTACGCGGGTGAATTGAACACCCAGCGGACGAACCTCACGACCTCGAACTTCACTCAGAAGGAAGTCGACGCGGTCACCGAGGAGGTCGCTCCGGCCATCGACGCGGACCTGCTGCGAAAGTACATCGCGTACGCGAAGCGCAACTGTTACCCGACGATGACCGACGTCGCGATGCAGACGATTCGGGACTTCTACGTCGACCTGCGCGCGAAAGGCGCCGACGAGGACGCCCCCGTCCCGGTCACCGCCCGGAAACTGGAGGCGCTCGTGCGCCTCGCGGAGGCGAGTGCGCGCATCCGACTCTCCGACACAGTCGACGAAGAGGACGCAGAACGCGCCGTCGAACTCGCTCGTTCGACGCTACAGGACATCGGTGTCGACCCCGAGACGGGGCAGTTCGACGCCGACGTCGTCGAGACGGGGCAGTCGAAGACCCAGCGCGACCGGAAGATGAACCTCCGGAAACTCATCGGCGACATCGAAAGCGAGTACGACGGCGGCGCGCCGGTGGAGGTCATCCTCGAAGAGGCGGAAGAGAAACTCGGCATCAGCGAACAGAAGGCCGAACAGGAGATAGAGGGGCTCAAACGGAAGGGCGAACTGTACGAACCGACGCAGGGCCACCTCCGGACGACGTGAGCATGGACCGAATCTCCGCACTCCGAAACGTCGAGGAGGCGCTTCGAGCGTTCGAAGAGGGCGAAGTCGATCTGGCGAGCGCCGAACGCCGTGTCGTCACCGTCCTACGAACGTACGCGACCGAGTTCGAGGTCGACGGTCTCTCGGCGTACCGAGCGCGCGGCGACGACCGGGCGGACGGTCTCGTCGTCGTTGCCGACTCCGAACGCGAAGCCGAAGAACGGATTCGGACACTGCTCGACGGCGGGAGCGGTCTCACGTTCGAGGTCGTCGAGACGGACTGACCGCCGAGATGCGGCGAACGGGGAGAGAGCCGTGAGACCGATGTGCAAACACTTTAGTCTGTTGCGGCGATACATCAAAAAGACAACGTGAGGAAGGTACCCAGTCGTGACAGGTAAGGAGACGCCCATGGAGACCGTGTTCGACGAAGCGTCGAGCATCCTCCTTTTATCCCCGTCGCTCGGTGAAGGCGAGAGCGACACGTGTATCGAGCTGTTACACCCCGACGACGTCGACAAGAACGCGCTGTGGGTGTCGTACACGAAGTCGCCGGACGCGCAACTGCGCCGGTGGCGAACCCACAGCGAGCACCCGCCGGCGAGCGTCGGCGTCGTCAGCGTTGGCGACTCGATGCGCTCTGTCAGCGCACCGGCCCCGGCGGGAGCGGGCGACCAGGAACTCAACGCGGGCGTCGAAACCGTCGCCAACCCGAACGACCTCACGGGACTCGGCATCAGCATCACCGAGCATCTGAGTCGCTGGGAGGACAACGGCAACCGGACCGTCGTCTGCGTCGACTCGTTGACGGCGATGCTGCAGTACGTCGAGCTCCAGACGGCCTACGAGTTCCTCCACGTCCTCACCGGTCGACTGTATGCCACCGGCGCCGTCGCGCACTTCCACATGGACCCCGGCGCACACGACGAACAGACCGTCGAGAGCATCGTCTCGCTCTGCGACGCCGTCGTCGAGCTCCGCGACGGCGGCCGACACGTCAGGTGTCGCTGACTCCGAAGGTTTTAATTTTACGACGGATACAGCGGTATCCGTGCTGCTGGTCGTCACGTACTCACAGGCCGCGCGAGCGACACTCCGGAACGTCTGCCAAAGTCACGAGACGGTCGTCGTCAGGCGGTTCGGCCGCGCGGCGCTGTTCGCGGCGACCGAACTGGGCGCGTTTCTCGCACTCCGACTGCGCGCGAAACACGGCGGCGACGTGCAACTGTCACAGACCGAACCGTTCAACGAGTTCACCGAGGTGGACGAAGAGATACGCGAGGCCGCGATGGCCTACGAGGCCCGCGATTCGCCGAGCACGCCGTACGCGAAGTTCGCGACGGGAACCGACTATCCGAGCCCCGAGCGGATGCGCGACCGAGAGCTGTGAGCGTCGTGACGGTTCGCGTGGGGACGAGGGCGTACAGCGGCCGGGGAGTCGACCTCCGGGCGGAGAGCGTCGCGCCGGCGGCCGTGTACGAAGCCGCCGCGATGGGGGACGTCAACGATCGCGTCGTCGTAGAGAGCCCGAAACCGAGCGAGGGCTACGAGACGCTGTGGTGTATCCGCGGGGAACCCACGACCTCCGTCGTGCGCTCGCTGGAGGCGGCGGCGCGGTCGCGCGGGCAGGCCACACCCGAAGACGACGAACGGGCGAGCGTCGAAGCGGCGCTCGCGGAACTCGACGTGCCGACGGTCGAGACGACCGCGGCCCGTCGCCGCGTCGCCCGCGTCGGTGCGGACGAAGAGCGCCTCCGAGAGCGCGTCGCCGAACTTCGAGGTAGGCTCCAAGCCCGCCGAGAGGCGGGCGCGAGCGTCGACAGCGTCCGGCAGACGCTCTCGGAGACGGCCGGGCGACTCGCCGAAGTCGAAACGGAACGAATCGCTGCCGAACAGGCGCTCGAACGCGCCGAACGCGAGGCGGCCGCCGCGCGAGACGCTCGCGAACGACGACTCCGACTCGAGGACCGTGCGGCCAACCTCGCACGCGCGGCCCGCCGCCGTCTCGCCGAGAGCGTGTACAACGAGTTCGCGTCGGCGCTGCGGTCGCTACCCGGCGAAGCCGAACCGGGTTCGACGCCGGGGGAGTTCCGCGGCGACCCCGTGAGCGCCCGACTCGCCGCGGTTCGCGTCGCCGACCTCGACGCGCCCGTCGTGCTCTGCGTCGACCGGTTCGACGACGCCGACGCGGCCGCGGACGCCCTCGACGCACCCGTCGTCCGGATTTAAATACGGTCACGCGGCAGACCGGCGTATGGAACTCACCTGGAGCGTCGACCACGCCGACGGTATCTCGTTCGTGACCGTCCGAGTGACAAACGACAGGGGTGCCGACCGACGTGTCCGCGTCGAGAACCGACTCGCCGGGCCGGTGTTGCCGCCGCGGCGTGCGGGCGTTCCGGAGGCCGGATGGGACGATACCGGGTACGAGACGGTCGTCCCCGCCAAAGAGTCCGCTTCGGTGGGCTACGCCTGTCCGGCCGCCGCCGACGAACCGCCGGTCGAACTCGTCTCTGCGGGTCGTGCAGACGGACCGGAGCGTCGAGACGCGACGCCGACGGCCGAGGACGCCCTGAGACGGTGTGGCGTCGCACGCCCGCCGCGGGAAGCCCTCGCGTATCCCGAGTCGGGCGACGAAGGCGGCAGCGGGGACAGAACCGACAGCCGCGAAAGCGGGAGTCCCGAACGGGACGACGACCGCGTCCGAACGGAACGTCGGGCGGAACCGGCCGAGGTTCCCCAGTCGGTCGACGCGTGGTTCCACGAGGTTCGAGGCCGCGTCGACCAGGCGGAGACGCTCACCGACGCGTCCGTCGCGGAGGCGACGACGGCGCTCGAAGCGCTCGGCGGCCTCGGTGCAGCGGAGCGACTACCCGCGCGACTCGAACGCGACGCCGCGGCGCTCCACGCGGTTGCGGCGAGCGCCGAACGACTCGCCGACCGGGTCGAGTCGACGGACGTTCCGGTCGACGCCCTCCGGAGGCTCGCGTGATTCTCGCCGTCGTCGGCGGGAAAGGCGGCGTCGGCAAGTCGACAGTCGCGTACAACCTGGCCGCGGCCCTCGACGAAGGTGGCGAGCGGAGACGGAGTATCGTCGTCGACGCGGACCTCGGGATGGCCGACCTCCCGTCGAAGCGGGGCCCCGACCTCCACGACGTGCTGGCGGGACGCGCCGCGCCGCTCGAAGCGGTTCGACACGGACCGGTCGACGCACTCGCGTGCGGGCGGTCGCTGGCCGGCGCGCGGGCGGCGGACCTCACGTCGTTGGCGGCGGCGCTGGACCCTATCGAGCGGGAGTACGAAACGGTCGTCGTCGACTGCCCGGCGGGGATGCGCGCCGATGTCGGCGTTCCGCTGGCGCTGGCGGACGCGTGCGTCGTTGTCGCCTCGCCGAAACCGTTCGCGCTCGCCGACGCGGTTCGGAGTCGGGAACTCGCCCGCGAGCTCGATTCGGGTCTCGTCGGCGTCGTGTTGAACCGCGTCGTCGACGACGCCCCCGAACGCACCGTCAGCCGAGCGCTGGGCGCGCCGACCGAAACCGTCCGCGCGGACCCGCGAGTCGGCGAGTCCGTCGAAGACGAGCGTCCCGTCGTTACCGCCGCTCCCGGGAGCGAGGCGGCAGCAGCGTTCCGGCAGGTCGCGGCGGCGGTTCGCGTCTGTGAGCGGTGAGGTCGAGGGAGAAAGAGTCCGCTCAGTCGCGCAGGTCGTAGTAGGTGCTCCGGAGCGTGACGGGCGTGACACCCGCGGTGTCGGCCGCCTCCTGTTGGGTCACCGCCGCGTCGAGTTCGCGGGCGGCCGCGTAGAGACAGGCGGCGGCGACGCCGCTCGGATTTCGACCCGACGCGAGGCCGCTGTCGTGGCTCTCGGCGGCGAGTTCGCGGGCGCGGCGTTCGACCGAGGAGTCCAAATCGAGCTCGCTCGCAAAGCGCGGGACGTACTCGGCCGGTGAAACGGGCCCGACCGGAAGCCCCAGGTCGCGGTTGAGCGCGTCGTACGCCGCGCCGTGTTCGTTCTCCGTCGCGCGGGCGACGTCGAGCACCTCGTCGACGGTCCGCGAGACGCCGGCGACGCGGCAGGCGGCGTAGACGCACGCCGAGGAGAACCCCTCCAGCGAGCGTCCGCGGAGTAGGTTCTCGTTCTGCGCGGAGCGAAGCAGCGAACAGGCGTGGTCGCGCACGCGGTCCGGCAGCGACAGCGCGCCGGTCAGTCGGCGGATTTCGGTGAAGGCGTACACCTGGTTTCGCTCGCGCTTCGAGGAGATGCGCGCGCGGTTGTGCTGGCGGCGCATCCGCGCCAACCGGCGGCGCTTGCGTCCTTTGACACGGGTCGACCGACCGATCTCCGTCGAGAGACCGCGGTCGTGCCGCGAGCGCGTCAGCGGTGCGCCGGTCCGTTCGGGGTTCGTCTCGTCGTCGGCGAACGAGCGCCACTCGGGGCCGTGGTCGATGTGGTCGGCGGCGACGACGAGGCCACAGTTCGCACACACCGTCTCGCTGCTATCTTTCCGGAGTCGGCCGTCGCATTCGGGGCAACCGGTCGCCTGTGTCTTGCTCATACTCGAAACTCGGTCCCGATGAAGTATTTAAACACGGGAGAAATCGCCGGAAATCCGGGTGTGAGGGCCGGGAGAGCGTATCGGTCACCGATACGTTCTCGTTGTTCGTCGTTGGATATTCTTCTCTGTCGATAACTTTTAGTGCGAAGGGGCGGCACCTCGGATTCGTATGGGACTGGCCGACATCGCCGCGGGCATCGAGGTGACCGCCGAACAGGAGACGCGCGGCGTTCCCACCGTCGACGACACCGGCGTCGCACTCCGAGAGCGGTTCGACGCGCACGCGGAGGCGCTCCCGTGCGAGGCCGACGCGGCCGCGACCGTGTTCGACGCGTACGCGGGCGGCGCGAGCGTCGGCGAGAGCGCACGCGAGGCGGGCGTCGCCCCGATGACCGCCGCGAAGGCGCTGCACCGCTGCGGCGTGACGGGCGTGACGCCGCTGGGTCCGACGGCGCGCGAGATTCTTCGGGACTGGCTCGACGGCGAACTCCCCCGAACCGAAGCGCGGACGCTCACCGGCGTCTCGAAGACGGAGTTCGCGCTCGCGGCGTACGTCGAGACGCACGAGCCCATCGAGGAACTGACCGACGCGACAGCGGGCGAGCTAACGCCCGGCACGAACGCGACGGTGGCGAAACGGGATGCGCTGGCGGAGACGATGAGCGACCCCAGCGAGTTTTTCTGAGCCGCTACTTCGTCAACCGCCGCAGCGACGACGGAAGATAGCCGTCGACGCTGTCGAGAACGCTCTGCTCTTCGAATTCGAGGTCGAGTTCCGCCGTCACCGTCGTCTCGGCGGCGTGTGCGACCGTCGGCGCGAACGTCCCGGCGGTGTCGAGCGACGCCGGAAACGGCGCGTCGGTGGCGGGGACGAACGCGTCGGCAGCCTCGAACCGCCCGCGAGTGGCGAGCGTCGCGTGCGTCTCGATGCCGAGGTCGGCGAGTCTGTCGCGGATACGGCGGTTCGCTTCCGCGCCGCGGTCGGTCGCGGGGGCGACGGTGACGACTCGTTGTGCGGCGTCGGCGGCCGCGATCGCCTGATTGGCGGCGACCGGGGGGACGTCGAGGAGGACGTGGTCGAAGGCGTCGCCGGCCTCGGCGATGCGTGCCTCGAACCGGCGGGCCGCCTCGGCTGTCTTCGCGCGGGCGAGACGTTCGAACGGCGCACTGGCCGGAACGCAGGCGACGCGACCGGGAACCCGCTCGGGGAGCGAACACTCGACGAGGCCGGCGTCGAGCGACGTCTCGGGGTCGACCAGAAGCCTCGTCATGTCGGGGCGGAGTCGACCGTCGAAGTAGTCCGCCAACCCCTGTGTCGCGAAGGCGGCGTCGAGTATCGCCACGTCGCGTCCGTCGTTTGCGAGCGTCGCCGCCAGTTCGAGCGCCGTCCGCGTCGTTCCCGCGCCGCCGGTCGCCCCGACGAGCGCAGCGCAGACCGTGTCAGCCATACGCCGAGTTGGTGCCGGCATCCGGCTAAAAGTCTACGGTTTTTTGAACAGTTCGGCTGGACGGAAATCTCTCACCGCCGTCTTGGTGGACCGCCGACGCTCACTCGGCGATGTCGTCGGCGATGGCGTCGAGTTCCTCGTCCGAGAGGTCGGGTCGCTCGCCGGCGACGGCGTGAATCGGGCCGCCGCCGTCGCCGTCGAAGCGCGGGACGAGGTGGACGTGGACGTGCGGGACCTCCTGGCCGGCGGCGCTGCCGTCGTTGACGCCGACGGTGACCGCGTCGGCGTCGACGGCCGACTCCACGCGCGGGGTGAGTTCGTGGACCGCCGCGAACAGCTCGGCCGCGTCGTCCGCCGAGAGGTCGTCGAGTCGCTCGGCGTGGTCTTTCGGGACGACGAGCGTGTGGCCCGCCGCCAGCGGGTTCGCGTCGAGAAACGCCAGCACGTCCTCAGTTTCGTAGACGGTTCGTCCGGGGATGTCGCCTGCGACGATTTTGCAGAAGATACAGTCGTCGGCCATGGTGTGAGCGTCTCTCGCCGTCGGCAAGAAAGTTCTGACGGGGGCGAAGCGGTCGGTGCGGTGGCGCGGTGAGTCGAGGGGATAAGTCGAGGGGGTGAAGCCTCAGGGTGAGGCGACGACAGGCCGGCGACGCACCGGCGACTCAGGGCAGGTGCTCGGCGATTGCATCGCGGTACGTCTCCGTCGTGTAACCCAACCGCGAGAGCCACACCTCCTGATACGACGGGTGCAAGAGCGGCAGCACGCGGACGCCGAGGGTCCGGGAGTCGAATGGCTCTAACACCCGGTCGAGGAAGCCGTCCAGGCTCTCGTCGTCGAATGCCAGAAGCGTCGCCGTCGCGTGTTTACCGGTCGTGACGACGAGCTCGGGCGACACCTGTCCGAGTTCGGTTTCGAGGTGGACGCGGCAGCTACGCCGCTCCCCGGGCGTCGGTTCGCGGTTCGACCCGTCGTCGCCCTCGGGAAAGCAGTTCACTGCGTTCGTGTAGTACGTCCGCTCGGCATAGCCGAGCGACTCGAACAGCGAACGGACGCGACGCCCGGAGTGTTTGGAGGTGTAGGCAAAGCCGGTGTGGTTACCGCCCTTCCACGTGTCGGCGTCCGGGTCGCCCGCGCCGGGGGCTTCGCCGACGACGACCACGTCGGCGTCTACGGGTCCGTTACCCCACGAGATACAGGTGCGCGACTCGACGAGCGCGGGACAGCGTCCACACTCCGGTTCGAGGACGTTCTTCTCGCGTTCGTCGGGGTGGGTGGGCATTGTGCTGACGTGAGATTTGGACCGGGCGGCCGGTTGCCGTTCAACGGCCGCGTCGTCGCTCTTCTATCTCCTTCGCCTGTTCGTCGATTTTCGAGAGTTCGCGCACGACTTCGTCGTCGTTCCCCCCGTGGGCGGTCCGGACCGACAGGTCCAGCGGCGACGGAACGAACCGGGCGTTCTCGTCTTCTTCGGAGTTCTCGCCTCCGCGTCCGACGAGAGCGAGGAACACCTCCCAGAGACTACGAACCATACCGACAGTTCACGTTCGTCAGTCGATAAGTGTTCGCACCGGGTCGACCGGCGCGTGCCGTCGCCGCCCGAACGTCGCTACTCCGTCAGCGGGAGCGCGATACCGAAGACGAACGGCGAGAGCAGTGCGATGGCGATGCCGAGGATCTCCATGTCGAGAAACAGCGTATCCTGCCACGCGGGGAGCGTTCCGAAGGCGGCGTGGCCGGCGAGTTCGGCGAACGCACCCACCGCAAAGAGGGTGACGCCGAAGAGGAACGCGGATTTCGTCAGGCGGGGGTAGTCGAGGTTGCCGTAACGACCGGTCATACACTCGCTCTACGACCGACCCGAAAAACCGTTTCGCTCTCGCCTCCCGAGAGCGAAAGAGTGAGGTGGGAGAGACGGAGAGGAGGGATATGCTCGAATCACTCCTCGAACTGCTGCCGGAGTTCGTCTCGGTGTTGTTCTTCGCCAGCGGCGCTGCCGCCCTCTCGACGCTCGGCTTCTACATCGAACAGCTCGCGCTCGAAACGATGGCCACCGGCGACACCGTGTTGGCGCTTTGGCTCGCCGTTATCGGACTGATGGCGTTCTACTTCGGTCCGTATCTGATGGGGTTCACCGAAGCGCTTCCGCGCGGAAAACAGCTTCTCGCTCGTCTGGCCGAGTAGTTCCTGACCTCAGAGCGCGTCGGCGACGACGGACGCAGCGCTGACCGCGCTCACGTCTCGTTCGACCGTGTCCGTTCCGTACACCGCCTCGATACCCGCGGCGGCGAGCTTCGTCCGCGCGTTCCCCGTGAGCACCGGGTGAACGCAGGTGGCGAAAACGTCGTTCGCGCCCCGGTCGGCGAGCGAACCCACCGCCTCGCTCATCGTCGAACCGGTGGCGATGATGTCGTCGACGACCACCACGTCCCGATCGACGACGGAGGCGTCGCTCGGTTCGACGCTCACCTCGCCGGTGTCGTAGTCGCGCGTCTTCTCGAAGTAGTCGGTGTCACCCGCGCCGTAGACGTCGCGGACGCACTCGGCGAGTTCCTGGGCGCTCTCATCCGGGCCGAGGAACAGCGGGTTTTCGAGATTCTCGGGCAAGGGGTCGGCGAGCAGCGACGAGGCGTCGACCGTCTCGCACGGGACATCGAAAAAGTCGGCGACGCTCTCCTCGTGCGGCGTCACGAGCACGACGCGGTCGGTGCCGGAACCGATGGCGCGAGCGACGGCGCGAGCGGAGACCGGTTGGCCCCGTTTGAACGCGCTGTCCTGTCGGCTATACCCCATGTAGGGGACGACGGTGACGACTTCCGTCGCGCCGGCCTCGCGGGCGGCGTCCTGCAACTGCAACAGTTCGAGATGCGCGTCCGAGGAGGTGGTCGCGCAGACGACGACGGCCCGGTCGCCGTCGAACCCGGGAATCGAGGCGAGCAGTTCGCCGTCGGGGAAGCGGTCGTACTCCGCGACGGCCAGCGACTCGTCCGTCTCGGCGGCGATCGCGGCCGACAGCGCCTGCGAGGTGGAACCGGACACTATCATAGGTGCGTCTCCTCGTTCCGGCCTAAACCCGTTTTCGTTACCGTCGCGCGGTGGGTCCGTCTCTCACTGCTCACTCCTCGGTGAAACGGACGCCGACGCCCGCGATGCCGTCGAGGCCGAGCGTCTGCGAGCGCCAGCCGTCGCCGACGTCCAGAAGCAGCGTCCCCGCCTCGGTGACGGCGTACGTCGCCGGACCGTAGGCTACGCCGGCGACGAGGTCGTCGACGGGCACGTCGACGGTCTCCCACTCGTTCTCCTCCGTGCGCGAGAAGACGCGACCGTCGCCGACGGCGTGGGCGCGCCGCCCGTCGCTCGCCACGACGCGGAACGACCCCGAGAGCGCCTCCATCCAGCCGTTTCCGAGCGCGTAGAGGCCGGAGCCGGTCGCCGCCAGCGGGACGCCCGCCGCCGACACGTCGCGGGCGTCGTCGAGACCGACGTGCGAGAGCCCCTCGCCGTCGACCCGGTAGACGCCGTCGGCGGCCGCGACGAGCGCGCCGTCCATCGCTTGCGGGTTCTCGACTTCGCCCACGACTGTCCACGTCCTCGAATCGTCCGCCGCGTCGACGGGGCGGCGCGCGACGCGACCGGATTCGTCGGCGGCGAGCAGCGCCTCGCCGTCGAAGCCGACGGCGACGGCCGACCCGAATCCCATCTCCTCGAACCCTTCGCCGTCGCCGTCGAGGAGCACCGCGTCGTCGGTGGCGACGGCGACTCGGCTGCCGTCGGTGGCGACGTCGAGCGCCGTGCACCGGCGGTCGATGCCGAAGCCGCCGATTCGGTCGTCGGAGACGTCGACGACGACGACGCCGAGCGCCGCGGCGACGAACAGCTCCGTCTTGCCGGTTTTGTCGGCGTAGACTCGCTTCTCGTCGATGGTTGGCATACGTCCGTAGTCGCAGGGGAGAGGCGAAAGCGTTCCGTCTTCAAACTCTCAACGTGAGTAGAGTGGAAACCTGTATATTTGAAGCGACGGGAGATCATCAGTGATTTGAGAATAGATAGATAATAACTCACACAGACGCAACCGACTCGCGCCGACAATCACGCGGCAACACAGTCCAGACGTGTCCCAGAAAGTACTCCTCATCTGCAAACACTGCACACGGGCGCTACCCGGCGAGAAGCGCGACGACGGAACGCTCCGACCGTACGGGGTAAAGTACTGCCCCGACTGTCGGCGCGCCGATTTCGAGGTCAGAGGACTCGGAGACTCCTGACCAGGGGGCGGGTCAGAGGAACTCGCGCACGTCGGAGTACCACATGTCGTGGTAGTCGACGAGCTCCAACGCGTCGGCGATGTCGACGGCGAGCGCGTGCCAACACCGCTGGTCGGGGTCGTCGGGGTCGAGATTGTACGAACTGTCCTTGCAGGTACAGCCGCCCTCTTCAACGACGTACTCCTCGGCGTAGCCGACGACGACGGTGAAATCCCGGTAGCGCTTGACGCGGCGCTCCGAGACGGCCTCGATGGCCTGCGTCGCTCGCGTCCCGTGCACGGAGACGAGCGTCTCGACTGCCGGGCCGGTGAGCTTTCCGGCCTCCGCGAGTGCGGCCTGCCAGTCGTCGTCGCCGTCGCCGCCGTTCACGACGCCGGATTCTCGGGGCCCCCACAAAACGCGTTCGATGCTGGTGGCGACGAGGCGGTGTCGCTCCGGGCCGACGACTCCGACTTGGATTCCCTCGGGGCCCTCACAGTAGAGTGCGTAACACCCGGCAGCGTACGGGTGCTGGTCCCCGTAGAGCAGCGTCGCGTCGGCGCGGTTTCGGTTCGGATTCTCGCGGCGAGTATCAACTCCGCATGCGCGCGATGCAGAGCGAACCCGGACCGCGTCACTTTTCGCCGCCGGCGGGCGACTCCGAGTATGCAGATACGCGAAGGCGGCGTCGACATCGAAGTCGCCGACTCCCGCGACGGGGCCAGCGAGGGCGCGGGCGACGGGGTGTTCTTCAACCCGACGCAGGAACTGAACCGCGACGTGACGGTGGCGACGCTCCGCGCGTACAGAGAGCGAGAACCGCGCGCGGAGACGTACCTCGACGGGATGACCGCGAGCGGAATTCGCGCCGTCCGCGCCGCCGCCGACGGCTGGCGCGTCACGGGTGCGGACATCGATTCGGAGGCTATCGAGCTCGCGCGGTCGAATTTGGAGCGGAACGGGCTGGAGGGCGAGATCGTCGAACGGAACGTCAACGCCCTCCTCTACGGGGACCGCGAGGTGTACGACGTGGTCGACGTCGACCCGTTCGGGACGCCCATCCCCTTCGCGGACGCGGCGCTGTCGAACGCGCGGAATCTGGTCTGCGTCACCGCCACCGACACCGCGCCGCTCTGCGGGGCGCACCAGAACAGCGGCATCCGAAAGTACTCGACGCTCCCGCAGAACACCGACTTCCACGCCGAGATGGGGCTTCGCGTCCTCCTGTCGGCGCTGGTTCGGACCGCCGCGCGCTACGATATCGCGGCGAAGCCCGTTCTCTCGCACGTGTCGCGTCACTACGCGCGGACCTATCTCGAACTCGACCACCGCGCGACGAGCGCCGACGCGCTCGTCGAGCAGTTGGGCTACGTCCACAGCTGCGAGGACTGCCTCGCCCGGACGCACGAGTTCGGTCTGCTGTCGCATCCGCCGGAGACGTGTCCCCACTGCGAGAGCAACCGCCTGCTGTCGGCCGGGCCGATATGGCTCGGCGAAACTGCCGAAAGCGAGTTCGCGCTGTCGGTCCGCTCGCACCTCGACGACGAGATGGAGACGAAAAAACGCGCGGCGCGGATGCTGTCGGCCATCGCCGAGGAGCTGGACGAACCGACGCACTACGACCAGCATCGGCTCTGCAAGCAGTGGAACCGCTCGGCGAACGCGATGGACGAGTTCCTCTCGGACCTCAGAGACGCCGGGTTCGAGGCGTCGAAGGCCCACTACAGCGGCACCGCGTTCAAGACGAACGCGAGCGTCGCCGAGATGCGCGAGGCGACGCGACCGGAGTGAGCTGAACGTCGAGACGACCCGCGACGTCGACGGCGCGATACGCTCGCCGCCGCTGCTGATAGTGTCCATCGATTACTTGTAGATAGTTGCTGAACACTGCCATGTGTCATCGGCATCTCTCAACTCGTCTTCCGGTTACCTCGGTACCGCGCGGGCCATCGTGACGGAGGTGCAGGAGCGCGAAGTGACGTTTCTGGCAGCGAGCATCTCCTACTACGCGTTCGTCTCGCTGATACCGCTGTTAGTGCTCGCCGTCGTCCTCGCGGGACTCGTCGGGGGCGAATCGCTGAGAACCGAAGTCATGGCGCTGGCCGAGCAGTACCTCGTTCCGTCGGCGCAGGATGCGGTTGTCAGCGCACTGACCGACCAGGCGGCTCAGGGCGGCCTCGGCGTGGTGAGTCTCCTCCTCACGACGTGGGGTGCGCTCAAACTGTTCCGCGGCGTCGACACCGCCTTCTCGCGGGTGTACGGCTCCGAAACCGGCGGCATCGCCGACCAAGTGAAGGACGGTCTCATCGTCATCGGTGCCATCGGCGCGGGCGTCGTCGGCGTCATCACCGTCAGTGCGGTCATCGCTCTGCTGCCGATTCCGTATATCGGTCTCATCGGACCGCTCATGCTGCTTCTGACGCTCTGTGTGGCGTTCTTCCCGCTGTACTACGTCTTTCCGGACGTGGACGTCACCCCCAGAGAGGTGCTCCCAGGAACGGTGTTCGCCGCCGTCGGGTGGTCGGTTCTGGGCGCGGTGTTCGGCATCTACGCCGCCGCCTCCAGCGGCGTCGGCGGGCTGCTCGGCGGTATCCTGCTGCTTCTCACCTGGTTCTACTTCGGCGGCACCATCATCCTCGTCGGCGCGGTGGTGAATGCCGTTCTCTCGAACCGTCTCACGGACCGGCAGGTACAACAGGAAGGGGCCCGACAGGAGAAACCAACCGACATGTCCGAGGAGGAGGTCAAACGGGACGAGGACGTCGAACCGAGCGGTGCGCCTGACATCTCCGAACTGTCGCGTCGGGTCGAGGAGCTACAGGCGGAGCTCGACGCCTTCGAGTCGGACGTCGACGAGCGAACCGTCAAGAAACCGGAGTTGGAAGCAGAGCTCAAACGGTACGTCCGCGGCCGAATGCGCCGCGGGAAGGCCCGCGGCTGGGGTCCGTACCTCGTGCTCCTCTACGGGACGGTGCTGACGCTCGGGGCGTTCTACTACCTCGGCGAAGCGCCGCTCATCGCCGTGCTGGCGATGCTCATCATCTTCCTGTCGACGCTCGGTCTCTACGTCATCTTCGTCGTCGTCGGCGTCGGGCTCAACGCGCTCGGCGTTCCGAGTCGGGCCGCCGACTGGGTCCGCAAGCGACGCTCCTAAGCGAGTCGCACCGAAACAGCAACCGATGCGTGGACTGGGTCTCACCGAGACGCTCTCGAACCTTCCGGAGTCGGCCGTCGCCGTGTTCGCGCTCCTCACGCAACTCGGCGACGTCTGGTTTCTCTTCGCGGTACTCGGCTTCCTGTACTTACTCGCCGGCGAGCGAGTCGCCTCGAATCCCCGACGAGCGGGTGCGCTGCTGGTTGCGCTCTCCATCGGCGCGCTGGCGCTGACGCTCGCGCTGAAGGCGGTATTCGCGTTTCCGCGGCCGCCAGACGCGGGGACGGCGTCGATCCCGACGTGGATACCGCCGATGCTGGAGGCGGCGTACCTCGACGTCGCCACGGGCAGTGGCTTCGGATTTCCGAGCGGGCACGCCATCGGAACGACCGTCGCCTACGGCGGCGCGGCGGCGGTGCTCGACGTCTGGAACCGGCGCAAGCGGACGCTCGTCGCGGGGACGGTAATCGGCCTCGTCTGTCTCGCGCGACTCGTCCTCGGGGTCCACTATCTCGTGGACGTAGCCGTCGGCGTCGGCGTCGGGATGGCGTATCTCGCGGTGGCGCTCCGCATCGCCGACGGCGACCCCGCCCGCGCGTTCGCCGTCGCGGCAGTTGCGGCCGCGGTCGGACTCGCCGCGGTGGCGTACAGCGGCGTCCCATCGGAACTCGGTCCGGTTGCGATGGCGCTGGGCGCGGCGATAGCCGGCGGGGTCGTGTGGGGGCGTCTCGACGCCTCCGGAACGGCCGTCTCGTTCCCCGTGGCGGTCGTCGGCGTCGTCCTCTCGGGGGTGCCGTGGACGACCGCGTACTTCGCGGAACCGGGTCTGGTCGCCTCGCTCGTCGCGGGGGCGGTGGGAATCTCGCTTCTCGTGGCCTTGCCGACGCTGGCGGCGCGTGTCGGTGGCGAAAAAAGCGGCGGTGGAACGTCTCGGACGACCTGAGTCGACCGTTTAGAACGTTTCGAGGTAGCGGTCGAGCTCCCACTGGGAGACGTCAATGCGGAAGTCGTCGTACTCCTGCGACTTCGCCTCGTGGAACTTCTCGTAGATGTGTTCGCCGAGCGCGCTCTGGACGACCTCGTCCTCTTCGAGCGCGTCGAGCGCCTCGCCGAGGTTCGACGGGAGCGTCTCGATGCCGTACTCTTCGCGCTTCTGTTCGTCGAACTCGTAGATGTTCTCGCGGACGGGGTCGGGCGCTTCGAGTTCCCGCTCGATGCCGTCGAGCCCGGCGTGGATGAGCGCGGCGAGCGCGAGGTACGGGTTACACGACGGGTCGGGGAAGCGCGCTTCGATACGGCTCGCGGCCGGGACGCGCGCGGCCGGTTTGCGGATGAGCGCCGAGCGGTTGCGGTCGGACCAGGCGACGTAGACGGGGGCCTCGTAGCCGGGGACGAGGCGCTTGTAGCTGTTCACCGTCGGATTCGAGACGGCGGTGATGGCGGGCGCGTGTTCGAGGATGCCCTGGAGGAACTGTTTCGCGGTCTCCGAGAGGTTGAACTCGTCGTCGTCGTCGTGGAACGCGTTCTCGCCGTTTTCGAACAGCGAGATGTGGGTGTGCATCCCCGAGCCGTTGATCTTCGCGATGGGCTTTGGCATGAACGTCGCGTGCAGGTCGTGTTCGGCGGCGATGGCGCGAACGACCGTGCGGAACGTGCCGACGTTGTCGGCCGTCGTCAGCGCGTCGTCGTAGGTGAAGTTGATCTCGTGTTGGCCCTCGGCGACCTCGTGGTGGCTGGCTTCGATCTCGAAGCCCATCGATTCGAGGCCGTAGATGATGTCGCGACGGACGTCGGAGGCGAGGTCTTTCGGCGCGAGGTCGAAGTAGCCGCCGGCGTCGTTGGTCTTCGTCGTCGCGCGGCCCTCCTCGTCCTCCTCGAAGAGGAAGAACTCGGGTTCGGGCGCGGCGTTGATGTCGTAGCCCATCTCTTCGGCGCGGGCGATAGCCTGCTTCAGCACGTAGCGGGGGTCACCCTTGAACGGTTCGCCCGTCGAGGTGTTGATGACGTCGCAGATGAGTCGGGCGGATGCGCCCTCCTCGCGCTGCCGCCACGGCAGAATCGCGAACGTCGACGGGTCCGGCTTGAGGCGCATGTCGGACTCCTGGATGCGCACGAACCCTTCGATGCTCGATCCGTCGAAGTAGATGCCTTCGGTGAACGCCTTTTCGGCCTGACTGGCCGGGACGGCGACGTTCTTCACCGTCCCGAGAATGTCGGTGAACTGCAGGCGGAGGAAATCGACGTTCTGCTCCTCGATCTCGTCGATGACTCCCTGCGCTTCGGCACTCAACCCCCCGTCTGGAGATACGTTTTCGTCCGTCATGTTTCTGGACAGCCAATGCGTGTACACCCAGTATAAAGACCTTATCGCTTACCGCAAAACGTCCGACATCGGGGTAGAATTGGATATTCGTTAAATTCTAATGCCCCCAGTGTGTGCGTGGGTGTGATGACGTACGAAAACCTCGATGCAAAACTCATCAACGCACTGCTCGGCGACGGGCGTGCGAGTCTCCGCAGTCTCGCCGAAGAACTGGACGTGTCGGTCACGACCATCTCGAACCACCTCCGCGATCTGGAGGCGGAAGGCGTCGTCGAAGGCTACACCCCCATCGTCAACTACGGCGCGCTCGGCTACGACGTGACGGCGATCATCCAACTGAAAGTCGAGGGGAGCGCGCTCCCCGACATCACCGACCGCCTGCAGGAACAGAAGCAGATGATTTCGGTGTACGAGGTGACGGGCGACTACGACGTCATCGCCATCGGCAAGTTCACCGACACCGACGGCATGAACAGGCAGATCAAGGAGCTGCTCACCGACGCCGACATCCGCGAGTCGAACACGAGCGTCGTTCTCAACGCCGTCGTCGAGAACCAGCAGTTCGACCTCGACATCGAGGAGTAGACGCGGCGCGAGTTGGCTCGTTTCTCGGTGAACCACGTCCGCTACCTTCGAGTGTAACTGCTCGATAGCGCCTCGACCGCGACACCGTCCGGGGACCCCCCCGGGGCCGATAGAGGGGAGATCCTGTGTTGCGCACGCGAGGGTGGCACCCGCCGGCGACTCGAGCGAAGAGATATCTCGTTTCGAGGCGAATATCTAGTTCGTATGACACAGACAGAATCGGGCGTAGAGACGAATGCGAGTCGCTTCGAGCGGATTATCGAGGAGGTCTGGGCCGGGGAGCTCTCCGGGTTCGACGACCTCTTCGCCGCCGATGCGGTGGTTCACACCCCGTTCGGCACGTTCGAAGGACGCGACGCCTACCGAACGTATCTCGAAGAGAGTTTCGGTGTCGTCCCGGACTTCGAGACCGAACTCCACGAGGTGTTCGAGACTGGCGAGACGGTCGCAGCGCGGTTCACCCAACGCGGGACTCAGACGGGGGCGGCGACCGAGATCGGCCTCCCGGCGACCGGCGAGTCGTTCGAACTCTCCGGGGCGAACTTCGCCCGATTCGAAGCGGGTCGGTGCGTCGAGATGTGGACGATTTGGGACCGGATGGCGTTTCTCGAACAGCTGGGTCTCTTCCCCGACTCGCCGGGAAAGTTCGTCCGTCTCCTGGGACTGCGGCTGCGGTCCCGTCTCGGACGCTCTCGCGGCGGAGTCGCGTAGCCCACGGCGCTTCGTTCGCGGGCGGTGTTTCGCCCGCGGGCGGACCCCTTTTGAGGGCGACGACTCGACACTGAGTAATCGAAGCGGGTCAGAACGCAGAGATGCCGATTTACGCCGCCAGACGACGTGTCGCAAGCGAACCGAAGTGAGCAACAGGGTGACCTGCCGGGAACACGGATTCGACTGCGACTTCGACATCGTCTCGGAGGACGAAGCCGAACTCATCGAATTCGTCCAGACACACGCGAAGTCGAACCACGGTATCTCGCCGTCGGAAGAGGACGTACGAAAGATGATACACGCGGCGTGAACCCCCCGGAAGACGAAATAAACGCTCGGTTTTTGACGGCTAGCAGCGAGAGAATACTTACTACGAACTAGTCGGAACAGTAACGTATGCGTCCCAGTACCCGGTCCATCGGCGTCGCTGCCGGCGGAATTCTCGCTGCGCTTGCGACGTTTGTTTACAGTTGGTCTACACTCTCGTCTGCCTCAACGGGACCGCGCGGCGACGGGTTCGTCGCCGGACTGCTCGTCGCTTTCGGACTCGCCTTGGGACTCGCAGCGACGTTCGTCGCTGCAAGCGCATTGATTTTGGCGGTGGCCGAGCGGTTTGCGCGTCTCGAACCGCGCCAACGACTCATACTGCAGTTGGGGGCCGCGGCGAACGTCGCCGGAACGGTATTGTTGTTCCTCGGCTCAGGTCTCGGGAGACTCCCTCAGTGGTTCGAAACTTCGGTTTCGGTCAGTTTCTTCGATGTCACACTGTATCTGTGGGGAGCATGGGTTGCTCTCACACTCGTCGGGACGGCAGTATCCGTTCTCGGTGGCCTCTGGACGATCGCCGGAGCGCTGATGCAGCGGCGCTCCGCTCGGACAAGTGTCTAAACACCGAAAACGGAGGGAGTACGAGGTTCTAATGGATTCTCATTCGAAGTCTTCTTCGAAGACGAACGTGCCGTTACGCTGCACCACGTCGCCGTCGACTTCGATGGCGGAGTTCTCGCTCATGTCGACGATCATGTCGACGTGCTCGGCGGACTCGTTGAGTTCGTTCTCCTCGCCGACGCACTCCTCGTAGGCGCTGCCGACGGCCATGTGGACGGTGTCGCCCATCTTCTCGTCGAACAGCATGTTGTAGGTGAACTGGTCGATGGCGCGGTTCATCCCGATGCCGAGTTCGCCGAGGTAGCGCGACCCCTCGTCGGTGTCGAGGATGCTCGAAAGCAGTTCCTCGTTGCGCTCGGCGCTGTAGGAGACGACCTTTCCGTCCTCGAACGTCAGGCGCGCGTCCTCGATTTCGCGGCCGTAGCGGTACAGCGGCATGTCGAAGTAGACGTCGCCCTCGACGCTGTCCTTGACCGGCGCGGTGAACACCTCGCCGCCGGGGAGGTTCGCCTCGCCGTAGTCGTTGATGGTCTCGTTGCCCGCGAGACGCATCGTGAGGTCGGTCTCCTCGCCCGACCGGATGCGCACCTCGTCGGCGTCGTTCATGATGTCGACCATCTGCTGTTGGAACTCCCGCTGGGCGGCCCAGTCGAGCGTGACGGCGTCCCAGACGAAGTTCTCGTAGGCTTCGGTGCTCATTCCGGCGAGCTGGGCGTGGCCCGTCGTCGGATACTGGGTGAGACACCACGTCTTCGAGAGGCGCTCGTGGAGAATTTCGCGCTCGGCGCGGCGGAAGGCGGCGTTGGTCTCGGGGTCGACGTCGGCTTTCTCGGAGACGTTGCCGCCGCTTCGCGCGACGATGTAGACGTCCATCTCCTCGTAGAGCGCGAGTTTGTGCGCCGGGGTGTCGAAGTCGTCTTCGCGCGCGCGCAGGAACGCCCGCTCGGCGCGGTCGGAGTTGTTGAGGTAGATGGGGTTCGCCCCGCGGTCGCCGATGAGTTCGTGGAGCGCGACGGCGAGGTCCTCGGCCTCGCTCGGCATGTGGACGACGACGTTGTCGCCCGCTTCGATATCCGTCGAGTGATCGACGATGGTCTGTGCGTGTTCGCGGATACGCGGGTCCATGGGTCGGGGATTCTTTCGGTGGGGGGTTACGGTTTTCGGAGTTGTCGTCTGCGTTTCGTGAATTCGGGGCGAAGAGGATGGGTCCGTGTGTGGATGCTCACGTAGAGGTCGAGACCGCTACGAGATAGACCATAAGTGCAGGTTGTGTCGCTGCATCCGGGCGCGCCGAGAGACCGCACAGCACCGCACCAGCCACATCCTCCCCAACCGATTCGCTCACGTCTCTGCTTCGCGTCGACGCTCACTCATCCCTCACGCGCGACCCGTCGCCACGAAGGGCGACGGAGCCGCGCGCCACCGCTGTCGCTGGCCGTAGACTGGTACTCACGTGACCAGATGCCGGAACGCCCGGAGCGCGTTCTCGCCGTCGCTCGTGAGCGTGACGTGCGTCCGGCGGCCGATTCGCTCGGTTTCGACGTAGCCGCGGGCGAGAAGCGGGTCGAGGACGCGCGAGTCGAGCAGTCGGTAGTAGGCTTTCTCGGTCGTCGCCTCCGAGGTCGCGACGAAGTCGAAGTCGTGTTCACGCGCGAAGTCGATGAGGTCCTTCTTGTTCGGTCCGCGGGAGCGGCCGCCGGGGCCGGTCGCCTCGTCGGTCTCGGCGCCGATGTACGAGAGGAACGCGACGAGCGTCGGCGAGGGCGCGTCGATGGGATACGTCGGGAGCGCGAACACCGACTCGACCGCGTCGTGCAGTGGCTCCGCGGGGACCGCCCGGCCGTCGGGCCCGTAGTCGGGTTTGGCGTAGAACGGTGTCGCGCCGGTCGCCATGCAGGCGATCATCCCCGCGATGGCGGTTACTTTGCTGCCGCCCGAGAGGTTGACGAACACCTCGTCGTCGGCGTGGTCGTCGATGGTCCCGGCGATGCTTCCGAGCGCGTCGTAGAGGTCGAAAATGTCGCATGTTCGGAGTTCGAGGTCGATACGATCGTTCCCCTCAAGTTCGGCGAGAAACGCGTCCAGATAGTCGATATCGGCGGCATCGACGTGTTCGATGGCGACGACCTTGTCCGCGCGCCACCGAAACACCGGGTCCCGAAACCGAGCGTACTCGAACCCGAGCGGAACCACCTGCACACGCAGCGGAATCGAGTCGTTCGGAGTCATACCGGGCGCTCGGTACCGTCAATCATCAGCGTATCGAACTGGCGACAGGGGTCGGCGGAGACGACGCCGAGTTCGCTCATCGGCGTTGAACCGCGAACGCGCCCGCTGCCGCGAGCAGCAGGCCGACCCACGCGGTCGGCGAGAGCGGTTCGCCGAGAAAGAGCCAGCCAAGAACCGCCACTTGGACGAGCATCGTGTTGTTGATGGCGCTCGACTCGACGGCCGAGAGCGTCCGCAGCGTTCGGTTCCAGAGCGTGAACGCAAACGCCGTGTTGACGGCCGCGAGCCACCCGACGATGAGCCACGACCGATGCGACAGCACGGGAACGCCTTGGAGCGTCGTCCCGACGGCGAGAAGCAACCCGCCGCCGACCGTCATCGAGAGCGTCGTCACGACCAGAGGTGAAGGACCGTCGCGGTTGACGCGGCGGCCGAGAAGTGCGGCTGCCGCGTTGCCGCCGAGGGCGGCGGCGGCCGCCGCGAGCCCCGTTCCCGCACCGTCGCCGCCCACCGTAACCGGACCGACGTACAGGCCCGCGCCGACGACGAGGGCGGCGACGCCGACCCACTGCCGAACGGTCGGTCGCTCGGCGAGGACGGCGACGCCCACGATGGCCACGACGACGGGTGTGAGCGTGAGCGCGAGACTGACCGTCGCCGCCCGCAGCGAGACGAGGGCGACGAACTGTGCGCCCTGCGTCAGCGCGTACATCGTCACGCCGAGCGAACCGATCACAATCCACTCGCGCCGCGAGAGACCCCGTACCGACGAAAGGCTTCCGCGGCAGAGCAGCAGCGGCCACAGGAGAACCGCCGCCAGCGCGTACCGGAGACCGGCGAACGTCAGCGGTGGTATCGATTCGAGCCCGGTTCTGACGAGCACGTACGAACTCGACCACAGCAGCGTGACGAACAGCGCCTCAGCGACGGCGCGCGCGTGCGGCGTGGGCCGTCGGAACCACGTTCGTCGGGGCGTCGTTTCCGAATCAGTGTTCACACCGAATCGTTCCGAACGAGGTTGATAGCGACGTTGCGTTACGGTCGTTACTATCGATACCGTTCGGGGGACGGGCACGCCGATTCGAAGCGGTCGGAGAAACCACAACCGTCGCCGAGACCCGCGACTATTTGCGCGTCCGGCGAGAGGACTCCGACGATGATAGACCTCCGCAGCGACACCGTCACGAGGCCGAGCGAGGAGATGCGCGAGGCCGCCCGCGACGCCGACGTCGGCGACGACGTCTACCGCGACGACCCCACAGTCAACGAACTCGAACGCCGCGCCGCCGACCTCGTCGGCAAGGAAGCCGCTCTGTACGTCCCTTCGGGGACGATGGGGAACCAGATCGCCGCCAGAGTCCACACCGACCGCGGTCAGGAACTGCTCTGCGACGAGGAAGCCCACGTCGTCAAGTGGGAACTCGGCGGTATCGCCCAACTCTCCCAACTGCAGGTCCGGACCATCGACTGCGGCGACCGGTGCGTTCCCACGCCCGAGCAGGTGCGCGAGCGCTACGTCGAAGAGGACCTCCACCGACCCGGCACCGGCTTGCTGACGCTCGAAAACACCCACAACAGCCGCGGCGGCGTCGCCGTCCCGAAGGAGCACATCGACGCCGCGGCCGAGGCCGCCCACGACCTCGGCGTGCCGGTCCACCTCGACGGCGCGCGCATCTTCAACGCCGCCGTCTCGCTCGACGAGGACCCGAAGGCGCTCGTCGAGAACGTCGACAGCGTGATGTTCTGTCTCTCGAAGGGCCTCGGCGCGCCCGTCGGCTCGGTTCTCGCCGGCGACGCGGCGTACATCGACCGCGCGCGCCGTACGCGAAAACTGCTCGGCGGCGGGATGCGGCAGGCCGGTGTCATCGCCGCGCCCGGCCTCCTGGCGCTCGAAAACGTCGACCGACTCGCCGAGGACCACGAGAACGCCCGAACGCTCGCGGCTGGACTGGACGATCTCCCGGGTCTCACCGCCACCGTCCCCGACTCGAACATCGTCGTCGTCGACGTGGCCGGCGCGGGTCTCACCGCGAACGAGTTCGTCGACGCCTGCGTCGACGAGGGCGTCGCCTGCGGCGCGTTCGGCGACACGACCGTCCGACTCTGCACGAACTGGGGCGTCTCGGCGTCAGACGTCGAGGACGCGCTCGACCACATCGCCGCGGCCGTCGAGTCGGCGTAGAACTGCACCGTTCGAGAGCGAGACTCACTTCGAGCGGGTTGCTCGCCGCGCGGATGCGACGGTTTACTTGCCGCGCGCGGCGCGGTTCGTATCGAGCGTCGGAAACGCCTCCTCCGAGAGGTCGGCGTCGGATGCGTCGGCTTGCTCGCCCGCTTCGTCGGTGACGAAGTGGAAGCAAGCGCCGCCGTCGGGGCTGTCGCAGACGGTCACCGACCAGTCGTGCGCCTCCGCGATAGTGCGGACGATGTGGAGGCCGACACCGATGCCGTCGCCACCGGTCGAAAAGCCGCGGTCGAAGACGCGTTCACGGTCGGCCTCGTCGACGCCGGGGCCGTCGTCGGCGACGAAGAACCCGTCGTCGGCCGGACCGACCGAGACGGTGACCGCGTCGCCGCCGTGTTCGATTGCGTTGCGAAAGAGGTTCTCAAACAGTTCGCGCAGTCGGCTCTCGTCGGCGTCGACGGGTATCGGCCCCTCGGAGTGAATCGTCGCGTCCGCGGTGTCGACGCCGCTCCACGCCCGCGCCGCGATCTCGGTGGCGTCCAGCGGCGTCCGCTCCTCGACGGTTCGGCCCGCCCGCGCCAGCGAGAGCAGGTCGTCGATGAGGTCGTCCATCCGGCCCAACGACCGCTCGACGGCCTCGAACGACTCCTCGGAGCCGGTCTCGCGCGCGAGCGAGAGGTGGCCGACGGCGACCGACAAGGGGTTTCGCAGGTCGTGAGAGACGATGTGGGCGAACTCCTCTAACTGCTCGTTCTGTCTGGTGAGGCGCTTCTCACGGCGGGTTCGCTCGGTGATGTCGGTGTAGATGGCGAAGCCGGCGACGTTCGTCTCGCCGATGGCCAGCGGGACGACGTGGAGCAGGAACTCCCGCGGGCCGTCGGCCGTGAGTCGTCGACATTCGCGGCGCAGATTCTCGCCGTCCTGCAGTTGCCGGTTGAGTCGCGGGGCGGAGCTCGGGTCGGCTTCGTCGACGCTCTCGCCGACGATGTACTCGTCGACGTTCTCGCCGACGATGGTGTCGGCGTCGTAGCCGAATATCTCCTCGAACGCCGAGTTGACGCGCCTGACGATGGGTTCGCCGTCGACGAACTCGTAGGCGACGGCGGCGTCGGGGACGTTCTCGAACAGCGCGCTGAATCGGTCGCGCTCGGCGGTGAGTTCCTGTTCTCTCGTGCGGAGCGCCCGCTCGGAACGGATGCGCGACTGCGTCGTCCGAACGTAGGAGACCAGAATCTCGGCGAACTCCAGATCCTTTTCGTCGAACGCGCCGGGCGTCGCCGACAGCGCTTGAAACACGCCCGCGTCGCCGATGGGGATGCTGAGTACCGACCGATAGCCCGAGTCTACGGGGTCGGCGCGCCGGTCGCTTCGAACGTCTTCGACCAGAAACGACCTGTTTTCACGGAGCGTTCGACCAGTAACGCCGTAGTCGACGGGAATGGCGGCCATCTCCCAGTCGGGAGAGCGGTCGGACTCCGCGCGGACGACGAACCGACCGTCCTCGACCGTCCGGACGTAACAGGAGTCGAGCGAGAGCACGTTCTCGGCGGCGGCGATCGCGCGCCGGTACAGTTCGTCTTCGTCCGCACAGCCGACGAGATCCGCCGTAGCGTCGTGAAGGCGGGCGATGTCCTCGCGGCGCTGCCGAAGCGCCTCCTCCGAGCGGATGCGAGACAGCGTCTCCGTCGCGTACGTCACGAGCAGCTCCGCGAGGTGGAGGTCCGTCTCGTCGAACGCGTCGGGCCGGGTCGCAGTCGCCTGAAAGACTGCGTCGTCGCCGAGTGCGACGCTGATACCCGACCGGTAAGCGGGGTCCGAGGGTTTGGCCAGCGGGTGTGCACGCAGGTCGTCGACGAGCAACGACTCGCCGGTTCGGTACGTCTGCCCCGCGACGCCGTCCGACACTGGAATCTCGTCGACGTGCGCCGACGGCGGCCGAATCGCCTTCGGGACGACCCACTCGTCGACCGCGTCGTCGTCCAGCCGCGCGGCCGTCGGTTCGCTTTCCACGACGGCAACGAAGCAGGTGTCGAACGCGAGAATGCGGCAAGCGATGTCGACGGTGGAGTGGTACAGTTCGTCGGCGGAGCGAGCGGCGATGAGCGTCGCGGCTCCCTCGTGTAGTTTGGCGATTCGACGGCGATTTACGCTGTCGTTGCGGCGCGTCGCCCACCGAACCTGCGCCGGCAGCACCGACGGCGTCTCGGCGGGCGCGAACGCGTCGTATCGCGCTGGTCTGTCGACCGTAGTCGGCGACCCGTGCGTACAGAGAACCGTCGGAATCTCGCGCGCGGCACCCGAGAGTGAGAACGTGTCGGTGAGAACGAGACAGTCGACGTCCGCGAGGTGGTCGTCGACGGCATCGAAGCCGCATCGGCGGACCGAGAGCGTCTCGTCGGCGTCGAGGACCGTATCGACGCTCTCGACTGGAGCGTCTGCGACGAGAAGTACCCTGACCGACGGTTCGGATGACATGGGAGACAGTATTACTCCAGTGAGTGTTCCAGCAGCAATATAATGATTCCGGAGCAAGTCGACCGACGAGAAAATCCAAATACGTCATCTTCTGGGCCCGAGAGATGGCTATTCGGGCGGCTCGGGGTCCGATACCGCATCACGAGGGGCCGTCGCGCCATCGCAGCAAGCGTCCGTCGGGAAGCCCTCGGGTCTGGGTCCTCTCCAGAGCTTCGGGAAGGTACGCCCATCGCCTAACGCTTGCTCCCGACGAATCGATCGGAGAGCGCGCCCGGCGTTCCCGAACCCTTTTAGCCGGTCATGGGCCAAACAGAACCAATGAGCAGTCTCGAATCGGAGTATCGTCTCGACTATTTCGAGGAGAACGAGTTCGATCGCAAGGAGTGCGTCTCCTGCGGTGCCCACTTCTGGACGCGGGATCACGACCGCGAGACGTGCGGCGAACCGCCGTGCGACGAGTACAGTTTCATCGGCGACCCCGGGTTCGCCGAGTCGCACACGATGGAGGAGATGCGCGAGGAGTTCCTCTCCTTTTTCGAGGAGAACGGCCACACCCGCATCGAACCGTACCCGGTCGCGGCGAACCGCTGGCGCGACGACGTGCTGTTGACGCAGGCGTCCATCTACGACTTCCAACCGCTCGTCACGTCGGGCGAGACGCCGCCGCCGGCGAACCCCCTCTGTATCAGCCAGCCGTGCATCCGGATGCAGGACATCGACAACGTCGGCAAGACGGGTCGGCACACGATGGCGTTCGAGATGATGGCCCACCACGCGTTCAACGCACGCGAGGAGGTCGGCGACCAGTACGCCTACGAGGGCGAGGTGTACTGGAAGGACGAGACGGTACAGTACTGCGACGAGTTCTTCGAGAGTCTCGGCGCGAACATCGAGGAGATCACGTACATCGAGGACCCGTGGGTCGGCGGCGGCAACGCCGGACCCGCCATCGAAGTCATCTACAAAGGCGCAGAGCTGGCGACGCTCGTCTTCATGTCGATGGAACAGGACCCCGACGGCGAGTACGAGCTGAAGGACGGCAACCGCTACTCGCCGATGGACACGTACATCGTCGACACCGGCTACGGCCTCGAGCGCTGGACGTGGATGAGCCAGGGGACGCCGACGGTGTACGAGGCCGTCTATCCCGACATGATTCGGTTCCTCAAGGAGAACGCGGGAATCGACCACAGCGACGAGGAAGAGGGGCTCGTCCACCGCGCCGCGAAACTGGCGGGCGTCATGGACATCGACGAGGCCGAGGACATGAAGACGGCGCGTTCGGAGATCGCCGAGCAGCTCGACGTCGACGCCGACGAGTTGACGGCGCTGATGCGGCCGCTGGAGGACATCTACGCCATCGCGGACCACTGCCGGGCGCTCGCGTACATGTTCGGTGACGGCATCGTCCCCTCGAACGTGGGGACAGGCTACCTCTCGCGGATGGTCCTCCGACGAACGAAGCGGCTGGTCGACAACGTCGGCGTCGACGCGCCGCTGGACGAACTCGTCGACATGCAGGCCAAGCGCCTCGGCTACGAGAACCGCGACACGATTCGGGACATCGTCCGCACCGAGGAGCGCAAATACAGAGAGACGCTCGAACGCGGCGGCCGCCGCGTCCGCCAACTGGCCGAGGAGTACGCCGAGAGGGGCGAGCCGATTCCGACGCAGGAGCTCATCGAACTGTACGACAGCCACGGCATCCAGCCGGACATGGTGCGGGAGATAGCCGACGAGCGCGACGTCGACGTCGAGATTCCCGACGACTTCTACTCGCTCGTCGCCGCGCGCCACGAGACGCCCCAGCAGACCGAGGAGGCGACCGAGCGCGACCAACGGTTCTCGGACCTGCCCGAAACCGAACAGCTCTACTACGACGACCAGGAGCGCACGGAGTTCGAGGCCGTCGTCCTCGACGTGTTCGAGCGCGAGGACGGCTACGACGTCGTGTTGGACCAGACGATGTTCTACCCCGAAGGCGGCGGCCAGCCCGCCGACTACGGCCACCTCGTCTCCGACGACGGCTCCGTCGAGGTGAGCGACGTCCAGCGCCGCGACGGCGTCATCCTCCACCGGACCGACGCCGACCCCGGTAAGGGCGAGTTCGTCCGCGGCCGGGTCGACATCGACCGCCGCCGCAGCCTCATGCAGCACCACACCGCGACGCACATCGTCGGCTACGCGGCCCGAGAGGTCGTCGGCGACCACGTCCGGCAGGCGGGTGCGCAGAAGGGTGTCGAGCGGTCACGCTTCGACATCACCCACTACGAGCGCCTCACGCGCGAGCAGGTCGAGGAGATAGAGCGCGTCGCCAACCGACTCGTCCGCGACAACATCCCGGTGAAACAGGAGTGGCCCGACCGCAACGACGCCCAGGAGAAGTACGGCTTCGACCTCTACCAGGGCGGCATCCCGCCAGGCGAGCAGATTCGACTCATCCAGGTCGCCGACGACATCCAGGCCTGCGGCGGCACCCACGTCAAGCGCACCGGCGACATCGGCACTATCAAAATTCTCTCGACCGAGCCGGTGCAGGACGGCGTCGAGCGTATCGTCTTCGCCGCGGGCGACGCCGCGATTCGCGCGACCCATCAGACGGAGAACGCGCTGTACGAGGCCGCGGAAGTTCTCGACGTCAACCCCGAGGACGTCCCCGAGACCGCCGAGCGGTTCTTCACCGAGTGGAAGGAGCGCGGCAAGCAGATCGACCGCCTCAAGCGGGAACTCGCCGAGGCGCGCGCCGCGGCCGAGGCCGAGGAGATAGACGTCGGCGGCACGCCAGCAGTCGTCCAGCGATTCGACGGCGACACCGACGAGCTCCGCGCGACGGCCAACGCGCTCTCCGAGGAGGGGAAAGTCGCCGTGCTCGGCAGCGGGGCCGGCGGCAGCGCCCAGTTCGTCGTCAGCGTCCCCGACGGTGTCGCCATCAACGCCGGCGAAGTCGTCGGCGAACTCGCCGGGATGGTCGGTGGCGGCGGCGGCGGCCCCGCGGACTTCGCGCAAGGCGGCGGTCCGAACGCCGACGACCTCGACGAAGCGCTCGAACGCGCGCCGGACGTGCTCCGGAACGTCCTGAACGCGTAGGCGGGTACGCTTTTTTCGCGATCCGCAGACGCAACGCTGACGGTGTCGACGCGTGAGCTACCGACAATGGCTACTGCAACGAACGGCAGCGTCTCGCTTCACTACCAGACCGACGGCGACGGCGAAACCGTCGCGTTCGTCGGCGACGCGGGGTACGGCGCGTGGCAGTGGGGCTGGCAGCACGCCGCCGTCGCCGGTCCGTTCGAGAGCCTCGTCTACGACCAGCGCGGCGTCGGGCAGTCGGACGCTCCGGACGGATCGTACACCGTCGGCGAACTCGCACAGGACCTCGAAGTCGTCCTCGCAGACCACGGCGTCCGGAAGGCGCATCTCGTCGGCGCGGGTCTCGGTGGGATGGTCGCACTCCGGACCGCGCTCTCGTCGAACCGCGTGGCGAGTTTGACGCTTCTGAGTACCGCCGCGACGGGAGATGGGTTGGAGTTCACGCCGCTGTACGGGAGTCCCGACGACCGAGACGACCTCCGCCGGGCGACCGAAGCGGCCCTCTCGTCGTCGTTCGTCGAGCGCCATCCCGACGCCGTCGACCGAATCGTCGCGTGGCGCGCCGACGAGGACGCGTCGCCGGGGGCGTGGGACGCACAGACGAGCGCCGTCGAGCGATTCGACGTGAGCGACCGACTGTACGAGGTGACGGTTCCGAGTCTCGTCCTCCACGGGACCGCGGATTCGACGTGGCCCGTCGAACGCGGCCGCGAGCTCGCCGACGACCTCCCGCGAGGGACGTTCGAGGCAGTCGAGGACGCGGGTCACCTCGTCGGCGTCGAGGCGTCGAAGGACGTCAACGACTGCCTCCTGGCGTTTCTAGAGGACCACTCCGACGTGGAGTACCTCTGAGACGCGCCACACAGACGTCGGCAGGATTCGCCCGGACGCAACGCCTTTCAGGCCCGAGAGCCTGATGCTCCAGCATGAGCAGACTCCGCTTTGCGCTTCTCGACGCCTCTCACGGCAGCGAAAGCACCAGACGAAACTTCAGACGCGAACTCGACGCCGACCTCGTGGAGTTCGCCGCCAGCGAGGGAGAGCTGCCCGACAGCTACGAGTACGACGGCGTCGTCGTCACCGGTTCCCGCGCGTCGGTGTACTGGGACGAAGAGTGGATTCCGCCGCTCGTCGACTACGTCGCCGAGGCTGCCGAGAGAGACATCCCGATTCTCGGCGTCTGTTACGGCCACCAAGTGCTCGCAGAGGCGCTCGGCGGCCGCGTCGGCGGGATGGACCAGTTCGAAATCGGTTACAACGAGATCGAACACCTCGACAACGACCCGCTGTTCGACGGCATCGGCGAGCGCTTCACCGTCTTCACGACTCACGGCGACGCCGTCCTCGAACTGCCGCCGGGTGCGGAGCTACTGGCCAAAAACGAGTTTGGCGTCCACGCCTTCCGAAAGGGCAACAGCTACGGCGTGCAGTTCCACCCCGAGTACGACACGGAAACCGCGCGCGAGGTGACCGACGGCAAGCGCGAGCGACTCGGCGACGAGCGGGTCAACACGGTGCTCGCGGGCATCACGACTAAGAAGTTCGACGCCGCCTGCGAGGCTAAACAGTTGTTCGACAACTTCGTCGCGCACGCGAAGCGCGTCCGCGAGGAACGCCGCACCAAGCGGGCGGCCGAAATCTGAAGGGACGCGAAGTAACAAGACACTTATCAATTTCGACGGAACTGACGCGGTGATGTCCTCCAACAAGCGGCGCAAATTCCTCGCAACCTGTGGAGTCGCCGCCGGGTCGCTGGCGACTGCTGGCTGTCTCGGAACCGACGTCTTCTCGTCACCGACCGTCGTCGCGGCCGTCGAGTGGAAGAACGTCCGTGTGACCGACGAGCGGAGCAACCGTCCGTACGCAGAAGTCCGGCCGACAGACGGCCCGGTCGTCAACCGCGCACCGATTTCGCTCGGCCTTCAGACGATTCGATACGACGACGACGGGTCGTCGACTTTCGAAGACGGCTCGCTTTCGGTCAGCGAGGGGATGGCCACGACGTTGGGGTCCGCGTACGAACGAGTCGAGTACAGCATCGTTCTCACGCTGTACGAACCCGAGAACGTCGCGGACGTACCGACGGGGAACTCCTACGGCTACCGAATCGACCGAGAGGGCTTCAACCGCGTCGACCCGGGAAACCGGGTCGTTTTCCGCTTCGAGAAGCGCGACGACCTCCCGTATATCGCCGACGTGGTGGACGTGACGGCCGGAGAGTCCTAGCGCCGAGACGACCCGTCCGGCGCGTCAACAGGCAACATTTGCGAACGCTTTTTCACACGACGCCGCGCAGAGTCGTACATGCTCGATTACGTAGATCTGGAGGCCGACCTCGACGAGGAGGAGCGGATGATTCGCGACACCGCCCGCCGATTCGTCGACGAGAAGGTCAAGCCGGAGATCGGCGACCACTACGAGGCGGGGACGTTCCCCGAGGAACTCATCGGTGAGATGGGCGAACTCGGCTTCTACGCGCCGAACCTCGACGGCTACGGCCTCCCGGACGTGGGCGAGCGCGCCTACGGACTGCTGATGCAGGAGTTGGAGGCCGGCGACGCGGGCATCCGGTCGATGGCGAGCGTGCAGGGTGCGCTCGTGATGTACCCCATCCACGCTTTCGGCAGCGAAGAGCAGAAAGAGCGCTGGCTGCCGGATCTGGGAACCGGCGACGCCGTCGGCTGTTTCGGGCTGACCGAGCCGAACCACGGGTCGAACCCCGCGGGGATGGAGACCCGTGCGGAGCGCGACTCCGCCGAGGAAGCCTCGGCTGACCCCCGAGAAGCGACGAACGCTTCTCGGGACGGCGACGAGTACGTCCTCAACGGCTCGAAGACGTGGATCACGAACTCGCCCATCGCCGACGTCGCCGTGGTCTGGGCGCGCGACGCCTCCGCCGACGGGTCACCGATTCGCGGCTTCCTCGTCGAAACCGACCGCGACGGCGTGACGACGAACAAGATAGACGACAAACTCTCGATGCGCGCGTCCATCACGGGCGAAATCGGTCTCAACGACGTCCGCATTCCCGAGGAGAACGTCCTCCCGGGCGTCGAGGGGCTGAAGGGCCCGCTGTCGTGTCTCACGCAGGCGCGGTTCGGCATCGCGTGGGGCGCGGTCGGGGCCGCGCGCGACTGTTTCGAGACGGCGCGGCAGTACGCAACCGACCGCGAGCAGTTCGGCGGTCCCATCGCGCGCTTCCAGATTCAACAGGAGAAACTCGCGGAGATGGCGACTCAAATCACGACGAGCCAACTGCTGGCGTACCGTCTCGCCGAGTTGAAAGAGCGCGGCGATCTCCGATCCGAGCAGGTGTCGATGGCCAAGCGCAACAACGTGCGGATGGCGCGCGATCAGGCGCGAATCGCCCGCGAGATGCTCGGCGGCAACGGCATCACGACCGACTACTCGCCGATGCGGCACCTCTCGAATCTGGAGACGGTGTACACCTACGAGGGTACCCACGACATCCACACCCTGGTGTTGGGGAAGGATCTCACCGGGATTGCGGCGTTCGAGTAGTGTGTCGCGAGATATCGCAATCGCGGTGAGCAACCGGGATTGCGGCGTTCGAGTAGTGTGTCGCGAGATATCGCAATCGCGGTGAGCAACCGGAATTGCGGCGTTCGAGTAGACGTGTCGTGAGAAATCGCGGCCGCGTCGACAACGAGTCCGACTATCTTACAGTCAATTTCTGAACCACTTTTCTGGATACGCCGCAGACGTTGGAAATCGGGCACCTCTTCCGGTTGGGGATGTACGTTTCGGTTGTGACACGGGCGGGCAGGCTTTACCTGTCGACGACGTAGCGTCGGACGAGCCATGACCACTCCAGCGTACAACGGCTCAGCCGAACTCGACCTCACGCACGCCGAGTCGTGGGTCGTCCACGCCGCCGTTCTCGCGGCCATCGAGCGCACGCTCGACACTGGGCAGAGACCGATGCAGGAACACGCCCTCCGCGAGAAGGTCGAAGAGGACGAAACGTTCACCGGCAGCGAACTCCGGAGACTCCGACAGATGCTTGCGACGTATCTGGATTCCGCACCCGAACGTGACGTCGAACCCGGCGAAGCCGTACTCGGCTACATCCGCCGAACCATCGATTGACAGTCGCCCTCGGTCCCCGAACCGAGCGAACGCGCCGCCGTCTCGCCGCCCCCGTCAGATCGACGACCGGCTGACGAGACGTCCCCACACCGCCCGTCGGTCGGCGG